>JADGDY010000049.1 GCA_016744655.1 Bacteroidales bacterium | reverse complement strand
CCTCAGGGGTTTCCATATAATCGATAATATTCAATAGGCTATCATGAATTAAATAGCCATTTAAAGGAAACTGTTGTTGCCAATCATTTCTATATCTTAAAATGGAGTAAAACCTATTATTTCCTATTTTTTTGGTGCTTAAAAACCAATTGATGACATGGGAGTCTGGAAAGAGTACTTCATTGGCATAGGACACCACCTCTCCTTTGTCATCAAAATAAAACAATAAGGGATTGGAATTATCACTATTTAGCCCTGTTGCTAAAAAAGTGTTTTCTTGCTCTTCAATAATTTCGAAGGATTTTCCAAAAACACCATCATAAATACCAAAAGGCAAAACCCATTCTTCCTCACCATTTGAATTTACCTTCACAATAAAAGGACGATCGCCTTTACCTTGTTGCGGATCGTTATTGGTTGGCCATTCTGCATTTCCTGCTATATAATAATTATTATCGCCACTTATAAATATTTTATTGCCAAAGGCATTCCAGATATAAGGATAATCGCTCATGGTAGCATAACTATTTTTCCATAAAACTTTTCCTTCAGCATTGAGTTTTATCAAACCTATTCTTTCACTAGGAGACTGACCATAGAAATTAGTTAAGATAACAATATTACCTTCATTATCAATGGCAATATCATTGGCATAGGAATAAGCTGACCATTGAAATGTTTTGCACCACTCTACTTCCATACAAACATTCAATTTAGCCACCCATGGATTCGAAATACCTGTTGCTCCATTTATGCCTCCACATAATACAATCCCCCCATCTGATGTGTTCTTCATAGAACCAATATAATTATTAGATAAAGAGTCTAGTTTACGTTCCCAAAGAAAATAACCATTGATATCGGTTTTTTTAATTATAGGTTTGTTCAAATCAGACTGAAAGCTTCTCCCATGAAAAACAAACCCTTTGTCATAGTGTTCAATATGATTCGTTATAGAAGCCATCCCTTCATCACAATTCTGTTTCCCATACCATCGTTCCCAAGTGGTGTCGGAATATATTTGAGAATAAGAATAGTTTGAAAGAATTAATAGTACCATAAGAAATTGTAATCTCAGTACTATTTTAAGCTTTATATAGTGTGAAATAGAAGTCATGATGATTGATTAAAAAGTTGGAGTAAAAGTAAAAATTTACCTTTACTCCAACTATTGGGTTAATTATTATTTAATAATATTAAATTTCTTGGAACTGATGATTTTGTCGTTTAATTTAAGTGACAAAATATAGGCTCCAGATTTTAATGAAGTTAAATCGATGGTTTGGCTATCTTTTGGATAGCTAATCATAATGCTATAAACATTTTTAGCACTACTCGATTCTGTAATAATGATTTGTGCAGTTTCAAAAGATTCTTGAATATCATATTCACAAATGATAAAATCATTAGCAGGGTTAGGATATACATTGAGTATACCTTGCTCCATGTTCAAAATATCTACATCAAAAGGCTTTGTGATTAAGCTAGATTTCATCTCCATATCCGGAAGAATTATAGTTTCTTCATAATTCACATCACCAATAAACACTAGAATATTTCTGGCATAGGCCGATACCAAGTCCTTTTCTTCTTCGTACCATACCATCAGCTGAGCTTTTTCCGATTCGTTGAGTTGATATAAGGTTCTGTCCTCGTTCTGAACATTTAAGAGCATAGTATAATAGGTATTCATGTTTAACCATTCTAGCTCTTGTGCTTCGCTTAAATTAAATAGCACAGGAATTTGACTTAGAATAGTATTCATGGCAGCAGTATTGTTTTCTTTCAAATAATACCCAGCCAATTGATAGTGGGCTTCTAAATTTTTAGAGGCAGCCAATAGTGGCACTATACTATCATTAGGGTCTATAGTGGTATCGTTGAGAAACAAAGAAATGGTATAATTTAAAGCATTACCATGTTCCACTTTGCTATTATGCAGCTTGGCTTCCAACTCTTCTTTTTGACCAATAATGGTTTGCCCATTTAAAATTTGTTGTTTCATATACTCAGGCATAGGATTGGCACGGCTATCTATCAATTCTAATACCTCTTCGCTTTTTGCAGATTGAGGATTGGCCACCAATACATCGCGTATTAATGGATTGCTTAATACCTCTTCCTTTTGTGTAGCAGTTTCCAGAACCTCGTTACTGGTATAGGGCGATGTGCTTAATAATTCGTTGCGTAAAGCAAAAGCCTCATCACTATCAGCAGTTTGAATATCAGCTGTTAAAGCTTCTGTATCTCCAGCATCGGTAATGGCATTTAAGGTTTCACTGGTAGCTGTAATATCAGTACCAGATGATGCCATGCGAGATTTTTGATCGTCTCCAATTCCACCACCCACAAAATGAGAAGCACAACTATTGTCATTATAAGGTGCATTATAATTCGGCACTTTAAGTATCCCATTTATCAAGTTATTCTGATTATCATAACCAGGTTCTAATAAGAAATCATTATTCGTAGAATTATGATGATAATAAGTCACCACAGAATTCAGGTTAGAAAGGTTCCAGAAGTGGGACTCGGTGGTGGTCATGCCATTATTGGGGTTGGTCCAAACAAGTGAGAAAAGGTTACCAGCAGGGTCGTCAGCATTTGGGCCTAAGCTTCCTTGTGCTGCAGCAATACCATCCTCAGGGCTCGTTCTAAAACCAGCAGATACCATCACATTATTTCGTGTGTGTTCCTCAAATACATTACATTTAATTTGAAGTCCATTTTGGCCAGAGGCATCACGGTTTTTATTTTGTGCTAAGATGCCACAGTATCCACTGGTAAACTGATTTTTGTAAATGGAATTATTAAAAGCTCCACAATTGTTTACAATAACTCCAAAATTAGGATCGGAGGATGTATTATAAGGGCTAGTAAACTCATTTTCTTCCACCACAAAATTATTACACTCATCAATATAGAGTAAATAAGGATACTTTTCGGTTCCAGAACCAGAAAAAGTAAGTTCATTTCTTGTGACTCTAGGGTTTGAAAGGCCATTTAAATAAATGGAATTATTACATGAGTGGAATGAACTTCTATCGATTTCCACTACACGGCTAGAAGCTGTTAAGTCCATAGCATGTACACCATATCCAATACCATCAAATTCACATTCAATTATTTGTGTAGGAGAATACCATGTCTTTACACCAATAGGATATAAAAGAGTTCCTGATAAATATTTCAAATAATCATTTCCTTCAAAAGTACAATTAGAAACCACCACATTATTATTGCTTAGAATTTGAATACCGATTGGAGTTTCCATTGGATCATTATAATAAGTACCGTAAGTAGCAAAAGTTGAATTAAGAACAACAGGTTTATAGGCCGAAGTACCAAAAACGCTATAAGTATAGTCTCTAATTTCTATACCAATTTTATTATTCACAAATCTGGCATTATCTACAATCACAATACCTCCTTGGCTATTTTGGATATAGTTTCCATTATTATTATGATCAATACCATAGGCTGCAATTCCTATTTCTGCATTTCTAATTTCAGCACCAGCAAGTGTTCTAATGGCACCTTGGTATTGAGGAGTCTGAGGAGAATTGGCATTTCCTCTTAACTGAATACCTTTCCAAAAGTTATGAGAACATTGTTCCGAAATATCAACAATACCAGCTAAGTATAATTCTCCACCAGGAAGAACAGTAATGCTACCATTTTCAGTAAACAATACTTTGTCATTAATTCGAAGAGTTGCGTTTGGTGCAATCATGATATCGCCATCAAAATACCTGGTGGTATTCCATACCTCATTACCTGTGATTAAAATATCACTTTCGTATACAGGAGTGGTGCTAGTACCATTTACTATTGGAAATGGTATCGGGGTTCTATACATACCTTTACCATCCATAGAGGCATAAAGCATATTATTACAATCAGAAGCATCTAGGTCAGTAACAATACCCATTGGCATATCATTGGAGAAACACTCCCAAGAGGTCATACTACTATTAGAAGGGTCACGATAGAAAACACCTGCATCTGTGGCAACGAAAAGCATTTCTGTTTTATAATGATAATAAACATAGTTAGCAGGAAATGCTGTGAGACCATTACTATAATCTTTCCAAGTATTACCTCCATTAGTTGAACGAAGCACTCTGTATTTATTGTCTACAATTCCATTATTGGTATAAATACCACCTATACATAACCACATTTCATTTGAGTTAGATGGATTAGTTTCTATACTATTAATCGTTTTCCAAGCTACTTTTTGTCCTAATGTACCGTCTTGTTGTCCATTGGAGTTGTATACGGAAGCACCACTCATATCGGTCCAACTTGTACCATCATTTGTTGATTTTGCCATGCGATAATCCCATGTGCTTCCACCAGCATTATAATCAGATATATATAGAGTCCCATTATTGCTCTTTTCAATAGCTCCAACTTTTTTCAAACCATCTTCATCATTAGCACCTTGAGGAGTTGCTTTTAATTCTAACAGTTGTGTTGATTCATTATATATACCTATCTTTCCTTCTCGTCCAAAATAAATAACATCACTATTGTTAGGGTCAATTTCAAATCGCATTCCGATAAACCAGTCAGAAGATTCATGATATATAGTTCCACTCTTAGATGATTTAATATACTCATTTCTCATATGATAAAAGGTATTATCATCTTCTGGATGAACTAAACAATCGCTTCCATCTGCACCATAATCAGGAAATGCAATAGAATTAATTGCTTGTAAAGAGTTGCCATGCACACCACCTGCCATAGCAAATTCACTGGAACCATTACCTACACCTATTCCTATTAAATTATTTACAGTCAAACGAGTGCCAATATGATTTTCAAAAGAGAAATTGCTCATATCTGTCACATCTACGTCTACATATGTTATTCCACCATCATTGGCAAAAACGATTTTCTCCATACCATTCTCAATTCCAATAACATTGATATCTCTAACATCCATATGGTAACCTATACTATGAGGAATAGACTGAATTTGATTGTTCGCATTATTATATACAGTAATTCCTAATTGACCCAGGTAAACATAATTAGATGCTGATGAATATACTGCTTCACACTTTTGACCAATACCTGAAACTGCACTCTTCATCAATTGCCAAGTATCTCCATAATTTGTACTTCTGTATAAATCCCTTCTTCCATTTCCAGCTACTAAATTATCAACGAGTGCAAAAACTAATCCATTGTGGGGCGTTGTAAAATTTGTTCTTTGAGGTGTGACAGATGAATAACTTGAAAGTATTTCCGTCCAAGTATTGTTCTTAAATTTAAAACACTGTCCAGTATAGCCATACCTACCTTCAGTTGTTATTAATAAACTTCCCTGATTATCTATTTCCATATCATATATTTCAGTATAATCATTCATATTAGGGGAACTAGAAAGCTCAGACCATGAAATACCAGTATTCGTTGTTTTATAAATTCTGGTCTCACTAACGGCATACATAGTTAATCCATTAGATGGATTATTGTCATTTGGATCTATCACAATCTTCACCACTCTTGGTGCTTCGTCAGTATCGAAACCAGGCATAACACTCCAAGTTTCACCATTATTATCAGATTGTATAATTCCCATACCATACTTAACCTTATGTATTCCATTTGATGTAGATGCATATAGTTTATTAGCATTAAATGGATTTCTAACGATTTCGCTAGCAGCTATCCCAGGCACTCTAAGATCAGCATTTTCAGTTACACAATACCAATACTTCAAGCTTTCATCAAACTTCCATAAACCACCATGGTTGCTAGAAATTAGTGGTTCTCCAGGGTTATTTGGATCATAAAGAACCTCAGAGATCAAACCTTGATTTTGGGAGGTTGCTATACCAGGTTCTAGACTTTCCCAATTCGCCAACGGATCCGTTACACAAATAGGATTAATCAACATATCCTTTGCTGCCTCATAATAAGGCTCATAGCTTAAATCTCCTTGTGCATCTATTCCTAATCTCCTTTGCCAATAATACATATATCTCAAATATGATTTATACTCACCAAAGCTTTCTTCAGGGATGTTGGTAGGATAATTAGCTTGTATATAATTACTATATAATGTTCCTTCAGTTTTAATTAATTCTGGGTTACTTTCAAATTTTCGCCATGAATCAATGCTTTGCTGCCCAAATATCGTTAGTGATATTACAGTACAAAATAATAAAATAACTAGTTTTTTCATTTTTATATCTTTGTCATTCATAAATAATTTCGATCGAGAGGTAAAGTAATTGTGCAAACATTGTTTTTCGGGTCATGACAGAGTCGGATTTGTCATGACCCACCTCGGGTCGAATTTATTCTTTCCTAAATAAAAGATACAGTTATATCTTAGCCTAAAACCTAGCCTTACATCAAAACCAAACGATAAGTTTAAAAGCCAATTATATTTTATGGTATACATCGAGATATGTATTGTATTAATAAAAAAATAAATTGATCTAAAATGCTATGTCAAATATATTATAAATATACTAATAAAGAGTAGAGATATTGAAAAAGGACGAAGGCCCGTTTGTGGAGTACGAAGGCCCGTATGCGGAGTATGAAGACCCCATATTTGGAAACAAAGCTTTTTTTTGGAATGTTAAATTTTCGATGAAAAAGAAAAAAACTGTCTTATTTTTCAGAATCTGTATAAAAAAATTACTCAAGAGTACCGTTACTGATTTATACCGATGATAAAAATAAATGAGCGTTTAACTAAAATGTAAATTATCATTCCTTTATTTTATATCGGCATAAACCATTGTAAAATTAAAAGCTTGCTTAACGCTCACTTTTAATTACAATTGGTATTATTTAATGCTATTAAACTTCTATTCATTGTAATTACAAAGTTTTTTTACCCCAAGAATTCCATATCAAGAAAATTTAAAGAATTTCAATGTGAGTCTACTATTTATGCCATTTAAATAGGGTCACACTAAAAAAAATCTCATTTTAATATTCATATTTCATTTATTTGACTCCCCATAAAAACTAACTTGATCCTTTCAATATCCGTATGATTGATAAATAAATTGAAATAAGCAAAGCGATTCATTCACTCCAAATAATACCATAATAAGTGAATAATTATATTCTTCCTTCCTGAGAAAGAAAGGGGAATAGAAACGAGTTATATCAATCAATATGGGATTGTTGTTGGTATAAACTTTGGTTTCTCATCTACTTCTGCCTCGACCTTAAACAAAATATTTCACCTTGGAAATAACATGTTAAAATCTATCTCAAATGGAATTTTATTCCTGTTCTTAGACCTTGAAATTTTCAAAGCAGAGGAGATTCTATCCATATTACTCAAACTTTTTATCCTCTCAACCTCTTAACTTTTAAACCTTAAATACTATAGGCACTTTAGGTATTTCAATCTCCTTAATCTATCAAAAAAAACTACACGCTAGACTCCTTCAGTATTACCAAAAAAAAGGCCACCAAATAGGCAGCCTTTCGAAAAAAAATGATTTCTTATAGATTAATAAAAATTAATCTGTTCTTTAAATGTACTATCAATTTTTGAACTTAAATCTGTTTGCTTGTATTGCTTTGTAGATTGTCCCATGCGTTGTAAAACACCAAGAGCTGTTTGCTGATCGTGTACCAATAACTTTTTATATTCGGGACTTAAAGAATTGATATACTTTAGTTCATCAACATAATAATCATACAGAATTTCAACTACTTGGTTGCCTTTTTCAATGGCACCAGCCTTATAGTAGGCCTCTGCATAAGGTAACATATACATATCGTAATTTACTTTGTGATGAGGGTAGTTCTTTTGATAAGTATCTAAAGCTGTAATCGCTTTTTCAATTTCTCCTTTTTCAATTAATACCTCAGCAACTCTTAGGAAATTATTTTTAGGGATACCACTATTTCTGGTACTTTCTCTATCAATAGTTACATCATCTTTATACAGGTTCCCCCAATTAGCCTTATTCACTAGAAGGTCGTAAGCTTTATCAGCATCAACACCGCCCATACCTTTGATTAAACCATCGGCTTTATAAGGAAGTAATCGGTAAACAAATCCTTCCAGGTGCATGTAATCGCCTAAGCCTAATACTTTTTTAACCGCATTTGGATTAGCAAAATATATTGGTCTTTCCCAGTTATTAGTTGCGATAAGGTCAAGTAACATTAAGTCGTTTTTATAAATGGCACTTCCGCTTAGGTTCCACTCTAAAGCTTCTGGAACCTCATTAACTTTATGAGCAGGAACTACTCCTGAATTTACTAGATAGTCTTTATCGAGACTCAGTTTAACTTTGCGAGTAGGAATATAATTCATTTTATCTCCTCGCTGTGTTCCTAATTTGGTTGAGGCATCATCGCTTTTAATGAAATCAACAATTTGTCTCAGCTCAAATGTTCCTTGTACTTTAGGGTAAATTGGCACGTAAGAATTCACACCTTTATTGTATTTTTCTGGTTCTATAGATAGTGGAACTTTCTCCGAATCGTATATTTTTCTTTGTAACTGATGAACATACCATGGGCCAGAAGAAAGCATATAATTTACAACTCTGATATCGGTTCTAATACCTTCAACTTCCTGAATATACCAAAGAGGGAAAGTATCATTATCACCATTCACAAATACAATAGCATTAGGTTCGCAAGATTCAAGATAATTGATGGCAAAATCTCTTGCTGTAGTTTTTCCACTTCTGTCGTGATCGTCCCAACCTTCGCTGGCTAATAAACCAGGGACAGCAACTAGAGTTACTGCAAATACACCAGCAGTAGCCATTTTCATATTCACCTTTTTGCTTAGGGCATCAATGAGTGCAAATACTCCTAAACCTATCCAAATAGCAAAGGCATAGTAGGAGCCCACATATGCGTAATCCCTCTCTCTTGGCTGATATGGTGTAACATTGAGGTAAACAATAATGGCAATTCCTGTCATAATAAAGAGGAGGAATACCACCCAGAAATCTTTCATATTTTTATTAAAATGGAAGATAAAGCCAATCAATCCTAAAATAAGAGGAAGGAAATAGAAGGTATTACGAGCTGGGTTTTGAGCAGCAAATGGTAGCTCACTTTGGTTTCCAAGCCTCATGCTATCTGTAAAATTAATTCCACTTATCCAGTTTCCATTTCTAATATTGGGCTGTGATTCAACATCATTTTGGCGCCCAACAAAATTCCACATAAAGTACCGGAAATAGGAATGTCCTAATTGATATTGGAAAAAGAATCGAAGGTTATCTCCAAATGTAGGTTTATACTCAATCTTCTCTTGTCCATCAGCTCCCATTACTCTAACCGCCTTGCCTTTTGAGGTTAAGTAGTTTTTGTAAATACTGATGTGTTCAGGTTTGGTATTGCTCCACATTCTTGGGAAAACAGAAGACAATTCTGGATTGTATTGAGGGTCTGATTGTTCTCTTTGATCTGTTATAATATATTTTCCTGTTTTATCATCTCTAACATACACTGGTTTCCCATCTTTCCAATCAGTTACATTAGCATTGTAATACTGTCCATGTCCTAAAGGCCAAGAACCGTACTGCTCACGAAGTAAATATGAGAGTAAGCTAATAGCATCTTTTGGATCGTTCTCGTTAATCGGAGGATTGGCATTGGCACGAATGGCTAACATAAAGAAAGAAGAGTAACCAATCATGATAAATGTTAATCCGATTACTGCAATATGAGCAATTTGATATCTTCTTTTATAAGTAAACATCCAAGCCCAAGCTATAGCAGCTATCAATGTGATGATAAAGATAAATGATCCTGAATTAAATGGTAAACCAATAGAGTTAACAAAGAATAACTCGAAGCTGCCAGCCATTTTTACTGTCATCGGAATCACCAAATACATAATAAATGAGAGGATGACAATACCTATAAATCCGGCTAAAACAAAACCTTTAAGGTCAACTTTCTTATATTTCTTGAAATAAACTACGTAGGTAATAGCAGGAATAGCTAACAAGTTCAACAAGTGAACTCCGATAGAAAGCCCCACCATATAAGCAATTAAAATCAACCAGCGATAGGCATATGGAGTATCGGAAACTTCTTCCCATTTTAAAATAGCCCAGAACACCACAGCGGTAAATAAACTAGACATCGCATAAACTTCGCCCTCAACAGCTGAGAACCAGAATGAATCGGTAAATGTAAAAGCTAAAGCTCCAATAATACCACTAGCGAAAATTGCATAAGCTTTATTATCAGTCATTTCACCACTAGTTAGTTTGCGAGCAAAACGGGTGATGGTCCAGAACAATAACAAAATAGTGAAACTACTAGATAAGGCAGACATGAGGTTGATCATATAAGCCACATACTGAGTATTACCAAACGCAAATAAGGTGAAAAAACGTCCTAACAACTGAAAGAATGGCGCCCCAGGAGGGTGACCTACTTCTAATTTATAGGCTGTTGAAATATATTCCCCACAATCCCACCAACTGGTAGTAGGTTCTAGAGTCAATATATAAACAACAGTGGCAATGGCGAAAATCACCCAACCAATGATGTTGTTGAACTTTTTGTAATTGAGGGTCATAGTTTTTTATTTTGTATTTCTTAATCTTCTTTTTTCTGAGCAATCATAAATAAGTCGAGGCACTGGTCGGTAGCATCGGCTAAAAAGTAATCATTCATTTTTACTGTGGAGCTTACTCCAGTATTACTTTTGTGGAGGTTTTTGCGGTTCATTCTATTCAAAATATCGTAAGGGATTTGAAGAATGCTACGTGGTAATTTGTACTGTAAGTTTAAAACATCGAAGCGAGTAAATTTTCTCACCGATTTTTTATTGGCTTCATAATACTCCATTACTTTCTTATTTCCGAAAACACCTTTCATCTCTACTTTATGAAAAATACCATCGAGTAAATTATATAGCTCTTCAGGTTTGTACTCTCTAATATGCCAAGGGTTTCTAGTTAAAGACATCTTGATATTTGGAGTGGTGAGGATGAGTTTTCCTCCAGGTTTTAAAACTCTAAATAGTTCTCTACTGAAGAAATCATCATCTTCAATATGTTCAATCACCTGAAAACTTACAATAAAATCGAAGGTGTTGTCTTCAATTCCATCGAAAGGAGGAACGTTCATTTGTTGGAAAGTGATTTTTGAAAAATCAGGGAGTTGGGGATCGATAGGTGTGTTATACTTATCGATAGCCATATATTTTGTTGCTTTAGGCGCCAAAAGTTCCATTCCGTAACCTTCGCCACAACCTACTTCCAAAATATGTCCACTCACAAGTTGAGTAGCTTGGTCGTAAGCGATCATGTGTCGTTGGTGTAACACGTTGTCGGTGATTACTTTTGCAGAATGTCTTTCAGCTGTTTGAAATGAAGCCATTAAATTGTTTTGTGTATAATAAATCGCACAAATTTAAAAAAATAAATGGGCCATTCTTGAAGAAAATTTCCGGCTTAATATTGCTTAACTTATTTTAACAGAAGCTTCATGTTATCAGTATGTTGCTAGTTTGTTTTAGTGGTTTGATGGTTCTTTAACCACTGCCTTTGTTCTTTATTATCGAAATGAGGAAGGCGAATGAACGCAGGTTAAGCGGATTATCACGGATTTAAAGGATGTATTTATACGTTGCCACGAATTTACGAATGAATAAGAAGATGGGTAGTGTTGGATTTACACGAATACTTGTTCGCTGGCTTACAAGGTGGAACTTGAAATAAAGAGGAACGCGAATGAACGCAGATAAAGTGGATTATCACGAATTTACGAATGAATAAGAAGGTGAATAGTGTTGGGATTTACACGAATACTTGTTCGCTGGCTCACAAGGTGGAACTTGAAACGAAGAGGAACGCGAATGAACGCAGATTTAGCGGATTATCACGAATTTACGAATGAATAAGAAGATGGATATTGTTGGATTTACACGAATACTTGTTCGCTGGCTCACAAAGTGGAACTTGAAACGAAGAGGAACGCGAATGAACGCAGATTTAGCGGATTATCACGAATTTACGAATGAATAAGAAGATGGATATTGTTGGATTTACACGAATACTTGTTCGCTGGCTCACAAAGTGGAACTTGAAACGAAGAGGAACGCGAATGAACGCAGATTAAGCGGATTATCACGGATTAAAGGATGTATTCATAAGTGGCCACGAATTTACGAATGAATAAGAAGGTGAATAGTGTTGGGATTTACACGAATGTTTGTTCGTTGGCTTACAAAGTGGAACTTGAAACGAAGAGGAACGCGAATGAACGCAGATTTAGCGGATTATCACGAATTTAAAATGAAGAGGAAGATGGATATTGTTGGATTTACACGAATACTTGTTCGCTGGCTCACAAGGTGGAACTTGAAATAAAGAGGAACACGAATGAACGTAGATTAAGCGGATTATCACGGATTAAAGGATGTATTCATAAGTGGCCACGAATTTACGAATGAATAAGAAGGTGAATAGTGTTGGGATTTACACGAATGCTTGTTCGTTGGCTTACAAAGTGGAACTTGAAAGACTGGAATGGAATTAAAACGTTAGTAGGTGTTCAGCAGGGCTCCCTTTAGGGTTTGGGGCAAAGCTGCTGAATTGGCTTATTTTGGCTTGAATTGAAGAGGAACCACTATGGTCAGGGTAAACACGAATGAACGTAGATTAAGTGGATTATCACGGATTAAAGGATGTATTCATAAGTGGCCACGGATTTACGAATGAATAAGAAGATGGGTAGTGTTGGATTTACACGAATGCTTGTTCGCTGGCTCACAAAGTGGAACTTGAAATAAAGAGGAACGCGAATGAACGCAGATTAAGCGGATTATCACGGATTTAAAGGATGTATTTATACGTTGCCACGGATTTACGAATGAATAAGAAGATGGATATTGTTGGATTCACACGAATGCTTGTTCGCTGGCTCACAAGGTGGAATTTGAAAGACTGGGATGGAATTAAAACGTTAGTAGGTGTTCAATACCTCGTTTTTGGAGTTCATGTATAAACTCACTTAGCTCAGTTCCTGTTTTGAACTGCTTTAGAAAATCACTGTTTAATAAATCTTTCTTTTCCATATGTGTATCTGTTTGCCAAAGTTATCTCCAATTTTTTAATTGAACTTTTTTAGGAGTTCAATTAAAATTAGGATAACTTTTTACAGTTTACACACTTCTTGGGATACTACCATTTCTATTGATTTAGGAGATTGCTTCGTCTGTATCTTCGCAATGATTTCTCATTGGAGAGGTTTATGACAAGGTTGTTTCAAATGAAACAAGGTTATTGCTAACAAGGTGAAGCAACCTCCTCAAATCTACCAAGGTTTATTTGGTCTGTACATTTGAGAAGTACCTGAGCTTTTCAAGAGAGTATATAACCATTGGTGAATATATCATGGATAGTTTTAATTTAAATTTCCGTTTGACCAAGGACGCTATCCCCTTTTGTGCTATCATCCTTTAATCTATTAGCTACTTCAACAATACCGACCCATCATCCAAAATCTCCAATTTACTTTCTGGAAAATCTTGCTGTGTTAATGTACGGATTTTTTTAACAGCACGGTTTCTTGAATCCAAGGTTGCGCCACCTTCCCCAATTTGTTGGGCAGAGAAAATCTTCCCATGAAGAAATTCACCTTCGGTATTGGTAAATACTTTTACTATTGGAGCCAATCCATTTGGTCCACTTAGATTAAACCTAGCATAGGTGCAGAAATTCCCTAAACTATAAGCGATAAAACGATTTTTATAAACCTCTATGCCTCTAGCAACGTGGGGACCATGGCCAAAAATGATATCGGCACCAGCATCCACCATTAGATGGGCAAATTCATAAACATTACCTCTGTCTTCTCCATAAAACTCTTCCGTTTCTCGTGTGACATGCTCGTGATCTCGTCCTTCTGCACCACCATGAAATGAAACAATAACAATGTCGTTTCTAGATTTTAAATCTGCTACTTTTTCCGAAGCCATCCTCAAGTTTAACATATCGAGGGTAGCTCTAATGGGAGCAAATGCCACAAAGCCATATTTCACGCCATCAATTTCAAATTCTGCAGTGGGCTTAATTTCTAATCCTCCATGATGAATACCTACAGAATCGAGGAGCCTCATGGTGTTTTTTCTGGCTTTCATTCCAAAATCACCAGAATGATTATTGGCCAAGCTCATTACAGTAAATCCTGCATCCGATAAACAATTGATATATCTATCTGGCATTCTAAAGGCATAGCATTTTAAGGTGTCCTTGCAGTTTTTGGTAGTTGGGCCTTCGTTTAAAAAACAACCTTCTAGATTTCCAAAAGTAACATCAGCATCCTGTAATATTCCTTTTACTTCCGATAGAAGAGGAGCGCAATCGTCATTTGGAGGAAGGTATTTAGGAAGAGGATATGCAGTACCTAGCATCACATCTCCAACACCAATTATACTAACAGTATCTGGTTTTTGAGCAAAGGAGTTGATGGAGCTTATGAGAAATACGAGTACTAGATTCCAGGTAAGAAATTGTTTCATGAGATTGTTTTTTTTGCAAAAATAGGAAAAGAAAAGGAGAGTGGGTGAAAAGGAGACGAGGAGAAAGGGAGAAGGGGAGAAGGGGGATCCTACAAGGGTTCTAGCACGCTTTACTATTCCCTTGTAGGATTGCCGGGGGAATATGCTTCTATCAAGAAATATTAAGCAAGATTGTAGGAGATTGCTTCACTTCGTTCGCAATGATCGTGTTTCAAAAAAAGAAAGTAGGAGCGCCCTTTGAAGTTTATAAGCCAACAACCAACAGAAGAGATAGCTAAATTAATGCAAAAATGCACAATCTCTGTAAAATAACTATACCATAATAAGGATCAGAAAATAGTTTGTTAAAATTCGTAAACAGTTCAAAATAAGTTCTACTTTTGATGAGCAATTTATACCGCTTTAATCTATTTATGTTTGAAATGAATCTATTTATCCATCTCGGGATTTCTTCTTTAGAAAAGAAGGGAAATAATACTAAGTTGCTATACCCCCCCCGTTGGATAAGTTTAAGATTAATTTCATTTAAAAAAGAAAATCACAAAGCTTTAAGGAATGGAAGAAATATAAAATACCAACTATTTGTATTAGGAAAAAATAACTTTGACCAGATATGGGGCGTGCCTTTGTTTTGGTCTTAAATGAAAACAAACAGCCCGTCCTAAGCTCCACCACAAATATCTTACCTCTCGGAGTAAAGCCTAGTAACAGACCGTTTGAGTTTACAAAGTTAATTTTTTAATGGAACCATTTATATAGATGGTTCATAAATACAATTTATAATGAGAAGAATATATAATATATTTCTGGTATTAGGAGTTATAGCTATTACAATGATAGCTTGTGAGAAAGACCAAGATAACAGTATGCAAACAAGTACAGAAAATGAGGTGTATTGGTCAGAAGAAGATGTGAAGATTCAAAATCAGATTTTAGATTTCCAAGATAAAATTAAAAATAATAGTTTTAAGGATGGAGAAATGATGAGTGTTGAAGATGCTTTATGGAATTTGGAAGCATTAATTAATTTTAATTATTCTACACCTGATTCTGGATTTTTAAACTTAACCATTGATACTACATTTGAAGCAAATGTAATGATCAATAATGGCATGGTTAGCTATAATAATTTGGTTGACATTGCATTTGGGATGGAAGAATACGTAGTGAATTTCACCAATCAATTACCAAGTGATATTAGGTTTATGATAGCTGCAGATGTCACTCTTAAAGAAAGCTCCCTTAAAGATGGAAGTTCAATTGTTGAAGTAACCGCTGCTTTTGGAAGTGATAAACGTCCAAACACACCATGTTATTCCCCATTTGAAGATTATGATTATTGGAGATGGGGTAGAGCTTGGGCTGAAGATGGTGGATATTGTGATGGACCATTTGTAGGACAGGAAATAACAACCGATGCAGCTGAAAAAATACAATTCAAAATTAATAATCCAGAATGTTTACAACAGGATATTCCAGGATCATATGTTTCCCAAACTGCTTCTACTTTTATTGAAGGAAACTATTATCTAAATCCTGATGATGATGTTCAAGATGACAATAATTATGATTATTTAATGTTTTATCAAACAACAGCCAATGGGTCAGTAGATCTTTGTTTATCACCTGAAAAAATGGATTGGTATGTGCAAGGAACTGCAAAATCTGTAAAAGAAACGTCAGAATATATTAAAAGTATTCACCCTAATGAAACCTGGAAGTTTTTGAGTATTGATATGGAAGGTGATTATCTTCTAGACAATGGTGAAACAATCTACACGCATAATGCTTACCTATTATATGGTAAATTATCTATTTATGTTCCACCAGTAGATTAATAATTGTAAACTATTAAATTGCTCGAATAAATTTCTATTTTATTCGGGCAATTCTTTAAATGTAAAAAACATGAAAAAACTTTTATTATTATTAATTGGTATCTCAAATTTGTTATTAGCACAACAAACCTTCCAAACAACCATAAAAACTTCAACCGATTTATTTGTGAATAATTCTATTTGTCTAGAGGATAGTTATTTAGTTTTATGTGGAATAAGTAATCCCGACAATAGTATAAACGGAATTGTATATCAAATTGATTTAAATGGAGATTTAATTGATTCACTGAATATTGATAATAATGGATTTGGTTCTACAGTAAATAAAGCTGTTGTTCTAGAGAATGGCCTAATCAGACTATTTTGTACTTTGGAGCAGCAAAATAACATAGGCTATTACGATATTTATTTGATTGATATTGATAAAGATTTGAATATAATACAAGAGCTACAATATGATTTAGGAACCGGAAGGGGGTGGTCTCATATCAATGAGGTAGTTGCAGAGAATGGTGATATTGTAATTGCCTCAATGGTTGATGGTTCTCCTCCACAAATTGGCACACAATATTTAGATAAGTGTTTAATGAAAATTGCTCAAAATGGCGATTTAATATTTGATAGTATATATAATCAATCAGGGCTTGAAATTACGATGGATTTTCTAGAATTTCCTAATTCTGATAATTATGTACTATACTGTATTCAAAACTTTGATGGAGGAGTTTTTTTAAAACAAGTTAATATTTTGAATTCTAATTTAGAATTAGTAGAAAATCAATGGATTGAAGATTTTTCTTTCCAAGCAAGTATGCAAGTTCTAGATAATGAATGTTTTATAATTTGTAACAAAGAAGAAATAGATGGAGGTGGAGGGTGGTATACAGCTGTTAGCACCTATAATACTGATTTTAACAGAACAAAAAAGGTTTTAATTGGTAGAAGTGATTCTGCTTCTTATCCAGGACTTTATAACAGTATTGCTTTCTCAGAAATTGAAACTGTATTTATTGGTTCAACTTTTAATTTAGGTTCTGATGCTTACCCTACTAGACAATCCTATTTCCGATTAGATAATTTAGATCATGGATTAAATTTAAATTGGCAAAGGTACTTTGGTGGAGATGCATATTATAATTTGATAGATATTAATGAAACATCAGATGGTGGTTGTATATTAGTAGGAACTAGGTATGAAAATGGAGAGGAAGGGCCTTTTGAAAAAGATGTCTTTATTGTTAAGGTTGATGAAGAAGGCCTAATCACCTCCACCAATAACAACGCAGAAATCCCCATAAAAAACGCCATAGTATTGCCCAACCCAGGTAGAGAATATCTGGAACTCCACACCGGGGCCCACCCAGCCACCCTCCAACTACATAACTTAAATGGAAGTTTAATTTTAGAGGAGGCCATCAACTCAAATATTTCTCGTGTTAATACTTTGGAACTTTCCTCTGGTACATATATTTGGTCTTTGGTGAAAGAGAGTAAGCTAGTGGAGTCTGGGAAGTGGGTGAGGGAGTAAAATATAGTAAGGGATTGTAAAGTATAGTAAGGGATTGTAAAGTATAGTAAGGGATTGTAAAATATAGTAAGGGATTGTAAAGTATAGTAAGGAATTGTAAAATATAGTAAGGGATTGTAAGGTATAGTAAAGGATTGTAAAGTATAGTAAAGGATTGTAAAGGATTGTAAAGTATAGTAAGGAATTGTAAAATATAGTAAGGGATTGTAAGGTATAGTAAAGGATTGTAAAATATAGTAAAGAATTGTAAGGGATAGTAACGGGTGGTAAAGCTCAATTGAGTTGGTGAGCTGGAGAAGAAGCGATAGATTATCCTGCAAGGACACTCGTATATTTTATCATTCCCTTGTAGGATTGCTGGGAGAATATGCTTCTATCAAAAATTATTAAGCAAGATTGTAGGAGATTGCTTCACTTCGTTCGCAATGATCGTGTTTTTTATGAAAGATTGGTGAGAAAGTCAATTCGAAGATGGACTTTGCGAGGACCTAGATCGAAGCAATCCCCAATAAGAAAACACCATAGCCAAATTCTACCAGAGTTCTCAGCTAGCTAAAAACAAAAAAAACTTCAGAATCCAATTCAGCAATGGAGATTCCAAAGTTAAATCATTCTGAAGTTTTTAAGCCAACAGCCAGTAGTTAATTCTAGCTTGTTTTCTTCACAAACTTAGTCAATATCACAATGTTTTGCCCATCAACTTTACCTTCTATATGTTCATGATTGTCATCCACCAAGGTGATTCTTTTTACAGAAGTTCCTCTTTTTGCAGTCATGCTGGTTCCTTTAACATCTAGGTTTTTAATCAATGTAACACTATCGCCAGATTTTAATAGAGTACCATTGCAGTCTTTATGCTTCGGGCTGTCATCATCAGAACCATCGCCATCTGCTTGTGCAAATTTAAGAGTGGCATCATCTAGATATAACATGTCCAATAAATCTGCTGACCAATCTTCTTTTTTCAAACGGTTGAGCATACGCCAAGCCATGGCCTGAACTGCCGGAACTGTACTCCACATGCTGTCATTTAAACAACGCCAGTGGTTTCCGTCCATGGTTTCAGGTTCTTCAATTTGGCCTTTGCATTTAGGGCAAACCACTATGCTTTCGTCCATGCTTTCAGTAAAAGCTGGAGGAAGGTTATAAAAAGCTGGGCTATCAGAGGAACCGCATAATTCGCATGTGTTTCCACTTCTGTCTAATAAATCTTGTTTAACGCTCATTCTTAATCGTTTTCTTGGTATTCTTCAATAGCCTCACTTACGTTGATGATATAGTCACCAATTTTCTCGGTAATAGAGAACATGTCGCTATAGAAAGTACCAGTTTTGTGTTTGTATTTCTTTTCTTTTAAATCTTCAACGTGTTGCTTGCGAAGCATATTACGTTTCTTATTTATCTTTTTCTCAATCTCGGTAGCTTCAGAAGTGTCGGCAGTGCCATAATCCTGGTCTAGATTATGATGCATTTCTGCGAATGCTTTATCTACTAATTCATACATTTCATTTAATGCACCAATTTGATAATCTGTAAATTGAGATTTGCTTTTCTTATAATTATCGAAAACTAAAGAAAGCTGATAAATAGCATCTGCTACACTTTCCATGTCATCAATCATTTTAAGCATCACTCTTATTTTCTTAGAGCTTTCGTGACTAATTTCACCCTCTGAAACTTTGGTTAAGTAATTGGCTATTTCCACCTCCATATTATCGGTGATGTCCTCGTACTTTTCAATCTTAGCTAATGTTTTATAATACTTTTTGCTATGTTCTTCGGTGCTCAATTTCTTAATAAAACCAAACATTTTCTCTAAACGAACGGCAAATCCAGCAATTTCTTGTCGAGCTTGAACCAGTGCTATTTCGCTTGTAGATACTAAACTAGAACTAATAAATTGTAATCTGAATTCCTCATCATCCTCTCCTTTGTCTGGGACCATTCTGGTTGCAACTTTAGCAATAAAAGGAGCAAAGCCAAGTAATGCGGCAGTATTAATGATATTAAAGCTGGTATGGAAAACAGCAAGACCAATTGGGTATAACCATTTAATACTATCAAAATCGGTGACTGATAGGTTGGTAGTTAATAGTGAAGCACCATGGCGTTCTTGTAAAAACCAATCGATTCCTCTTAAGAATGGATGGAATACAATGAGCATCCAAACCACTCCAAAGATATTAAAGATGAGGTGGGCTCGTGCTGCTCTTTTGGCTGAAACATTAGCTACATAAGCTGCAATATTTGCGGTTATTGTAGTTCCAATATTTTCTCCTAAAACCATGGCAGCTGCCATTTCAAAAGTTATTAATCCATTATAACACATCACCAATGTTAGCGCCATTGTAGCACTTGAAGATTGAATAATTACGGTTAAAATGGTTCCCACCATCACAAATATCAAAGTGGAAATAAATCCCATATCTGTGAGGTTGGCTAAAAAGCCTAAAGTCTCTGCATTATCGATTCCAGGTACATTTTCTTTTAAGAATTGAAGTCCGATAAACAAAATAGCAAATCCAATGATAAATTCTCCCCAAGATTTTCTGGTGCTATTCTTCGAAAAGAATAACGGAAAACTTATTCCAATTAATGGTAATGACAAGAAGCTTAAACTCACTTTGAAACCAAGAATGGCGATAAGCCATGCAGTTACTGTTGTTCCAATATTGGCTCCCATAATAACCCCCACCGACGCGACCAAAGAAATTAAACCTGCATTTACAAAACTCACAATCATTACAGTAGTTGCAGATGAAGATTGAATGGTTGTGGTAACCAAGAAACCAGTAAATGCTCCTTTTAATGGGTTACTTGTCATGGCGGCCAAAATTTGGCGCATTTTGCTTCCGGCGACCTTTTGAAGAGCCTCGCTCATCAATTTCATTCCATAAAGGAATAGTCCCAAAGAGCCTACTAATGTTAGGATTTGACCTAAGATTTGAAAAAAGTTACTCATGTTGTTTTAAGAATATTTGAAGCTTCAATAATAGTAAATTTTTAGAATTTTGAAACGAAATGAACCTATTTAAAACCTCTAAAAATAAGGAGGTTCTGTAGCTTTAGATTATTTAGTATATGTTTCTTTCTCTTGCCCTATTCCTGTCACCTTTATAGACCCCATTCTTTAGGGATATTGGTAATTAACTGCTGTGTACTTTTTTCAGTAATTTTATTTGATTTTTCTTCGACTTTAATCTGTCCCAAAACAAGTTCGGTTTTATCAGCTCAGGAGCTTACATGAGAGTAGTAGTTTTAAATCCTAATTTTTTATGCCTCTAATTGTTTTTAATCAAAGTTAACAACCAAATCTTTACCATCTGATTAGTTGTTTAACTAATTAACCAAGAGCTTGATTTTTCTTTAATAGAACTATTCGATCTCTGACAAATCCCATAATCTTTATCTGTATTTTCCTCAACAATAATGCTTTTTTTCAATCTCGAAAGAGATTCTGGTGTAATTCCAATATAGGAGGCGATATCATATTGAGGAGCAATTTTCAGGATCTTAGAGTTGTGTTTTTTAAAATGAAGGAATTTTATTTTAGCTGATTCAGACATCAACGAAAAAGCTCTCATTTCACTTTCTGAGAAAAACTCTTCTGCTAATTTACGGCCAAATTCTTGCCACTGATTTTTCTCACGATACAGTTTTTCCATCAAACTCTTAGTCCAAATTGAAATTTCACAATCCTGCATGGCTTGCATATTAATATGAGAAGGTTTGTTTGATATAAAGCTTTGAAATGAGGTGAAAAACTGTTTCTCAACACCAAAATCATTTACATAAATATTATTGTTTGAATAAAAAAAACTTCTAAACGAACCAGAATGCATATAATATAAAGAATTACAAATTTGACCATCCTTAATCAAATAATCGCCTTTTTTTATTGATTTAGATGCTGATTTATCTATAAATAAGTTGATATCACTTTTAAGAATTTGAGTCTTCTTTAGCACAGACTCGGCAATGTTTTTTCTATAGTTTGGCATCGGAGAGTTTTGAAGCAATAATAAGTAACCTGTGCGAAAATCGAGATTTTTTAATCAGAATAAACCCCTACAAATTACCCAATAATTAACCTATGTTAATATCTTACCCTTACAATTGAAAATAGTATTATGTTTAATATCAGGTGTGTAAGCTCATCAATAGACCCAACAGTTAAGTTCTTCGTAAAAATAGACCTACAAATCTTGAAAATAGCCAGCCAAATTAACTTGAGAATCAAGCTTTAGTTTTTTTCGTAACCTGGAGCGATTCATTTCCACTGATCGAGGTGATATTTTTGTTAATGCTGCTATTTCCTTAGTTGTAAATTTAAGTCTTAATAATATGGAAAGTCGTTTTTCCTTATTGGTCATCTCAGGATGAATATCTTCCAGCTTTACCATAAAATCAGCATTCACTTCTTCCGTTCTCTTCTGAAAACTTTTTATCTCTTCATTAGTTTTTGTTGATTGAAAAACCCTCATATATAATGAGCGTATTTTAGCTTGCCTATCATTGCTTTCAGAATTAATTATTTCTTTTAAGCCTAGCATGATATTATCAAACTGTTCATTTTTTTGAATAATTAGTAATGCCGAATTAACAAGCTCCTTATTATTGATTTCTATTTTATCGGTCAATCTCTTCTTTTCAATTTCATAAATATTCTTTTCAAGTTGAGAGCGTTTTATGCGATTCCTTAAAATCGTTATAACTAACAATGAAATCACAAGTGTAATGATCAATCCTAAAGACATAATCAATATGTTATTTCGGTATTTTAAGTCTTTCTGAATTTGAATTTTTTTACTTAATTCTGTTTCTTTATCTAATTGATATTTAAATTCTAATTGATACAGCTCATTGATGTTTTCATTTTTCAATCTAATTTCTCGACTCCTAGCCGCATTGCTTAGATATTCATAGGTTTTTTTATAGTCCCCATCATTAGCATAAATCTCACCCAATGCATTGGCTGAATTAGTAATGATGGTATGATATCCATGTTCTATTCCAGTACTATAAGCAGAATTCAAATAATACTTTGCGCTATCCACTTGATATGTTGATAAATACACCTTCCCAAGAGAAATGTAACTCTCACATTTTCCTTTGTTGTTTGAGATTTCTGTAAACTGTTGAATCGATTTTAGGAAATAGAAAATGGCACTATCTACTTTCTTCTCTTTGGATAGCATATTACCTACATTCATATAGTTAATTCCAAGCCATTCCTTATTGTCAATTTTCTGATTCAATTCAATAGCTTTCCTATAATATTTTAATGCTTCATCAATTTCACCTCGTGCTGACGCAATGTTTCCAAGGTTATTGTAATTACTCGCCACACCATTGTCATCATGTATCTCTAGCTTAAGTTTTAAGCTTTTAAAAAAATATTCTGAGGCTTTTTCATATCCTTTTTTATCTAGAAATAATGAACCAATATTATTATATGTATTTGCAATCCCACGTTTACATAAAATGCTTTCGTTAATATTCAAACTGATGAGATAGTGTTCCATTGCCTTTGAATACATTCTTTGGCCTGAGTAGATTAAACCAATATTGTTATTCAGGCTCGAGACCCCTCTTTTATAATCTATAGTTGTAAATATGTCGAGACTTTTGCGATAATTATCCATTGCTTTCTGATAATTATTCTGGATTTTGAACATAGAACCATAGCGCATATATGCCCTTGCCTCGCCCATCTTATATTCTATGTCTTGGGATATTTCTAATGCCTCTCTTGTATATTTAGATGCATTTTTTTGATCATATTTATAAATATATGATGCCAGTTTATTTAAAATATCAACTTTTTGTATTGGGTCTTTTGTAAGCTTATATTCCACATGCAAACTGTCTATTGTTCTAGATTTTTGGGATTTGCCTGATGCAGATACTAGAAATATTAAAATGATAACGATATACTTTTGCATATGCTAGATTATATAAACATAGTTCCAACAAAAGTAAGAGATTAATTATAAAAACAATACCGGTAGCTGAAATAAACAACTACCGGTATTAGCTAATATCCTTAAGGATATTTAGAGATGACAATTTATTTTGTTATAAGCAGTTTTTCTGAGTATTTTACACCTTCTTTTTCAATATTTACTAAATATACTCCCTCTTGAAACATTTCTAAATCAATTATCATTTTACTTGAATTAGAATTTACTATTTGTTCAGAATAAACTAATGCTCCTAGAATATTAAAAATATTTATCTCAGATTGGATTACTTTTTGACCAAAATCAATATGTAGGTTATTTGATGCCGGATTAGGAAACATTTTTGGTTCTATTTCTTCTGTAGCTACACCTGTTGTGTTTTCAATACAAAACTCTTGGCTAAAGGTGATTGGATTTCCTCCTGAACCACTAAAAACATTAGGGTTTACAGTTATAATTGCTTCACCATTATTCTCAACTACTAATACTTCACTTCCAGAAAATCCATATCCTAATGCTGATACTATCTCAAAATTATAGCATTTATCATCCTCTAAACAAATTTCATGATTATGGGTATTATAACCATCACCACTACTGTAAGAATTTGATATGATGATTTCTTCTCCTTCATAAATTGTCCATTCTAAATCGTTATTACTAACATATTGTAACACTGTTTCTACACCAATTGAAGCATTTAATTCTGGATAATTAATTGTGGTACTTACTTCATCATTACTATTGTTTTCATCAGCTTCACCATTAGGTTGTTCTACTCTGAAACCAATCTGATTATCACCTAAAGGAAGAACAATACCATTAATGGTTACTTCTTCAATATCATATTGCTCCAGTTCACCTGTCCATTCATAGGTAAATGAATCTTCTCCGTTTATATTAACAATGATATTTACAGATGTCAAATTATCAACGCCTCTATTTTGAAGTTCAACTTTGGGTGTGTAATCTGAGGAGCAGACATAGGCCTGATTTGGACCGACATAGGAATATAATTTTGCATCGTTGGTTTCAGTTGCAATTAGGTCGCATCCACAAGATGCTGCCACTATACTATCTGATAAACTTTCAGGTCCTCCCTGATACGATTGCCCAACAACTTCAACATTCCAACCATTGATAAATCTCCAAGTTCTATCAGGACAAACCATCACATAAGATGGCCAACTAATAATAAAATATGGATCAGCAGAAAAAACACCAGCAGAACCATCTTCATCACTAACTTGAGGATTAGACGGAAAATCAGTTAATAATGGATGTACTCCAGAATATAATGCAGATTCCCAAAAATAAAACATCCCCTCATAGCCTTCCAATCCATTGCTAGTGAAACTACTAACTCCTACTACATCGAGAGTGTTGTCACCTTCCGGGCCATGGGTTACATATACGTCTTCTATAATGGGACTATAGGTTTTACACCATCCACACGCTGGAGTATAAAAATCGATTAAAATTGGTTTTCCATTTTTTAGAGTTTCAAATAAACCAAAAACTGGTCCACTTGGAGCATCCGGACTTAAAACAATTTCATTATGATCTAAATATCCATTTCCATTGGCATCATCACCAGAGTAATCATTTTCGAAATTCATGGTATTGAAACTAAAATCCCTTGTTCCTGGATTATACTGACCATAAGTATTAGACAATGATATGATAGTTAGCATGATAACCAATATGGTACTTCTAATGCTAAAGTATTTTTCTACTGTAATTATTTTATCATTCATAATTATTAAGGTTAATTGTTTGAAGCGAAACTAGATAGATAAAATTAGACTTGCATTGATCTATGATAAGAAGCAAGAAATAATCTCAAAATGGTCTGCTAAAGCAGTTCTATTTGAAAAAATGACAGGAAACTGGGCTTCCAAAAAAATATTTATTGTTACGACTTGATTTTGTAAATACTTATTTCGTAACATTGTAAAATAATCGTAACAACATGAAAAACGAGAAGCAAAGCAAAAGCTACAGATTAATTTTAGATACTGCCAAACCACTTTTTTGGAAACATGGAGTGAAAAGAGTAAGTGTTGAAGAAATCAGCAAAGAAGCCGGTGTGAGCAAAATGACTTTCTATCGCAACTTCAAAAACAAAAATGAGTTGATTGAACAGATCATGAAGGAGTTATTTGAATTTGGTCTTCAAGAATATCGTTCTGTAATGAAACAAGATATTCCTTTTGCGAATAAAGTAGAACAAATTATATTGATGAAGTTTGAAAATACTCAGGATGTCAGTCAGGAATTCCTAACAGAAATGTATATTCAAGGTGACGAAAGCATGAAAAAAATGATTGCTGAATATACATCAAACACTCTCAATGAGTTTAAATACGATTTGATTGAAGCACAACAAAAAGGGTGGATTAGAAAGGATGTGAAAATTGAACTCATCATGAAAATGAGAGATATGATGTCAGGAGTATTAGTTGATGATGCGATAATGACTTTATATCAAACACCCCAAGAAGCAATAGTTGAAGTCACCCGATTTTTCTTCTATGGTATGATGGTTCCGGAGGAGTCTAAAAAATGAAAACAGTCCTAAAAATAAGCATCTTGTTTCTTTTGCTCATCAGTTTTAAGCAAATTAGTGGACAAGCTAAGTTAGAGTTCGACGGGCAGTTATCCCTATATGGAAACTATAACCCAGACTCCGATTTGGATGTGTTTTTAGGTGGGCGGTATTTGCCTGAGCTTAATCTCAAATTGCCCATGAAAAACAATAGAGCATTTGATTTTCAGGCTGCAGCAAATATATATGGAGCTTATACCTTTCATCCATTTGATGATGACTGGAAAGATGGAAATATAAAAGCTTACCGAGCCTGGGGACGTTATACCACGGAACAATTTGAGCTAAGAGCAGGATTGCAAAAAATAGATTTCGGAACCGCTATGATACTTCGTCCTTTGCAATGGTTCGACGAAATAGATCCTAGAGATCCGCTCAAATTCACCAATGGAGTTTATGCCGCTTTAGCTCGATACTACTTCCTCAATAATGCCAATATATGGGTTTGGGGATTGTATGGAAATGAGAATCCTAGAGGCTTTGAACTCATCCCAAGCCAAGAAAAAATTCCTGAGTTTGGAGGTAGGATTCAATATCCTATTCCCAGAGGTGAAATCGCTTTTAGCTATCATCATAGAGTTGCGGAATTAGCTAATCAACCTAGTATGGTCACTGATGAAGAAATTCCAGAAAATAAATTTGGTATAGATGGTAAATGGGATGTGGAAGTAGGATTATGGTTCGAAGCTGCATATACTCAAAAAACTGAAGATGTGGGCTTGTTAACTCATCAAACTTATACCACTCTTGGCAGCGATTATACTTTTGGTTTAGGAAACGGACTAAATGTAGTTGTGGAACATATGATAGGAGCTTTAGACGAAGAGGCATTTGAATTTTCCTATGTCACTAATGCTACGGCAGCCATCCTCAGTTATCCATTGAGTATGTACGATAATATCAGCATCATCAACTCCTATAGCTGGGATATGAAAGCCTACTCTTTCTTCCTTAATTATGAGCATCAATTTGAGAATTTTACGGGCTATATCATGGCATATTATAATCCTGATGTACAACAAAAAACAATAGATAATAATTTTGAAACTAACTTCACTGGACCAGGACTCAGGCTGATGTTGGTATACAATCACTAATTTGGATTTAAAAAAAAGCGAATTTCTGCGTTGCTTCAAAAATTCAAAACCCTCATTTACGAAGGTAAACCCCGGGATTGAATTTTATTGCGCCTTGAACTTCATCTCTTTTAAAAATCCTTAACAGAATAGCAATCCATTGAGTTGGATATTTATAAATATTAGATAATCACTAAACAAAGATGAACACTTTATAAAGTATCAAAAGTTAATCTATAACATTTTAATGGCTTTTTGCCCTATCCCTAAAGGGTGAAGCCATTGGGAATCAGGCTCCCTTTAGGAATGGGGAGAAACTGATTATCAACTAGATACAAAAAGAATTTTGATACAAAACTTAAATAATTTGAGAACCACTAAACAAAGAGCAATATGAACAAGCACATTATTTCAATCGACAAAGTGACCAAACGTTTCCCAGTGGGAGATGGAGAATTCACAGCTTTAAATCAAGTTGATTTACAATTTGAAAAAGGAGAGTTTGCCGGAATTGTGGGTCCCAGTGGTTCAGGAAAAACCACTTTGCTCAATATTATTGGCTCTTTAGATACTCCAACTGAAGGCAAAGCCATAGTCATGGATAGAAACATAAAAGAGCTATCACATAAAGAATCCGCAGCATTAAGAAATAAACATCTGGGTTTTATTTTTCAGGTTTATAATCTATTGCCCGTTTATACTGTATTCGAAAATGTGGAGTTTGCCTTAATTCTTCAAAACAAATCAGCTAGTGAGAGAAAAAAGGCAGTGATGGAAGCTTTGGAGTGGGTGGGTTTAGAAAACATGGCTAAGAAAAAGCCTGCTAAATTATCTGGAGGTGAAGGTCAAAGGGTTGCTATTGCTAGAGCCATGGTTAAACGACCAGAAATTGTTTTAGCAGATGAGCCCACTGCAAATCTGGATGCTAAAAACGCCCATGCTATTATTCAAACCATGAAAAACTTAAATAAGGAACTGAATACAACATTTCTATTCTCCACTCACGATGAAAAAGTGATGGCATATCTCAATAGAATGGTGCATTTAGAGGATGGCAAAGTGGTGAAAGATGAGCTGATAGAAACTCAAAACTTCATATCATGAAATTAGCCTTTCAATTAGCCTATAAAAACCTGATTGGTTCTGGTCTGAGGACCTGGCTCAATGTAGGTGTGCTTTCTTTTGCCTTTGTTATCATGATATTTTATAATGGATTGATAGACGGATGGGATCAGCAGGCCAAAATAGACAGCATAGCTTGGGAATATGGCCACGGTCAATTTCTTGAAGAAAGTTATGACCCTTTCGACCCCTTTACACTACAAGATGGACATGCTGAGTTTGAAAAAAATAAAATAAAAGGCTTGAGCCCAATACTCATTCGCCAAGCTACTATTTACCCCGACGGAAGAATGCTTTCTGTTTCATTAAAAGGAATAGATGCCCAACAAAAAACACTCAAACTTCCTACAGCTACTTTGGAAAAAAGTGATGCTTTCATTCCAGCAGTGATAGGAAAAAGAATGGCAGAATCAGCCAAATTAGAGGAGGGCGATGAAGTATTATTACGCTGGAGAGATAAAAATGGAACCTTCGATGCTGCAAATATTACAATCGTCGATATTTTTGATTGTAATGTTCCAAATGTAGATAATGGTCAGGTGTGGGTTTCCATAGAAAAACTCTGGGAAATTACCGGAATGACAAACCATGCCACCATGCTCATAGCTTCTGAAGATTATGTTCATGAAGAAATGAAAGGCTGGAATTACAGTAGTCAAGAAGATTTACTAAAAGAACTCAGCGACATCATTGCCATGAAAAAAACCAGTGGTTCCATTATGTATGGACTCCTTTTAGCCATAGCGCTTTTAGCAATTTTCGATACTCAGGTATTGTCAATTTTCCGCCGCCAGAAAGAAATTGGCACCTATATTGCTCTTGGAATGACTCGTTGGCAAGTGGTAGGCCTATTCACAGTAGAAGGAAGCATGTATAGTTTCTTGGCTACTTTGGTAGGAAGTGCTTATGGTATTCCATTCTTTTATTATATGGCTACCAATGGAATCACCATGGCTGCTAACGCCGATGATATGGGGATTTCTATTGCCGATGTCATTTATCCTGTATTTGGTATTGGTTTAATTGTTGGCTCCATAATCCTTGTGGTGATATCGGCTACCATAGTCAGCTTTTTACCAGCTCGAAAAATTGCAAAGATGAACCCTGTTGATGCTTTGAAAGGAAAATTATCATGATCAAATTTTTATTAAAAGGAATTTTGGGAGATAAAAACAGAAGCCTACTCCCCATCATCATCATTAGTATTGGTGTAATGCTCACGATTTTCTTAAGTGGATATATGCGCGGTGCCATGGGCGATATGATAGAGCAAAATGCTCGTTTTCAAACGGGTCATGTGAAAGTGATGAGTCGTGCTTATGCTGAAAATGAATCGCAAATGCCCAATGACTTAGCTCTTATTGGTGTTCAAGAAGTTCAGTTGCAATTGGAAAAGGATTTTCCGGAAGTGGAGTGGGTAGATAGAATCCGTTTTGGTGGTTTGCTTGATGTTCCAGACTCTAAAGGTGAAACCAAAGGACAAGGCCCATCTGCTGGAATGGCATTAGAGTTATTCTCCAAAAACACTGATGAAATTCAGCGCATGAATATTGAGCAATCATTAGTTAGAGGGAAGGTTCCAAGTAAAAATGGTGAAGCGCTGATTGGTGAAGATTTTGCCAATAATCTAGACATTAAGATTGGAGATAGAATCACCTTTATGGGAACCACTATGAATGGCAGCATGACTTTTGCCGACTTTGTGGTGAGCGGAACTATACGCTTTGGATCTGCTGCTTTAGACAGAGGAATCCTCATTATTGATATTTCAGATGCCAGATATATGCTGGATATGGAGGATGCCGCTGGAGAAATTCTAGGTTTCTTTAATGAAGGTCTTTATGTGGATGAAAAAGCAAC
>JADGDY010000234.1 GCA_016744655.1 Bacteroidales bacterium | reverse complement strand
TTATCAGAGGATGCCATCAAACATGCCGATGTGCATATGAGAATTCCAATGTATGGATTTACAGAAAGTTTTAATATTTCAGTTTCTGCAGCTTTATGCATGCATCATCTAAGTGAAAAGATGAGAGCATCGGAAATAGATTGGAAATTGTCAGAAGAGGAAGAATTAGATGTTTTAGTGAATTGGGCAAAATCGGTAGTGAAAAGCCACGAACAGATTGAGAATAGGTTATTTGGTTCTATAGAAGAACCTTTTAAGTAAATTGTAATTAGTTCTGGATTGGAAAAGTTTGAGCTTCTAAAAAAAAGGCTTCATTTAATGCTTTCATATCTAGATGGTGTTTTTCTTTCTTTTCTTCTAAGAAGGTTAAAAAATCCATAGTTGGTAAATTGCCAACTAGTTTTTTTGCAGTCATAGGGCAGCCACCTAATCCATTCATAACGGTGTCGAAACTTCTACAACCCGATTCAAAAGCAGCATTTACATTGACTTTCCAATTTCCTGCATGGGTGTGTAAATGTGCTCCAAATTCTATCTGTGGAAACTCATTAATCACAGCATTAAAAGCTCCAGATATGGAATCAACTTGTCCAACTCCAGAAGTATCAGACAATGGAATTATTCTTACTCCAATATCGTTTAGTTTACTCACATGCTCGTGAACGATTTCTGGCGACCAATCATCTTTATATATATTTCCAAATGCATTAGAAATATACACCACTAATTCTTTCTGACTCCTCTCACAGATATTCTGCATTTCTGAAACATCTCTATAAGCCTTTTCAAAATTACTATTGATATTTACTTTTAAAAAAGTCTCGGAAATAGAGTAGGGATAGCCCAAATATTTTATCTGAGGGAACTGACTTCCTATTTCTGCACCTTTTTTATTTCCAATAATTGCGAGTAGATTTGTTTGATTATTTTCTAAATCGAGTTGTTCTAAAACATCTTTGGTATCGGCCAATTGTGGTATTGCCTTCGGAGATACAAAACTTCCAAAATCTAAAGTATCAAACCCAACTTTAAGCAATGCATTTACAAATGCTACTTTCTTGGCTGTTGGAATAAATTCTTTGATGCCTTGCATCGCATCTCTTGGAGTTTCTGTAATTTTTACCATAAAAAAATCGTGAGTGAGAATTAGATCTCACCCACGAAATTAAGCTTTTTAGTACTTGAATGCAAATTAATTTAAGAAAGCTTAATGAAGCTCCTTATTAATTGCTATGTTTTATTTTGAATCTCCTAAGATGATAGGCATTCCATCGGCAGAATTACCAATGATAACCACTTTAGCATTTGGAGACTCAGCAAGTCTTACAGTGGCTTCAATTCCTTTTTCTTTAAGGATATTTGAAGTTAAACTCGCATTAAGAATTCTATTGGCTTCAGCTTTACCTTCTGCATCAATTTTTCTTCTTTCAGCTTCTTTAGATTCTTTTATCAGTTTAAACTCATATTCTAATGACTCTTGCTCTTGCTTTAATTTCTTTTCAATAGCAGTTTTAATTGTTGGAGGAAGTGTTACGTCTCTTACTAAAACTTCGTTTAATTGAACATATTGATCAACAAGAATATCTCTAGTTTCAGTAAAGATCTCTTCTTGAATGGCATCTCTTTTCGAAGAATAAATTTGTTCAGGAGTATAACGTCCGATTACCGATCTGGTTGCTGAACGAATTGAAGGACGAACAATTGAATTTAAATAGTTTTGACCTTTTTCTTGATGTAGTTCTCCTAACATTTCGTGTACTGGCTGTAACCACATAGAAACATCTAAAGAAATCTCTAAACCATTAGAAGAAAGAACACTCATTTTTTCTGAAACTTCCTGCTGACGAACATCATAAATAAACATTCGATTTAAGGGGCTAATAAAATGGAATCCTTCACCATAAGTCACTTCTGTATTCACTCCAGAGAAAAAATTGAATTCAACTCCACCTTCTCCTGATTCAATAGAAACAGTCATTCTACTCCATAGTGCAATGACTATGATGGCGGCAAATACGATAATTCCAATAGGTATAATCTTTTTTAAATTTAATTCAGGTTGCTGTTGTTGCATGTTATAATTTTTAATGTGATTTTATTTGTCAAAGTTACGATTTATTATGGCATCGTAAATAGCCTGTTGAATATTTGTCCGAATATCGAATTTACTAATCTTATAATTATCGCTGCGAGGATAAACTCGATTAGAAAGAAATACATATACCAATTCTTCTTCTGGATCAGCCCAAACATAAGTACCAGTAAACCCGCTATGACCGTAACTACTCAAACTAGCTGATTCACAAACAGGACCATAAGCATTGTATTTTTTAAAAGGTTTATCAAAACCCACGGCTCTTCTGTTTTTTACACCATCGTGTTGATAACTGGTATACTCTTTTATGGTAGCGGTATCAAAATATTGAACGCCATTATAATTTCCATATTGTAAATACACTTGAAAGATTATAGCTATTTCTTCTGCAGTAGAAAATAGCCCAGCATGACCACATGCACCACCAATCATAGCGGCTCCAGGATCATGAACATCACCTCTTACTATTTGTTTACGAAATATAGTGTCATTTTCTGTAGGCGCTATTTTTTCGAGTTCAAAATAGCGTCGAGGATGAAATCTAGTGTTTTTTAAGCCTAAAGGCTTATAAAACTGTTGATATACAAAATCTTCAAATGGGATATTATAATTCTGTTCAACAATTTTCGGCACCCAATAATAGCCCAAATCACTATATTTATATCCTTTTTTCTTTCGTAAATCACTATCAGTTATGGTATCGTAAATCTCATAACTATATTCTGGGGTAATATATAGGTTCTCAGCTACTCGAGTTGAAAATTTATCACTTTGCTCATATTGAAACACATCTGGGTTTAAAAATCCAGCACTATCTGTATTATACCAATAGAAAGGAATCCAAGACTTCAATCTGGCATTGTGACTGAGGATGTTTCTGAAAGTTAAGTCCTGCTTATTAGTATTTTCCAAGAAAGGTAAGTACACGGAAATGGCAGTATCAAGATTCACTTTTTTTTTATCCTGCATAAACATCAAACTAGGAATACTAGCCGTTACTTTTGTAATGGATGCCACATCATAAATAGTTTTACTATCCACCTCAACTAAAGAATCATAGGTTTGAAATCCATAGTTTTTTTGGAATACCTTTTCACCATTTTTAAATACTACAATCTGGCATCCAGGAAAAGCTTTCATATCAATACCAGCTTTGACAATGCTATCAATATTGACTTCCAATTTATTAGTATCCAAACCGTGTGAGCCGGTATTTCCAAATTTTATCATTCCACTTTGTTTGGTCTTAATACCAAAACCAGCAGGATATTTTTGGTTAATTCGAACCGGAAGTGAGCCTTTGAATGATGAACCACCAAAAATCTTCTGGGCACTTAATTTTCGTGTCATTAAATTATCCTGATGTCCTAGAATGAATCCTTCATAATCATCAATGTTGGTAAAGAACTTTTGAATTGCCAAAGGACTACCAAGGAGATTGATAATACATATTTTCTCAGTATTGGTCTTTTTAATTAGTTCCATCATTGAGGATGTAATACCAAAAGAACGCTGTGGGAAAATAGTTGTGTTCCCAATATTGAAAATAATGGTTTCGTAAGTCTGTAAAATTTGGTAAAGGGAGTCATTTTGAGTTTTGGAGAGTGCTTTAGTCAAGTATATAAACTTTGCATCACTATACTTATTAGTGTATTCTTCAAAAGTTCTGTCTTTTTTAAAACCATAACTCACCACCACCAATTGATTTTCTTTCTGACAAGAAAGCGGAAGTAAATCGTTCTGGTTTTCAATTAAAGTGATGGCTTCATCCAGTAATTCCTCTTTTATCTTTAATCCTTGCTTGGTGTTTAAATCCTCAGTAAGATTATTAAATTCAAATTTGGGACGTTTATTTAAACCTTCATCATATTTATAAGCAAGTACTTTTTTGCATTTTTCCTCTAATAACTCTTTACTAATTCTTCCTGAAGCTAAAGCTTTAGATAATCCATTAATTGCAGCTGGAACATCCTTTGGTAATAATAATATATCATTTCCAGCTAAAAGAGCTCTCACTTCAATCTCCCCAGGCGGGAAATATTTCATGACACCTTGCATATCTAGAGCATCAGTTACTATAAGGCCATCGAAATTCATCTTTTCTCTCAACAATCCAGTAATGATATTTTTTGAAAGGGTAGAAGCTACATTTTCTTCACTTTCATAAGCAGGAACATAGAGGTGAGCTACCATCACTCCTCCAAGGCCACTTTCAATTAGCTCATAGAATGGAAATAACTCTACAGAATCTAATCTTTCTTTAGAGTGAGAAACAATAGGTAATGTATAATGAGAATCGTTACCAGTGTCACCATGTCCAGGAAAATGTTTGGCAGTAGCTATAATTCCAGCATCCTGAAGTCCATTCATATACATTATTGCTTTTCGACTTACATTTTCAGGTTGATCACCAAAACTTCTTGAATTAATAACTGGATTATTCGGGTTATTATTGATGTCAACAACTGGAGCAAAATTCAAATGTATTCCCATTCTTTTACATTCAAGTCCAATTTGATAACCCATTTCATATATTAAACTGTCCTTATTTACAGAACCCAATGTCATTTGAAAAGGATAGGAGATGGTTTCTTTTAATCTCATTCCCAAACCCCATTCACCATCAATACCTATTAACAGGGGTGTTTTGGCTTTTGATTGCCATTTTTGTGTTTGCTGAAGTTGTTCGGTGGGCTGGCCTGCAAAAAAACAGACTCCTCCAATATTATAATCTTCAATATATTGATCTATATTTTTGATATATTTATTTGGCTTCTGATTGGCTCTAACCATCAATAATTGGCCAAAACGTTCATTATTGGTTAAATTTTGAAATACAGAATCTACCCATTGTTGTTTTGGAGTGGTTTGAGAATAGGAAGTGGTAATTAAAAAAAGCGATAGGGTCAGTATCAAAAGTTTTTTCATAAATTAATAGTTTAATGCAAATATACCAAGGAGATTGAAAATTACAATTCTAAAACCTAAATATCCTTAATTAATTTAAGAGGCTCAACATGTATGGAGATATCGGATTCAGTGTATAATTTTTGGATCTTATCCTCAATTGAATCACAAATTTCGTGAGAGTCCTTAACCGTCATATTTGGATCTACAAGCAATATAAAATCTATCATGTGGCTAGGACCACTTCTACGACTCCTCAATCGTTTAAATTTCACATTCTTTACTGTAGTTAATTCCAATATCTCTTCATAAAGTTCTGCGTATTCTTCTTCATCAACTTGGGAATCAAGTAAAGGACTAAAAGCATTACTTACTAAATCATAGGACTCTTTCATGATAAAAAGCGCTACAATAATAGCGAAAATAGGATCAAATATACTCCAACCCGTTAGCCAAATAAAAAGCATTCCTGCTGCAACACCTAAAGATGAATATACATCTGTTTTCAAATGTAGTGCATCTGCCTCAAGTGCAATAGAATCTGTATCTTTAGCCACTTTATAAAGTCTTCGACTTACAAAAAAGTTAACGGTTGCTGATATCAACATCACACTTCCTGCTAAAATAAAGAACTTCACTTCAGTAGGATGAATTATCTTATGTACCGCTTCGTAAATAATCCAAAATGCAGCAATAAAAATCAATAATCCTTCAACTACACCAGAAATATTTTCGAATTTACCATGTCCGTAGGGATGACGTTTATCTGGAGCCTTTGAAGAAATTTTAACCGCAAAAAAGGCTATAGCAGAGGCTATTAGGTCTATCCCGCTGTGTATGGC
>JADGDY010000048.1 GCA_016744655.1 Bacteroidales bacterium | reverse complement strand
ACATCGCCGTGTGCCCGTCATGACCACAAGCATGCATAACGCCGGGGGTTTTGGACGCATAATCCAGCCCCGTTGCTTCGAGAATCGGCAGCGCGTCAAAATCGGCCCGCAGGCCAACCACCTTGCCGGATGTGTCGGTTTTGCCTTTGATAACAGCAACAACACCGGTGCGCCCGATACCTTCGACGACTTCATCCACACCAAACTCACGCAGCTTTTCAGCCACTAATGCTGCAGTGCGGTGTACATCAAATAACAACTCTGGGTGACTGTGAATTTCTTGCCGCCACGCTGAAATTTCGCTTTGCAGCTCGCTGAATCTTTCGATAATTCCCATGAGGAAAAATCCATCTGACACCAGTGAAATGATTTCGCAATTATTATTTGGCGATGTGTTTGAGATATTAGAAAAAACTGCAGAGAATTGGATTTATGTTCGTTGTGCTTACGACGATTACGAAGGATATATTGACCCAAAACAACAATTGAAGATTAGTGAAGAACAATACCAAATACTTAAAACTTCTAACTATACAAATAACGATATAACTAAAGTTAACAGTAAGTTCGGATTACAATTACTTCCACCTGCTTGTAGTTTTTTATCCTCTGAAATGGAAGTGAAGGATGTATTATTTAGCCCTGAAACAGAACTGAAAGAAGTGACTAGTTTATCCAATAAAGATATTGAAGGCATTGCAAAAAGTTATTTAAACGCTCCTTATCTTTGGGGAGGAAAAACACCTTTTGGAATAGATTGCTCCGGTTTTACACAAATGGTTTATAAAATGGTAGGGATAAAACTATTCAGAGATGCCTCGCAACAAGCCACCCAAGGTGAAGTATTAAACTTTTTGGAGGAGGCTGAAGTTGGAGATTTAGCTTTCTTTGATAATGAGGAGGGAAATATTATTCATGTGGGTATTGTTATTTCGCCAAATGAGATTATTCATGCGAGTGGACAAGTAAGAATAGACACTTTAGACCATCAAGGTATATATAATAAAGATTTGGGGAAATATACACATCAACTTAGGCTTTTGAAAAGCTATGTTTAAATTCTTAGTATTCCCTTACTAATATTCCGTAAGCTTATCTTTTTTTTCAAAACCCGAACAGGGCAGACTCACACTTTTCTAACAAAAAAGTTCAAAAATGCATCATATATAACGGAATAGATTAAATTTTTATATCGTACTGATAACCACACAAATAATAATCATTAAGGCAGCTAATAATCTATTAAGTATTTTTGGCACCATAAACGATTCTAGAAGCCATATAAACCAACTTCATGATGTAATCGACATCCTCCTATTTAGAAAAAAAATATTCCGTCTAACGCAACTATTTATTAAACCAATTTGTCTTAGTAGTTTAAATCGTTAAATAAACATTAAACTCTATGAAAAACGCATTTTCCATTAAATCAATCTTATTAATAGCCTTTTCAATCTATTCCCTTTTATCATTTTCCCAACCTTATACATTAACAGATAATGACGTGAATGTTGAAAATGGGATCCTTAAATGGTGTGGTTATAATTTTGAAAACACAAATATTATCATCCCCGATGTTTTAGATGGGCAAGATATCAAAAAAATTAGCAAATATGTTTTTCAGAACACACCTGTAACAAATGTAGTTTTCCCATCACTACTAGAAGAGATAGATGATTATGCATTTAACGAAAGTGACTTAATAGAAGTTGATTTTTCTTCCTGTAGCTTTTTAAAAAGAATAGGGCATTATACTTTTTATAATAATGACATACTCAATCTCAACTTATCAACTTGCGACTCTTTAGAAATCATTGATTCTCACGCCTTTTATGGAAACTCTATTTCTGACTTAAACCTCTCAAATTGTTCTTCTTTAGTTGCTATTTATCACAATGCATTTTATGGTAATTCAATTAGTCAGATATCTTTTTTCGCTTGTTCAGCCTTAGAAGTAATAAGTAAGTTTGCTTTTAGACATAATTCAATTACTGAGCTAGATTTAAGCCCTTGTGTTTCCTTAGAAAAAATTCATTCTTATGCATTCGCCAATAATATAATAACAGATGTTGATTTTACTGGGTGTTCTTCTTTAGAACATATCTATGAGAGTTCATTTATAGGAAATAAAATATCAACCTTAAATTTTCCAGATTGTCAAAACTTAAAGTTTATTGGTTTTGGAGCATTTACAGATAACCTTATCACAAATGTGGATTTTACAGGCTGTGAGAATATATATAGTATAGCTGGTTTTGAAAATAATCTATTAACGATAGTAGATTTTTCAGGAAATGATAAATTAACTGAAATAGATGGTTTTGAAAATAATCAGATATCAATTTTAAACTTTAGCAATTGCTCTTCTTTAAAAGAAATAAAACGGGAAGCATTTCAAAATAACTCATTAAAGCATTTGAGTTTTCCCGGTTGTTCTTCTTTAACTACTATTGGAAGCTTTTCATTTATTGGAAATCAATTGGAAACTATTGATTTTACTAATTGTTCTTCTCTTTATTGGATAGGTGCATCAGCATTCTATAATAACTCAATAGAGTATATTAATTTAGATGGTTGTATTATGCTAGGAAACATAGCTCCTAGCGCTTTCAAAAACAACGACTTAACCAGCGTCGACTTTTCACCTTGCACAAATTTGATAGTAATAGAAGAAGAAGCTTTTGCTGGCAATAGTTTTACAGATCTTGATTTCTCATCTTGTTCAAACCTGAAAAGAATTGAACCCTATGCTTTTGCCAATAGTGATTTAATTAAACTAAACTTTAGCAATTGTTCTAAATTGAATACTCTTGAGGAGAATTCATTTAGGAACAATTCCTTAAATGAGGTCGATTTCACAGGCTGTTCAGGCCTACAAACTATTGCTAAAACTGCATTTTATGAAAATGATCTTAAAATTATAGATTTATCTAACACAACTGTGGAAGTTATTGGTGACAATGCATTTAGTAAGAATAGCATAACATCAGTAAATTTTAAAGACTGTGAATTCCTTTCAATAATTGGACAAAATGCATTTAGTTCAAATCAAATTACAGAATTGAACTTAAGTAATTGTAAAAGATTAAACCAGTTGCGCAAAGAATGTTTTTACGGAAATCAAATTGACACTCTATTATTAGATGGATGTACTGGGGTTCAATATATAGGAACTAGTGCATTTAAAGGAAACTCTATTCAATTCCTCGATTTAACAGAATGTAGTAATTTAGAAGCCATCAATACCGATGCTTTCAGTGAAAATTCTATTCAATCATTAAATTTACCTGAAGGAGGTTATACAATTGAGGGTACCTCCTTCAGAAACAATCAGATATCCATACAAAATGGAGAAGTATCAAATGGATTAATTTTTATGAGAAACACTTATGGCGCTATTGACAGCACTCATATTGCAGCTTATGGAGGAGAATCTAAAAATATAGATTTCCTACCTTCTGATATCTTTTATATACAATCTGAAGCTTTCAGTGGCCAAGAATTAAGTTCTGTTGATTTCTCAAATTGCCTTCAATTATCTTATATCGGAGATAAAGCTTTTTATGATAATAATATTACAGTAGTTGATCTTGATTTTTTAGGTCATTGCAAATTACTTACTTATATCGGTGGAATTGCATTCTCCGGTAACAACTTTAGTGCTTTTAGAGTTCCTAAGACTAGTATATTAAACACTGAATTAGAATATTGGAAAACATATTATGGTGCCAGTTATTCTGGTGGACAACTAGCACCCTGCACTTCTTATGATGAACTTATGGCTATTACTGACAAATCAGCTATTATACTTTCGAAAGAAGAAATAAACTTTGGTGAGGTTGAAATTGGAGATGCTAAGAAACAGCATTTCTATATCCGCCTCCAAAGTGAGACTCCCATGTTTATAGATGATATATCGGTACCGGAAGGGTTTTCAGTAAACTGGACCTGTGGCATGATAAGTACCAATTATTATATCTGGGATGAATTAAACCCAAAACTAATAGAAGTCACTTTTGAACCTGAAGAAATAAAAGAATATGGTGGGTATTTAGAAGTAATGAGCCCAGGTGTTGAAGGATATAAAAAAATATATCTAGGTGGAAAAGCCGTTGAAAAAATTCACTTCAAAGTAGAATTTCATGTTCTTAGCGATTCAGAACCTATGGAAGGAGCCATTGTGAATTTAGATGGTTATGAGGAACAAACAACAAATGAATTAGGTAAAACAGTTTTCGAGAATGTTTTGATTGGAGATAACATCGGCTATGAGGTAAATGCAAATGGTCATAACAATACAAATGGTGAAATTTCAGTAATAGATCAAAATATTCAAGAAACTGTTCTTTTAACAGCTGATGGAATTGATGAGAAACTTAATACTTCTAATTTTTCAATATACCCAAACCCAAATCAAGGAATACTCAATATAGAATCAAAGAATGGAGAGCCTATTCAAGAGCTTAAGGTATATTCCATAAATGGCACATTACTGAAAAGAATTAATGTTAACGGAGTAATGGAATATAATCTTAATCTAACAGACTCCCCAAATGGTCTTTATTTTATAGAGATACATACAAATTCTACAATAAAATCAATTAAAACTTTAAAGAACTAACTAATACTTGACACAATAAACATTTTAAGGTAACAATTTTACTTTACTATTATTCAATGATTATAAACCTATTAAAACTGACGTATGAAATCTTTTTACCAATTCTTATTACTTGTTTCCATTCCCTTTCTATTAAACAACTCTAAGCTTAATGCTCAGGTGGTTTATACTGACATTAGCCCTGACTACAAAATATCAGAAGGAAACTACAATATTGATATTAATAATGATGGCGTATTTGACATGAGCCTAGAATTCGAATATACTGGCAATCAATATCAACAACATTACAACACTTATCTAAATCCAAACAGTAATGTTTCCGTACTTGCTGAAGTTGATTGGATGACAACATCCCACATATCATTAAAAGGAGATACAATTGGTCCAAATTCCGATTGGCAGTCTACAAATAAGATTACAACGCAACTTGGTATTCGACCAGATGGACCTTTTATACCAGCATGGAATACCATTAAAGAGGGTTATCTTGCAATTCGAATAAAGGTGGAGAACCAGTATCACTATGGATATTTAAGGTTATACTATAATGATTATTACCATTATTATTTATCCTTGGCTGATTTTGTTTATTGCTCAAACCCAAACTGTGAAATTATAGCTGGTTTAGATATCCCAAATGTTGCAAGTTCATTATATACAGAAGTTGAAAATACTTTTTACGATGGAAGAGATATTACAGTTAGTTTCACAAAGGCAATTGATGAAAGTCTTTTTTCAGAATACAGAGTATTTATAGCTAAAGAAAATGACGAAAGTGCTAATAATATTGAATACTTAAGACAATTGACAGAAGAGTATTATGTAAGTTTTCCTACTAATCTAGATGAATCATTTAATATTTCACATGTTTTATATGAAAGTACAGTCTCTATAGATGGAGAATCAATAAAACCATTTATTGATTATCGAATACATATTTTAAATGTGGGTTTTAATGACGATCCAGAACAAGATATATTATCTATTCCATCAGATTTATTTCACTTAACAAAACCATTAACTCCTCTTGAAAAACTATTTGCACAAGATATTAATAACACATCAACAGCCGAAGATATTATGGTGCTTTTTTCTGAAGCACAAGAAAATCTTCCTATTCAAGAATATAGAATTTTTGTGACCAACCAAAATCTTGTATATGAATTCAATTTAGAAACTGCCTTACAATTACCGGAGTCTTACTATACTCAAATACAAGCTAATCAAGGTTCATACCAAGTAATACTAAAACCCAACCAGTTAACTACATCAGGTGAAAATATCCACAATAATGCATTTTACAATATATTTATCTTATCTGTAATTGAAGAAGGATCTCCAATGACAAGTGTTCTTTCATTACCATCCAGAAAAATAGTATTAAGGACTCCCAATTGTTTTTATGCTGGACAAAAAACGGGAGAAAACATATCATGGTTTACATACGATACTATTTTATCAAACTCTCCTGTTTGGGGAAGTATTGATGATCAACACTCTTCTGGTACTATGTATATTGATGTGAATAGAGATGGTCGCAAAGATTTCAAACTAATTGGAGCTCTTTATGAGCATGATGGCACAACTTCTTTCAAAAGAAACTACCAATTAAGCATCATTGGAGAAAGAGAGAATAAGGTTCTGACTAAAGAAAATGAATATCATAGTTTTATGGTAGAAGTACTCAATGAATTTGAAATGATAGATCAAGGTTACGTAAGTTCTTCACAACAAAAGATACTAATAGATTATAAATGTGAAGAGTTTTATGAAAGTGGGAATATTCATGTAGATTGGCATTATGGATTTTACCCTGGCATTCCTAATGTTCCTCCAAATAATGATTATTATATCGGTTTAGAAATTAATGATTTAAAATCTTCACAATTTGCTTGGATCAAACTAAATGGTTATCAAATTGTTGAATATGCCTACCAAGATATTAGTTATGGTTTAGATGATGATATTAATTCTAAAAATAGCTTCAGTATTTTTCCAAATCCTAGTAGTGATTTTTTCCAAATTAAATCAAACAATAATTCTATACAAAAAAATACAGTAATAATATTCAATCAGTTAGGCTCTATTGTAGAAAATATAAAACTAAATATTAAAGGAAATATCATTTCTACAAAAAATTATCCTTCTGGTTTATATTTTGTGCAAATTACTAATGCTAATGGCCAAGCTGAAACCCACAAACTAATAATCGAGTAAATAATAATCCAAAACAAACATGAAAAATCTTTCTCTTTATAAAACATTATTTGCAATAACATTAGTTCTATGTTTCTCAAACCTGGGAAAATCTCAGGTGGTTTATACTGAAATTACACCAAACCATAATATCAATGATGGAATCTTATTTCTAGATATTAATAATGATGGAATTAATGATGTAAATTTTGAATATCAATTTATTAACCCTGCTGGTGGTAGTACTTTCCACTTAACAAGTTCTCAATTAATAAACATACAATCCACTGCAGAAGGAAACTCTATCCAAAATTACTCCGTAAACGATAGCATTAATGGAAATTGTGAATGGCTTTCTAATAGTTATCTGGAACTTAAGCAAATAGGCAGTAGTGGTTGCTCCGGAAATTGGTGCAGCACTAATGACGGATTTATGGCAATAAAATTAACTGCCGATAACCAAACCTACTATGGTTGGATAAGAATATATGTTTTAGAAGGTGAACATAGTCATTTAGCAATAGCATCTTATGCCTATAACCAAACTCCTAACGAACCTATTTTAGCTGGAGAAGGAATGCAAAATGGTGCAAGTAGTGTAGTTGCTTTTGATGAATTTAATTATACAGATGGACGAGACATCAATGTATCATTCAATAAAGCTATTGATAAAACTCAACTATCAGAATATAGAATTATGGTGACTAAGGCTGATGATGAAAATGCTGGTAATTTGGAATATTTAAGCCAGCTTACGGAAGATTACCATAACTCCTACCCTGCAAATGGAGGTTTAGTTAGAGCATCAATCAACCTCTCTGAAGACATCATAACCATTGACGGAGAAGATATTACCACATTCACTGATTATAAAATAATTATTCTTAATGTAAGCCAAGATGGAAACCCTGAAGCCAATTCCATCTCTCAACCATCCAATGTTTTTCAGTTAAATACCCCTCCTCTACCAATTAATAGAATCACAGCACTTGATATTGATAACGATGGAAACTCTTCAGATATTAAGGTCAACTTCTATGAGGAAGAAGAAAATGCACCATTTATAGAATACAGATTATTTATTGCTAAAACAGAGAATAATAATGAATTCTCCTCCTCTGATGCCATAGAACTTGATCAAGACTACTATACAAGTGTTGAAGTAACAAATTCGCAAGAGTATTCTATTCAATTAAACTCAAACCAACTTGATATTTCTGGAGATGAAATTATTGAAGATGAGTTTTACTCCATTTTTATCTTATCTGTTGCAGATAGCATAGCTAATTATACAAATGCATTGTCTGAACCATCAAGAAAAATCATACTAGAAACACCAAATAGATTTTATGCTGGACAAAAAAATGGTGATTTTATTTCTTGGCATCCTTGCGATTCTCTTTTTACTGAATATCCAGAATGGGGCGGTCAGTTCCCAGGCTATGAGAAAACCAATTATATTGATGTGAATAGAGATGGAATTAACGATTTTAAACTTTTTGCAAAATCTAGAACAGAGTTTTATTCATTTTACTATAGAGATGATTATATACTAAGAATAACAAGTTTAAGAGAAAATAAAATACTTACCAGTGGTCAAGAAAACTGGCTCGAAATATTAAATGAAGGAGATATTATAGGTGATGGGTATGAGCAATCATCTGGAAGTATCATTCTCTGCTCACATACTGAGAAAACATATTACGGTGGAGATGTTTTCTTTGAGGAATTACTTGGCCACTATCCTTTCGAAAATGAAGCAGCTAGTAATTATTATATCGGACTTATGATAAATGACTTAGATATACCTCAATATGCATGGATAAGATTAAGTAGTACATTCTTAAAAGAATATGGATACCAAGAATTATCCACGGGAAATACTTCAGATTCATGTTTAACAGATGGTATTCAGTTTTCAAGCCAGGAAGATTTAGACCAATTTACTTCAGATTATCCAAATTGCAAACATATAGAAGGTGATGTAATATTTGAAGGCGAAAACATCACAAGTTTAAACGCATTAAATCAAATAGTATCAGTAGATGGAAATGTTTTCATAAGAAACTGTAATGAATTAACTGATATCAATGGTTTACAAAACCTAGATTTAAACAGCTTAATAAGTATTGAAATAACAAACAACCCAAACTTATCAGAATGTAATATTGAAAATATCTGTAACTATTTAAATGATAATGGAAACATCCTCATCGAGAATAATAAAGAAGGTTGCCAGAGCAATGAAGAGGTAAAAAGTAGTTGCGCTAATTCTATACCTGAACTTACAGCATTGGATTGTGAAATTCATCCTAATCCTGCAAGTCAGTTTATTAAAATTAAAGCAATATCAAAATACCAAAGCAAATTGTCAATAGAAATTATCAATAGTTATGGTTCAATTATGGATAGCTTCGAGATGAATGATTCAGAACTAATGATAAATACAGAAAGCTATTCTGCAGGACTATACTTTGTGCAAATTATTAATAGTAATGGCCATATTGAAACCCACAAGCTCATTATTGAATAATTAGAAAGCTCATTTTTTTTATTGCTTGAGGCTGCTATTTTTACATATCTTTGAATGGTAAAGAAGAAACCTCAACATGCACCTTAAACAGCTTAAATTCACCAACTTCAAAAACTATGAGGAGGGAGATATTACATTCTCTCCCAAGATAAATTGCTTTATTGGTAATAATGGAGTGGGTAAAACCAATATTTTGGATGCCATCTATTATCTGTCATTTTGTAAAAGTTATTTTAACCCGATAGATTCTCAGAATATCCGTCATACGCAAGATTTTTTTGCTATTCATGGGTATTATGAACAGCATAATGGCTCCAACGATAAGGTACAATGTGTTTTAAAGCCCAATAAGAAAAAGCAGTTTAAGCTTAATGATAAAGAATATGATCGCTTGGCCGACCATATCGGACTCCTTCCACTCGTTATGATCTCACCTTACGATAGAGACCTCATCAACAACCATAGTGATGTGAGAAGAAAATATTTAGATGGTGTAATATCGCAATTTAACGGACTTTACCTCACTAACCTCCTCAATTATAATAAAGCATTACAACAGAGAAATTCTCTGTTGAAAACCTTTGCTGAAAACCGAAGTTTTGATGCCGATTTATTGGAAATGTGGGACCATAAACTACACGATTTGGGGAGTCAGATTTATGAAGTTCGAGCTCAATTTATTGAAGATTTCCGCCCCATATTTCAAAAATACTTTAGTTTTATTAGCGATGGAAAAGAAGAGGTGGGAATCAGGTATAATTCACAACTACATAAAAACGAATTGTCGAATCTACTTAAAGAAAACTTGAGAAAAGATCAGGCTGTTCGTTATACTTCTGTTGGAATTCATAAAGATGATTTAGAATTTACCATCTCCTCCTACCCTATTAAGAAATATGGTTCTCAAGGCCAGCAGAAATCTTATGTGATAGCTATTAAACTGGCTCAGTTTGAATATATGCGTCAAATTAAAAAGCAAAAACCAATCTTACTGCTTGATGATATTTTCGATAAACTAGATAGCCAAAGAGTGGAACAAATTGTGAGATTAGTAAACGAGGAAGAGTTTGGACAAGTGTTTATTACCGATACCCAGAAAGAGAGAATTGAGCATATCTTCGAAAACAATTCTATGGATCACAAAATATTCAGTATAGAAAACCAAATTATTAGCCCTTTAAATTCATAGCATATGTTTAGCGGAAGAAAAGAAATGAAAATAGGAGATGCCTTAAAAAAGGTACTCCAAGAAAACGATTTAGAGGAGGGTGTTGACGAAACCAAACTTCTTCAGGAATGGGAAAATATCATGGGAAAGCATATCTGTAATCATACCATAAGTAAACGAGTTTCCCAGTCTATTTTATACGTTCATCTAGATTCCGCAGCCTTACGGCACGAACTCAGTTATCGTCGCGACGAGTTAAAGAAGGTCTTGAATTATGCCGTTGGAAAAGAAGTAATAAAAGATATAGTATTTGCATAAAACGCTTTCATTTACAATATAACAAAAGGTCAAAAACTATTAATCAGGTTAGAGATAAAAGATAGACTCGGGCAAGATTTATAAAACTTCCAAAGGAAGTTTCCATCCGCCTTATCAAAAAGTCGTTAAGCGGAGTAAATGGCTTGAGGAATTAAAAACAATACTGTTTGACGCTCGTTAGTGACTATTCGCAGAATATCACTATAAGGAGGAGTTTATTGTTTTCCGAAAAGCTATTTGCGGAGTAGACTATTTGATACAGCGGCTGTTTTTGCTACACTTTTTCAAAAAAGTGTAAAAGGGAAAGCCCAATTTCCTGAGTTTTCAATCCATTAATTGGCAAATACTAATTATATATATGGAATTTCAAAAGAAAAAGTAAATGATACTATTTTCACAAAAAAAAGCGGAACATATTGCTCCGCTTTTGAATTTAATTGAATTGGTATTATTTCACCAAAATCTTTCTCACCTTACCATATTCATCAGTACCAAATCTGATAATGTATAATCCTGGCTTAGCGTAGGACATATCAATATCGTAAGTATAGATATCGTTATTCTTAATTACTCTATTGTGAAGTAAACATTGCCCCATAGTATTATGAACATCAATTCTCAAAGGTTCTGTTGTTTGAGCATCTTTCATATTTACTCTAAATTGGTTGTCACCCATATTTGCTACAATCATTTCAGCATCTTGCAATGAAAGAGATTCAATTCCAACAAAAGATAATATATCCACCATATAATCCTCTGTTTCGCCACCTTCTGCAATATCACTACATGCATCGCCATCGCCAATAGGAACAATCCAACTTAATTTTACTCTCATTAAGTGCTCTCCTAAGTTTGCACCATCGGGGATTGTTAATTCTTCAACTTGAGTATATTTTCCAGGACCTTGTCCATCTGCCATTTTAAAACTAGATACTACTTCATCAGCATCATAAACAAAATCATCATTAAAATCAATCCAAACTTTAACCCACTGATTTCCGTGAGAAGCTTCCATTGTGATCTCATGAGTAGTATTTCTAGCTAATTCTGCAATGAGGTTAACATAATCTCCATAACCTCCCTCTGAGCATCCAGTCACATTATTGATAGAGCCTAATTTAACCCTAGCTATTTCATGATCATTTGCACAATTCGCTGATGGAATACAATTACTATTTACAACAAGTTTATGAGTAGTATCATTATTCAAGTCAGTATCGCTACTTAATGATGTATAGGCCATCATATTATGTATTCCTAAATCAGATAAATCAGCAGTTTCAGTAAATACATAATCCAATGTTTCACCAAAAGCTAATGGACCACTCACTACTTCAGATACTATAGTACCATCAGCATCAAAAGAAACATCAAAATTACTTTGTTCTTCAGTACCAAAGTTTTTAATGGTGATACTTACTTCTTCATCAACATTCAGATTTTCTCCAGTTATAGGAGTAGTAATTACAGTTACACCTAAATCAGTAGGACCATAATGCGTTACATTTTTAATAGCTGCATCATTATTAGGGTCTTCATCACCATCTAAACTTGTAAAAGCTTTTATCTCGTATGTTTGACCAATAGTACTTAGGTCTGCAGTTTGAGAAAAAGTAAAAGATTCATATCCTTGAGGAGCAATAGTTGCAGAAAAAGTTTCTGTTACAAAATCACCACCATCAATCTGATAGTTGACATCAAATGAAGATTGTTCAGCTTCACCTGCATTAAATACTGTAATAGTAATAGTTTCAGTATCTGTTAATAAACCATCCTCAGGTTGATCAACAGAAGCTACACCAATATCGTTCTGGAAATCTGGTGCAATTTTGAATGCACCAACCACATCGGTTCTACTAGGTGTAAAATATTCGGCAATATGCCAAAATGTTTTATCATCAGAAGGATCAAGAGTTAAATGAACATAATCTGCTAATCTGTTCGAAGGGTTGTTCCCTGTACTTTGCGCTAATAAAGTCTCATCTATGGTCATTTGACCAACAGGGTCAGAAGCATATCGACCAGTATAATAAATGGCAATTTTTTCGGTAGAACTCACAGTAGTATATCCCATACCAATATTTCCTTGTCCATCCATGGCCATACTCGCAGAGAATGCATCCTTATTATTATTTGGGCTCACGTAAGTTCCTTCTTGATAAATCTCCCATGGTTCACCATCGGCAGCTTGACGCATCTCGTACCAACGAACACCTGCTTTTTCACTTGGATGATCGGCATTTACAACAAAGTTAAATATAGCAGAATTATGGTCTGCAAAACGACGATATTGTGCTTGGTTCATTATTGTTGACTGCAATACATCCTGATTTGGTCCTGAAGGTTGAGGTCTATTTGAAAAAGAACCTCCATCAAAAACTGCTACAAATGGTGTTGTTGAAAACTCTTCTGGTGTAGAAATTTCACTATTTGAAATATCATCCCAATCAGCAGTTACTTCCCATATCTTCAAATGGTCTTCAGAAACACCTGACCAAGCATCATCTTGCATATAAACGACGTACGCAGGTTCTCCAACTGGAGGAAGGTTTCCATCAGTAGTATTAAAAAACTGTGGGCTATAAAATCCATTTCTTGCAAGTCCTGGCATGGGTAACAATACAAACTGAGCATCTTCTCCAACTAGCATTTTATCTCTCTCCATAATGAAGATTCTATTATTGTTGTTGATATTTGCTGTGATATAATAACCATCACCCCAGATTGAGAATTTAGGATAATCTGGGAATGTCCCGGTTCCTAATCCTGAAGTATAAACATGCCAATCATCATTTACTGGGTCTGGACCTTGACAAATAGCAATGTTTAATCCATTTGGGCTGTGATCAAATTCTGTTATCACAAACCTATCGGCTTCTACATCATAAAGTACAATAGGGTCTCCAGCATTATTCCCAGGAAACAGAGTGGATAAAGTCATTGCAGCGGTTAATGGATTTCCTTCTTTATCGAATACTCTAAAACCTGTATTCCATGCACCAACAAAATGATTTGGCCCAACAGCTCCAGTTGGATCAGAAGGTGTGTAAGAAGAGTTATTGGCATCAAAAACCAATAGAGGTTCTTTACCATGTTTCTTTACTGCTCTTTGTTGGTTCGCAACAAGTGCATCGTTTCCTAGTGGTAATCCTTTTCCAGGCACTACATTATTCACTCCTCTTCTTTTAGGATGACCCGGTAACTGAGGCATGTTCGGATCGGTTAGCTTGATGGTTCCATTAGCAATTTGCTTTGCAATACTTGGCACAACTATAGGGGCAGGTAATACTCCAAATTCTGTGGCTTTAACTGATTGTTTTTCTTGAGCAAAACCAGAAATAGCTATTGCCAATACAAACAACACAACTGATGATAAGTGTTTCATATTTAAATTTTATTTTTCCTTTTATTTGACGTAAATGTATCGTCTTCATTACGAAGGACAGGATTGAAATTCTATAGGTTGTCTGAATTTATTAAAAGTACAGTCCTATCATTAGCTGTTACAAATGCTAACACGCTGCATTTATGTAGAATACAAAAGTAGACCAATTGATAATAATACTTCTTTAATAGAATGACAAACTGTGATTTTATGAGTTAATTAACACAAGAGGTTTTATTCCTATCATGGGAATAAATAAAGGGTCTACTTTAACTTTAGGGGATCAATAACTGATTTCCAATACCATTCTTTGTCCATATCAACATAGTGAATATGACCAATACGGTACAGATAGGTTTGTTTTTGATTAAATAAGATCAATAAGAATAAACCAGCTATAAAAACCATTCGCCACTTTTTTAATTTTATATGTTCTAATGCAAAAGCTAAAAGAAGGGCAAAAATTAAAAGGAATTCAACATACACTCTTGATGAGAAACTACCTCCATACCACCAGCTCCACCAGCTTGCAAACACATAAGTAATTATTAAAAAGAAGGTTAGTAGACTAATAAATTCGAAGCTACTTTTCTTAAATAAGGGATAGATACCAATTAAACATAAAAGACAGATAGGGGTATAAAGAAATAGCCCTTTTTTATAGCTAAATAAAATATCAAGCATATGTGAATCTAGAAAGTTAAACCCTTCCTCCCCATAAGAATAAGCTATCACACTTCCCGTTTGGATATAATATATTATTCCTTGTATAGAAATAAAAAACAGAAAGCTTAGGCCAGCAAGCGAAAGAGGAACAAGGTCCTTTGATATCAAGTGGATAAAGCTTTTTATAAGATTAATCATTGAACCAGCGAGGAATGGTAAAATAAAAACTACAAGAATATTCACTGGGGATGATATTTCAAATAGTGAAATTTCTACACTACAAGAATATTCACTGGTCTAATTAATGTAATAATTCCAAGCAAAGTCGCAGCAATAATCAAATTAGTATAACCACGATTTATAAAATACCTTTTGGAAAATAGAACAAAAGCATTTATAAATACAAACGAATATATGTGCGACATGCATGGCTCAAATACTGCATAATAAAACAGGTGTGTTCCAAAGGCTATAGAAAGCAAAACTATATTGATATTAACCCTATTAATCTTATATAGAAGAAGTATTTCCTTCAATAAAAACAAACCAAGAACCATGTAGAACAAAGCTCCTATACTAATAAATATGTAATAGATTTTACTGTAACCATCATTTTCATATCCTAATGGAGTTGATAGAACATGAGCTATTAGGAAAAATGGAAGTTCAGCTAAAGCTGTACCAGAATAATACTTATTTATAGTGTTTCCTTTATAATTCTCTCGGTAATCATATGCTAATTTAGGATAATGATACTTTCCATTTTCAATTTCATCATAAAAATCAAAGTTTAAATCTTGATAAATAAATATAGCAGGAAGATGAGAATAATAACCTTTTCCATCATCTCGAATGAGAGAATGCCAACGGTCTCCACCCCACTTCACATTGGCTGCTGAAAAAACAAGAATAATACTAATAAATATTAGAAGTACCGAAGTGCTATGTTTTTTTAAAAAATTCATGTGTGAAAATAGAAAAACCTTTAATCCATCTTTATTAATTCTCCGCTACCAGTATTGTTGAGCAATTCCTCTGCTGTTCCCCAATAGTATATATTGCCTAGACTAGTAATTGTGGCTTCAATACTTAAATCAGCTTGTACATAACAATTATTAGAGCCATGATTGGCAATATAAGTGTAGGTAGATTTTAGGTTTTGAGCATAAATAGGGCCAAAGCTCGACCCAGTAATATAACTTAAATGCGCTGCTCCACGGTAATAAACATCAGCTGTACCAATATGAAAATAGATATAGTTCCTTGTCATATCCACATCCATTTCTACTTTTCCAGCTCCCTCCCAAACTTGTAAAGTGAGCGAATCTTGAACAATAGTGTTTGTACAACTGATATCTCCACTACCACGATATTCTATCTGATGGATATTTTTAAAATTTGCATAAACAGTAATTTCCTTATCAAAGCTTCTCATCCAATTACAAGAATTTCTATTCTCAATCTTAAGGACTCTATCGTCAATATCGGTTCTAACTTTTTTTAGAACATTCTTACCTCCACTAACAGATATAGAAAACTCATCGCTTTGAGTGAGTACCAAATTCACATTGTCGTTAAGAATTATTTTGTCGAAAGTACTAGCTGGACGTTCTTGAGTAATATCTGAACCAGTGCTTTTAAAACAATCTGTAGGATCTCCTTTTTTGCACGAATTTAATCCCACTAATAAAATGAGAAATATAAAAATATTTATCCATTTAAAAATTTCAATATCGATTATTCTTTTCATTATCTTTTCCCCCAATCGTATTGTAATCTGTAACCCAAGCCATAAGAAACAAAGGCAGCTCTAGCACCATGAGCTCTCAAATTCACTGTTACAAATGTATTTTTATAAGCTAACACTTTCAATGTCATAGATTCGTAAATATCACCTTCCGACTTTTCTCGACCACCCCAATAAAATCCAACTCCTATTCCAATAATCAACCTCGACATACGAAATTCATATGTTGGTGCAATTCCAGGACGCATAATGGTCATAAAGCTTGGATCTACAATCCCTACCGATTCTTGCATAGCTTTGTGGCTACCATCATAGCTAAAATCAAAAGAAAGACCTATGGCGCTAATATCATTGAGATATTTCAATGCACTAACTGTCGCCATATATACTTCAAAGCGCTCCCCAAATACATCTCCCATATTTTTAGAAGCATATCCAGCTAAAACATTGAAAATATATATTTTATTGGGTTTATAGCTCCATGGAGGAATACTTGGTTTACGTTGAGCAATTTTACTATTTGGCTCACTCAAGCGTTGGCTAACTCCCATAGAAAGCATAGGCAAGTTAAGTCCATAATTGGGAGTTGCTGTACTACCATTACTAAAATGAATTAAACTAAATCCTGCAGTTAAAGCAGTGGATTTGCTCAACTGCTTTCGATACTCTAACATTAAATTAATGGCTACATTAACATGAGAACCAATAGCAATATTCTTATAATTAGTAAGAGGATCGAATTTTTTGGTGATATATCCCAAACCAACACCTAGCCTAAAACCAAAATAATTATTTCTATGCCTAATTATTGGAAAGGAAACAAATGGGTAGAGAGCCACTACTTCACCAACTGCTTCATGATCTGATAGTGGACTAAACAATAAACTAACACCAACAATTGGGTAATTGTGAATCTTTTCCCACTCTTTTTTACCATAGGTATCTTTGACCAAACTAATTTCGAAGCCTGGTATATGAGAATTAAAAGGCTCTAATTCGGTGTGGTGATTAATTAGAAAGCCATAATAAAAACGAGGTTCTAATTGAAGGTTACTGTTATACTTTTTATGCTTGAAAGACTTCACCTTAAATTTGGAATAGGCGGATTGACTGCTTGCTGGAGCAATCGCAACAAGTAGTAATATCAATAAAGCTAAGCATTTTTTAAGAATCCTCATGATGTATTTTCAGTCTGCAAAGAAAAGAAAATTAGGTATCTCCTCATCTTTTTTCTTTAAAATAAGACAACGCAATAAAAAGCACTCTATTGTAATGGATTAAAAAACTACTTTTGCAAAAAAACAACGATGCAGGAGAAATTAAAAGCTTTCGAAAGACTATTAACCATCATGGATGACCTTAGAGCGGGTTGTCCTTGGGATAAAAAACAAACTTTAGAGAGTTTAAGATATTTAACCATAGAGGAAATTTATGAATTGTCAGATGCCATTTTGGATAAAGACATGACTGAGATTAAGAAAGAATTGGGCGACCTCATGTTGCATATGGTTTTTTATGCCAAAATCGGTAGTGAAAGTAATAGCTTCGATATGGCCGATGTATTAAATGGTATTAGCGAAAAACTAATTTATCGTCATCCTCATATTTATAGTGATGTTAAAGCAAATGATGCTGAAACAGTTTCTCAAAACTGGGAGAAATTAAAACTAAAAGAAGGCCGAGAATCTGTTCTTGATGGTGTTCCTAAATCGCTACCAGCAGTTGTGAAAGCCTATAGAATTCAAGAAAAAGTTAAAGGTGTTGGTTTCGATTGGGAAAAACCAGAGCAAGTTTGGGAAAAAGTAGAGGAGGAATTACAAGAATTTAAAGCAGAAGCTGAAAAGGAGAACGAGAAGGACAAGATGGAAGCCGAGTTTGGTGATTTGATGTTTTCTCTTATCAATTACGCTCGATTTTTAGATATCAACCCAGAAGATGCATTGGAACGTACCAATAAAAAATTCATCAAAAGATTCAAATATCTCGAAAACGAAAGTAAGAAAGATGGTAAAGAAATCTCTGATATGAGTTTGGCTGAAATGGATGTATATTGGAATAAAGCCAAGTCCTTGTAAGCTGGGTACTCGGTGCAAATCTAAACCTCTTAACTTCTGAAATTTAAACCCCAGTAATCCCCATCCTTTTCATCAAGAAAGTAGCATTTAAATTTTGTGATATTCCATCTCTAAGTTTATAATCAAAATGTAATTGTCCGTCTATTAAATCGACTTCAAAACATCGGTTTTGCACTGAATTAGGGAAACTTTCGATTAAAGTTCCTAGTTGTAAATCATGTGTGGCAATTAAACCTACTGCTTTTAGCCCTATCAACTGAGCAACTAATGCTTTACTTCCCATTTCTTTATCTTTGCTATTGGTCCCTTTCAATATCTCATCGAGAATGATAAAAAGTGGTTTCCCTGTTTTTAGCTCTTCGATAATTCCTTGTAGTCTTAACAACTCTGCATAAAAATAGGATTCGTTACGGGCCAAGCTGTCTTTAGTTCTGATGCTGGTAAACATCTGAATCGGAGTGATTTTTAAACTTTTAGCACATACAGCCGAACCTGCCATAGACAATATCAATTGTGCCCCAACAGTTCGAAGATATGTGCTTTTGCCAGCCATATTTGCTCCTGTTACTATATTAAACTGACCTAAACCGGGGAAACTAATATCATTTGCCACACCACTTTCTTTTGGAAGCAAAGGATGTGCTGCTGCTTCAGCTTCAAAAACAAATCCCTCCTCTATGATTTCTGGAAAGATAGAATCAACTTGATTATACTTAAAAGTTCCTAATGAAACCAAAGTTTCCATTTCTGCTAAAACAGCAAACCATCGGGCCACTGATACTCCATATTTTAGTCTCCAATTTTCCAATCGAATACTTTGTAGTACATCCCAAACAGAAAAGAAGTTAAGAATAAACCAACCAAATAAATTTAATCTAGTATCGAAAGCTTGGGAGAGTTTAGATAGTTTTTTAATGGCAACTGAAGCGCTTTCATTGCCTAGTTTTAAATCTTTTTGGAGTGTTTTTAAGGCTTCAGAGTCAAAAGATTGATTCTCGAAAGATTCAAATACCGATTTCCATTGTTGTAATGCTGCGGATTGTTTACCCAACTCCATATGATTGGCATTAATTCGCTTGGCAAAATACCCAGAAAATCCAAGAGGAACCACCATATATAGCATGAAGGCGTTAAAGCCTAATTGTCCATTTATTAATAAATAGAGCATAAAAAAACTAAGAAGTGAAATTACCGGTACAGCGATTTTAAATGCCCATTGGCTAAAAATCCCTTTTCTAACCGACCATTCACTTAAACTAGAAATTGGACTGGCTTTCTTCTTCTGGCTAGCTGTAGTTTGCGCTCCTAATACTCGGAATTCTTGCATCCACTCGTTCTTCTGAGCCAATTCAGCAATAGCAACCTGTTGTTCTAATATTTTCGATTTTTTATGGTAACCGCTCCTCAATCTTTGGGCTAAATCTTCTTTTCCTTGTGGACTATAGGTTCTATTTAAATATTGATATAAAGAAAATGGGCCAAAAACATCCAAATCATGACTAAAATAATGTTGCTCATCAACAAACTCCTCACCATCCTCAAAATTGGAGTAGTCATTATTCAAAGCTTTTAATTCAAAGTCGTTGATATCTCTGTATAATTCGTAAGCTTTTTTGAGTTTTAGAATTCTATTGTGCCAAATCACTAAAACAACAAAAGTAGCTAAGCCTATTATTATAGTTGCAAAAACTATGGCAACACTAAAGGAAGTGGAAATAAAAATAGCAAGAACCCACAACAAAAACCACAATACACGAAATAAAGAGAGTTTTCTATTCTTCTTAGTATATTCATCTGCTAAGGCAGTATATTTGATAAGTTGATTCTCGTAAAAACTGGAAATTTCTGACATGCTCTTGATTTAAAAGCAAAAATAATTTTAATCTAAAACACTTTAGATTAAAAAAGCTTAAAATTGGTGATCTAATATTAGTGTAACTTCACAACTTCAGCAAAAAGACTGGTTTGGATTATTTTTTTTGCTTTTTCATATTCATCAACATTCACAATCATAGTAATGCCTTCTAAGGGATTGACTCCAATATAAGCACCCATTATTGATGAGGCTGGATTATCAGAACGTAACAATGTATATATTTCAGACTCAATTAAAAGACTTTTGATGTCTTCTGCCATTACCCTGTCGTCTGTACTAAGTAATATTCTTGTATCTTGTGCCATACGCTTTTTGTTAATACACAAATATAGGAAATTTACATCATTGTCTGATGACTTTTCACCAAGCTTCACTTTTTAAATAAACGGTTGCTTATAACGATTCTCCAAAACATAAATCATTACCAGAATGAATGAATCCTAAACTATCCTACTTTGCCAACAAATCTACAGTTTCTCCATCTTCGTTTATTGATTCGAATTTCGGATTTCCTTCACTATCCACATAGAGTTTGAGTTTATAATTCCCTTCAGCATCAGCAAGAAATAAACCCGTTTTTTCATTGGAAGTTTTACCCATAAACAACCTTCTCTTAGATCCTTCTGCTTGAAATAGCTCTTGGATTAATTTATTACGTTGTTTTTCGTCAGCTATCTTTTCTAGTTCCTCATACTTATCCATAGTTTCATCCAAGTTTAATCCGATTGGAATATCGCTAATACTGATTCCTCTATGAATTTCGGATTCCTCACCTTTGTAATATTCGCTATTAAGAATCTGAATCACTTGATCGTTATGATATTGATCCATAGTAAAAGACATCCCTGAATGGGTTTGTCCATCTTGATTATTTCCGTGATATATTAAACCTCCACATTCGTCGCCCTCGGTATTAAAAAATAAAATCCCGGCGTCTCTTTCTCTATCAGGCAATTGTTTTCCATTTACAACGCCAGGATGTTGACGGTTTTCGTTACTTAATACCATCCTCAGAGTTCCATCTTCGGCAATAAGATTGATTCGCTTCACCTCCAACTCATCGTAACTTCCTTTCTTGTTTTGCTCCATAAACAAATTAGATATTAATATTACAATGGCTAGGCTGCTTAATAAAGCATAGGCTATTAATAGATTGACTCTTCTTTCTAGTTTTGATTTCATATTTATAGATGTTTGTGTGTTTATTGCAATATGACTAACAATTGCTATAAAAAGTTACATAATCCAGAAATATCAATACTTACAGACCTTTATTCAACACTAGTTTTCCATTTCTGGTTTTTATAAGAAAACAAACTTCCGGGAAGTTCTGGATATAAATTACGGAGAGTGTCGTATTCAGGATTTTGAGCATGCTTACCCCAAATTCCAAGCATTAGATGTAACGCATCTAAGTCTTCTGAGTATTCACCTTGGTCATTAGTTTCCAATATCCAATCATCAAGAATAACAGACAATTCTTGCAATTTAATTTGATAAGATTCATTAAAAGCTAGATTATTCAATTCAAATGGATCATTTTCTAAATCATATAACTCCTCAGCTGGACGATCATCTGACATGAACACACTTTGGGTTTCATTGAGCTTTCCCTTGGCATAAAGCTCTTTCATTGTCAAAACAAATTCAACGCTATCCACATCCATATATGAAGTTTGCATATGTGGCCTGTCTGTCATAAAGTTTCTGATATATTTGAACTTCTTTGTCCGAACCGAACGAATTCTATCAATACTAAAATCGCAGCGATCTCTAGTGGAAATCACATATTCTCTTTCTTTCACATTCTTATCAAAAACATCTATTCCTTCCAGATAATCTGGAATTGGAATCCCTGCCAAAGCCAATGATATAGGTCCTAAATCAATGCCACTCACCAACTCCTCGTTTACTGAATTGGCTTTTAATCCTTCGGAATTAGTATAGTCAGCTATTAATAGAGGAACATGAATCCCTCCATCATAGAGAAATTGTTTATGCCGAGTCATCCTCATTCCATGATCAGAGAAAAAGAAAACTATAGTATTCTTCAATAATCCACTCTTCTCCAAATCCTGAAGAATTCCCCCTAATCTTTCATCAGTAATCTGAATGGCATCATAATGATCGGCATATTCATCAACTATTACAGAATGGTTTGGCAAAAATGGAGGAAGCTGAATTTCATCTCTATCAACAGGTGTTTTTACTCTTTCATCAAACGTTGAAGAGAAAATTTCCTTTCCCCCATAGAGTTGAATCTGACCAAAAAAGGGTGTCTTTCCTTTCAACTCTTCCATTGCATATCTCACACCACCCTTTCCGTATAGAGGATGGTAATTATAATCTTGATCGTATAATTTTCTTCTATCATAGGTGAAGTTATAATCGTCTTTCCCATTATTAAAAGTAAAATAGCCATTTTGGTTGAAGAGCTCAGGAATAGTTTGAATGCTATCAGGCAAATAAATAGCAGACTCCTCGGTACGAGAGCTGTGGTGGTGATGTATACCTAAAGTTGTTGACATCATACCTGTGATCATACTTGAGCGACTTGCAGAACAAACTGGAGATGGCATAAAAGCATTCGTAAATACTACACCATTTTGAGCGAAGTTATCTATTTGAGGTGTTTCTACTGTTGAATCGCCATAACAACTTAATAATGGTGAAGTATCTTCCAAGCAAATCCATAAAATATTAGGCTTTACAGGAGCTTCTTTTTCTAATTTGCAACTTTGAAAAGCAGCCAACAAAACGAACAATAGGCAAGGGATTATTCTGGAATATCTCATAATTGTGTTTTTAACGAAACAACAAGTCTATTTCATGGTAAAAAGGTAATAGTAGTTTTCATTAGGTAGTTCTACTTGAGGTTCTTGAATAATGATTTCTTCATTATCATTAAATTTTAAATAATGCGACAGAGCAATTCCCATATCAACCATTTGAATATCGTAGCCCATGGAACTTCCATATTTGGGTGTTCTCTCAATAAAAAAATGAGTTTTTCCATTATTACAGCATACTATTCTCCAAGGTTGTTTATTCGAAGCACTCGGCGCCAGCCTCACATACTTAAGTATCTCAACCTTTTCTTTATCAACTATTGGATTCTGAAAATCATCTTGAAAGAATAATTGGTTAAACTCAATTCGGCTATCAGCTTTAGCCATTTTCCGAATGATTTTTCCAAATAGATGAGGCTGTTCAGCGGCATACCCAATCGGAGAAATAATAGGAATAAAATCACCTTCCACCATTTCTTCTTCCATCTGTAATTTTTTTCTTTTGAAAGTCCCACCTAACCAACATGTATTTATGTTGTTTTGTTGTAAGAAAAGGATAAGATTCTCAAAAACACACCCTAAATCTAGAAGGTTTTCACGATTATTTTTACAAATGGCCACCAAAAAAGATGGAGCCTTTTTAATAAAACCGTAAGTTCCAATCTTTTCATCCATGAGATTTAGATCTTTAAAAACTATTTTAATGGTATTTCCGAACGGCCCTATTAGATTTTTTTCCTCGGATAAATATGAAATTAATAATTCTCTATCATTAATAGATAGTGCTTCTCCACTGTACTTTCTGATTGATTTTCTCTGTCGAATGATGTCCTTAATATCCATACCCAAATGTAGAAATAAATTGTATTCGCAAAAAGAAATAGAGGGTATTCATTTTGGAATACTAATAATGGTTTCTACCGCAACACTTTTTAAACTTCTTTCCACTATTACATGGACAAGAGCTATTTCTTCCAATACTTAGCGTTTTCTTTTCTAAAGCTCTAGCGGTCATGTCTTGTTTAAAAACTTCTTCTAATAGGTGATACAATTCAGGATGTTTCCTTTTAAGAAGCTGAGGCCTTTCAAAAAAGTATTCGCTTATTACAGCAAAGAATTCACTTCTATTTGTTGCTCCATAAGGATTAATATCTGATTGATTTTCATATATCTCATCTATCTTTTTATTGATAAGGTCAAACCATGGAATAGCATATTGTTTATCCAATAATAATTCTGGAACTCCATCAATAACACCATCAGATTTATCTACAAGGTGAACAAACTCATGAATAGCAGTATTTTTCTTGTCACTCTCATTGGAAAAACCATGGTGCAGAGCTCGTTTAGATAGAATCATTTTTCCTTCCATATATCCACTTCCAACCATGCCCAATATACTCCTACCTTCTCCTGATGTCTCAAATTTCTCATTGAAAGCAGCTGGGTACAACAAGACTTCATACAACCGAGTATACTTCCATTCTGGAAACTGAAAAATGGGGATAATAGCACTTGCAGCAATCAGCAACTCGTCCTTCTTATCTACCTTTGTTTCTATACCAGTAATTCTAATATTTAGAAGAAATTCTTGTATCTTAAATTCAAACAGTTTTTCTTCCTCAGTATTCAGGGCATTATAAAAAGCTACATTTTCCATTAAAATCATTCTCCATGCAGTAGGAAAGGATTTCTGAGGAGTTTTCCAATCTGAGCTTTTACTTTTTCTCCATTTTATAATGATATACAGCAATATCAAGAGGACAATTAAGGCAATAAATTCCATACTTAGTGTTTGTGCGTTTTAAGAGAGTAAATATAGTAATATTCTTTTGAACGGCTAAAGAATATTTTTTATTCCTTGATCAATAACAACATCTCCTCAGCATATCGTTTCCCAAGTCCTCTAACACCTTTTGAATTAAAGTGCACACTATCTTCTCTAACACTACATCCTTTAGAAGAAATAATATGCGCTGATGGAATTATGTTAGGCAGTTGATTGATAATAGGGTTCATCTCGGAACAGATTCCACCTTGATCTTCATGAACAACTTCGCCAGCTAGTAATGGAACTTCACTGGCATTTAATGATAAATCAGAAAGCATGTTTTCATAAATATTCTTCACATAATATGGCCATTGTTCATCTCCTGTATTGGTTTCTCCCTGATGTAGCAATATCCCTTTAATTACTCCTGTTTTTAGAGCTTCTTTAGCTAAAGAAATCAAACACTGATAAGGGTTTCCCCCATATCCCTTAACTTTATCTATAAACCAATCTTCAGGATATGTTCTGGTATAATCTTGATATAAGTCTTTATCGAACAACCGAATATCGCATCCCCCAATAGCAATATTTATAATTCCGACAGTTATATTCTCAGGAAGATTCTCAACCATAGTTCTACCAAAATAATCCGCAGGAGAAAGACCTGAATAACATTGGGATAAAGGAGGGTTTGCAGTATACCAATTCCCTTTTTCCCTTTTCAAATTTGGACAATCCATGGAGGCTAGCATTCTAAACCGAGGGTCGACGACCCTATCTTGTTCTTCAATTTTGGCAGAACCTTCCATATTAGATTGGCCAAAACATAAATAGATATGGAAGTTAGTATCTTGAGAAAACATAGTAGTATTGGTTAGTTGAAATATTATTAAAAACAGAATTCTAGAAATTGTTTTGTAAGTCATAGTAATTTTAGTTGTAAAGTGTTTCAGTTCAACAAAAATAGAATAAAATCTTTGGGGGAGGGTATAAAAAAAGCACTCTCCAAATAAATGAAGAGTGCTCTATTATATCAAAACAATGGTCTTATTTTGTTAATTCAGCATAGTGCTTATAGAATCCGATAAGAGACTCAATACCATTATAAAACTGCTCTAAAGCGTAGTTTTCGTTTGGAGAGTGAATGGCATCTGATTCTAATCCGAAGCCCATAAGAACAGACTTGATTCCTAAGATTTTTTCAAAATCAGAAATAATAGGAATAGATCCTCCTGAACGAACAGGAACAGGACGCTGACCATATACTTCAACCAATGCTTTTTCAGCAGCTTGATAAGCTACAAAGTCAATTGGACAAACATATCCATATCCACCATGTAAATAATTTACTTTCACTTTTACACTTTTAGGAGCGATGCTTTCAAAATATTCTCCAAATAATTTAGAGATTTTCTGATGATCTTGATTAGGAACTAATCTTGTAGAAATTTTAGCGTGAGCTTTAGAAGGAAGTACTGTTTTTGCTCCTTCACCAGTATATCCACCCCAGATTCCACAAATATCGAAACTTGGACGAATACCCGTTCTTTCTAATGTAGTATACCCATCTTCTCCTGCTAGCTCGTCAACATCTAATGCTTTTTTGTATTCTTCAGCATTAAAAGGTGCTCTTCCTAATAGCTCGCGTTCTTCAGCAGAAACCTCCTCTACATCATCATAGAATCCAGGAACAGTAAGTCTTCCATTTTCATCTTGAAGCTGAGTAATCATTTTCGCTAATACATTGATAGGATTTGCTACAGCACCACCAAATAAACCTGAGTGTAAGTCTTGATTCGGACCAGTAACTTCAACTTCCCAATATGCTAATCCACGTAAACCTGTTGTAATGGTTGGAGTTTGAGGGTTAATCATACTTGTATCTGAAACTAAAATCACATCGGCTTTCAGCATTTCTTTATTCTCTTCACACCATTTTGGTAGATTTGGAGAACCTATTTCTTCTTCACCTTCAATCATGAATTTTACATTCACTTTTAAAAGATCATTTTTCAAAACATATTCAAATGCTTTGGCATGCATAAAACCTTGGCCTTTATCATCGTTTGCACCACGAGCCCAAATTCTTCCATCACGAACTTCTGGCTCAAATGGAGGCGAGTCCCATAATTCCAAAGGATCTACAGGCATTACATCCATGTGACCATAAATCATAACTGTGGGTAAAGCTGGATCGATAATTTTTTCACCAAATGTTACGGGGTTACCGTCTGTTTCAAAAATTTCTGCTTTATCAACACCTGCTTCCAAAAGTAATTTTTTCCAATATTCAGCTGCTTTATACATTTCTGGTTTGTTCTCTGCAATAGAGCTGATAGATGGAATTCTAATCAATCCAAAAAGTTCTTCTAAAAACCTTTCCTTATTCTCTTCAATATAATTTTTAACTTCTGACATTTTATATACTTTAATTTACAATCGTTTATATTCTTTATACTGCTTTAAAATGAGCCCATCGGCCAAGCCTTTTCGAGGAACAAAAATTGATGTTGCTCCAACTGTATTCATCACAAATCGATAAATAAAAGCTGCTGGAACAATTACATCGGCTCTATCGGGGCGAAAACCAAAATGAGAAATTCTATCATCAACATTCATGCTTTTTAACTGCTGATAACCAAATTCTAAGTTTCCAATATTCAATTCTTGCTTCTCGTTATTTCCATACAACTTACAAAGCCGATTAATATTGCCTCCCGTTCCTACAAAATGAAAATCATGAAATTTAGACTCATACTCGTCCAACCACATTTTCATCTCATTCCAAACTTTTTCTTTCACCTTTTTATTGAGCATCCTCAAAGTTCCAACTTTAAAAGATTTTTGTTTTAAAAGAACTCCTTCCCTTTCAATACTCAACTCTGTACTTCCTCCACCCACATCCATAAATAAAGCATAGTGTTTGGGGGTTGGAAAAATGATTCTATTTGTATTCCTAAGTATTTCAGCCTCCTGCTTTCCATCAATAATCTGAATATTGAGTCCCGTTTCCTTTTTTACTTTTGAAAGAATTTCCTCACTATTTTCAGCCTCTCTCATGGCAGCTGTAGCACATGCTACATATCCTTTTGGTTGGTATACATCTATCAACAATTTAAAGGCTTTCATGGTTTTATAGAAAGACTTTGCCTTTTCTTTACTTATGACATTATTATTATAAACATCTTCTCCCAATCGTGTGGGAATACGAATTAATGAAGCTTTATCTAGCTTCATCTTACCGTTTTTATCATAAGCATTAGCAAATAATAATCTAGCGGCATTGGAACCTATATCTATGGCAGCAAAAAGCATTTTTCTGGAATTAAAGGTTCAAAAATAAGTAGAATATTCCGAAGGAAAAAACCAAATGCCTTGTTTGCAAAATTCTAACAATTACAAGGGTTTATATCTTAGATAATGTAATAAAAAACTAAATATAAAAGGGCTTTTTGGCATTTGATGATTGAATATCACCATCACAAAAGAATTTTACATCTATCTAAACAATTTCATCAAATAAGGGAATATCCTGTAAAAAGTGATATTTATTATTCTGAAAATCAAGCTGACAACAGAAATGTTCCAAGCCATTGGTTACTATCAAGTAATCTACTTTCATACTTAAATTATATCGTGCAATTTGATCGAATACCTTTTGATCTATTTTTACTGAAGGAGCTTTACATTCTACCAACAAAAGAGGATGTCCGAAACGATTAAACGCAACCACATCGGCTCTTCTTTTTAAGGAATTCACCCTCAAACTATATTCGATGGCCAATAATCCTGCTGGATATTTCTTTTCATCCATCATATAATGAACAAATTGCTGCCTCACCTCCTCTTCGGGAGTTAACACCAACCACTTTTTACGCAATACATCTAAAACCTCCACCTTATCATTCTGCCGACGAAGTTTGAGATTTTTTGGAGGAAGATTAAAGCGATATGCGTTCATGAATTAATTTTTGGTAAAAATAGAAAATATAGAATCGCAATATCAGAAAAAATGCATTCAATGTTAATAATATATACATATTAGAGGAGTCTAGGAACTATAGAATTACTTATATTTGTGCGAAATTTCATCTATGAAAACCAAAAAACAAATTGTCAGCAATTGGTTGGTAAGATATACCGGAATTCAGCTGAAAGACTTTGGAGAGTATATTCTACTTACCAATTTTCAAAATTACGTAGATTTATTTGCTGAGATTCATGACGTTGAGCCTACAAGCAGAGATTTAGCAATGCCATCGGCCACAGCGGAGGACATCACTATTATCAATTTTAGCATGGGTAGTCCGAATGCAGCAACTATAATGGACCTAATTAGTGCGATAGAACCAAAGGCATGTTTATTTTTGGGGAAATGTGGTGGTTTAAAAAAGAAGAATAAATTAGGTGATTTCATCCTTCCTATTGCCGCTATTCGAGGCGATGGTACCAGTAACGATTATATGCATCCTGAAGTTCCTGCCTTACCTGCATTTAGTTTACAGCGTGCTATTTCGAGTATCATAAGAAGTCAAGGGTTTGACTACTGGACAGGAACTGTATACACTACCAACCGTAGAGTTTGGGAGCACGATGAGGAATTTAAAGAATATTTGAGAGAAACCAGAGCTATGGCTATTGAAATGGAAACAGCAACAATTTTCACTGTTGGATTCCATAATGAAATACCTACTGGCGCTTTATTGCTCATTTCTGATCAACCTATGATTGCAGATGGTGTAAAAACCTCAAAGAGTGATAAGGTAGTCACTGAAAACTTTGCTGAAAAACATTTAGAAATAGGAATTGCAGCTTTGATGGAAATCAAACACAATAGAACTGCAGTTAAGCACCTTCGATTCGATATTTAAGAATTATGCCAGAACTCCAATACGACGACATCCTCAAGGATCTTCAGAACAAAATCTATTACCCTGTGTATTTATTATCAGGAGAGGAGGCCTTTTTTATAGACTCTATCACTAGTTTTATTGAGGAGAATGTTTTGGATGCTATGGAACGAGAGTTTAATCAAACTGTGGTTTATGGACTCGATACTAATCTGGGCTCACTTATCAATTTAGTAAGGAGTTACCCAATGTCTGCTAATCATCAAGTGGTTATAGTAAAAGAAGCACAAAACTTAAAAGGTTTGAACGAGTTAGAGGCGTATTTAAAAAAACCTTCCGACTCTACTATTTTGGTTTTAGCATACAAACATAAAGATTTCGATAAAAGAACCACTGTTTATAAGGCCATTAAAAAAAATGGCGTTACTTACCACTCAAAAAAATTATGGGAAAACAAAATTCCTAGCTGGATACAAAATCATATTGAGAAGAACTCATTCAAAATAAAACCCACCGAAAGTGCTCTTTTGGCTGAATACCTTGGGAATGATTTGAGTAAAATTAGTAATGAATTAAAAAAGTTAATCATTGGCTTAAAAAAAGGAGAAACCATTACTCCAGATGTGATTGAAGAAAAAATTGGTATCAGCAAAGAATATAATGTGTTTGCTTTACAAAATGCAATCGCCGAAAAGGATATTCTTCAATGCAATAAAATAGTCCAATATTTTCTAGGTGATGAAAAAAATCATTCAATTCACGGAGTAATTCCAGTACTTCATAGTTTCTTTTATAAGTCTTTGGTATTATTTCAACTTCCTAATAAAAGCGATTCGAAAAACATAGCATCTAGGTTAGGTATACATCCTGGTTTAGTTTTTCGGTATCAGCAATGTGCAAGAAATTATCAACCCATGAAGTTATTTGCTATTATTGGTTATTTGAAAGATGCCGATTTAAAAGCTAAAGGTGTGGGAGCAAC
>JADGDY010000233.1 GCA_016744655.1 Bacteroidales bacterium | reverse complement strand
CTATATGTTTCGAAAAAAATAACTGATCTTTTTGGATACACAGCTGAGGATTATCAATCAAATCCAGATTTTTTATTGCAAAATATACACCCAGACGATCTAGATGCGTTTAGAGTTTTAGAAAAATCAAAGTTTAAAACTAATAATACTATTCATCTACGTTTTAAAGATCAAGATAACAATGTAAAATGGTGTGATATTTATTTCTTCCCACATATAAATAACAACACAGGTGAAATAATAAGGCTCGACGGAATCATCTCAAACATTACAGATTATGAGATAAGTGACAAACCTACCAAAATTGAGAATAAACTATTAAATAACATTATAGAACAATCTAGTTCATTCGAGTATTCTTGTTTATATGATAGTTTTTGCACCATGACATCACTTAGCGAACAATTCGAAAATATATATGGATACAAAAGAGATGATCTTATAAATAACTGCAAAATAGATTTTAATAATCTCATTCATTTTCAAGATAAAGCACTTATAAAACCTATTATAGAAGATGCAATTAAAATCAAGAAACCATGGCATATTGAATATAGAATTAAACATGCTAAAGGTCATTATATTTGGGTTAAAGAATTAGGTGTAGCTTCAAAAAATGATAAAGAAAAGACCATATTAAACGGAATCATTACTGACATAAGTAACCAAAAGAAAATTGTTGAAGATAAAATAGTTGTTTCGAAAAATTTTGAAAGCATCATAAACAATTCTAAACTTGGAGTTTGGGAGTGGAATTTACAAAGTGAAGAAGCCATCTTTAACGAAAAATGGGTTAATATGATAGGATATTCATTGGAAGAGCTCAGCCCAACTAATATTCAAACATGGATAGAAAGAATCCATCCAGATGATTTAGAAAAGTCAAATACTAACCTTAAAAACCATTGTCTTGGTAAAACTGAATTCTATGATGTTGAAATGCGAATAAAACATAAAGATGGTCAATGGATTTGGGTGAATAATACCGGTAGAGTTTCTACCAGAAATAGCAAAGGTGAAGCTGTTTTAATATCAGGGGTTCAGCAAGATATTACTCAAACTAAAGCCATAGAAATTGGTTTACTAAAAAAGTTAAAATTAGAAAGGCTTCTAGTAAAAATCACAAAAGAGTTTATGCTAGCCAATGGTAATTTTAATCAAATCATCGACGATGCTTTTGAGGAATTAGGACAAATCACCCAAGCCAGTCGTATATATCTATTCCTTCTTAAAGAGAACAATACCTTAATGGATAACACCAACGAATGGTGTAATGAAAATGTAGAAGCTGAAATTGAGAATCTACAAAATATGTCAACCGAACACTTTCCTTGGTGGATGGCAAAGCTTAATAACGATGAACTGATTCAAATCCCCGATGTTAGTAAAATGCCAGCTGATGCTAAATCGGAAAAAGAAACACTTGAACAACAAGGGATAAAATCTCTTATAGTGGTAGCCCTAAAAGCTAAAGGAAAACTTATTGGATTCATTGGCTTTGATAATATTCACGAAATTACTGAAAACAATAAAGAAGAAGATATACACTTATTATTGTGGTTATCGCAGGTCTTTTCAAATATTTTTGAAAATAGATTATCGAGAGAAAGTCTTAAAAAGAGTGAATCGAAATTTCGTAATATTTTCTACAAAAATCCATCTCCACAATTACTTATTGACCCTACCAACGGAAACATTTTAGAAGCCAACCAAGCAGCAATTAAATTCTATGAATATGGTCCACTAAAACTGCTTAATAAAAATATTCTGCTACTATCAGGCGAGTTCTCTGAAGGTAATGATAAAAACATGGAAAAAAGCTTAGAATTATTACTCAACAACTCCTATCTTGAGTATCACCAAATTACAGCTAATAACAAAAAGAAAACCGTAGAGTTATTTTGCGGAATGATTGAAATTGACAATAACCCAATTCTTCATATCATCCTCCATGATATTAGTGAAAAGGTTTCTGCACAAGATAGAAATCTAATTTTACGAACAGCCATAGAGAAAAGTCCAATTGGATTATTGATTGCGGACACAAAAGGCCGTATTGAGGATATGAACAAAACGGCAATGGAAATATCAGGTTATCAGTTGGATGAAATCATAGGGCAGAACACCAGTATCTTTAAATCTAATATGCATGAACAACTGTTCTATAATGATTTATGGTCTACCATCCTATCAGGTAAAGTATGGTCGAGTGAGTTAAAAAACAAAAGAAAGAATGGAGAAATATATTGGGAAAAATCAACCATAGTCCCTCTATTTAATGATAACAATACATTATACAAATTCGTATGTATAAAAGAAGACATTGATGAAGAAAAGCAAAGGCTAGAGGAGTTTAAAATCGCTAAAGAAAAAGCCGAAGAAAGTAATCGATTGAAATCTTCATTCTTGTCCACCATTAATCATGAGCTCAGGACTCCACTCAATCACATTATTGGCATTAGCGATGTGATTGGCGACTTAACAACAGATGAAAACATAAATGAGTTTAGTCAAATCATCAATAAGAGTGGATTAAATCTTCTGGAAATTATTGAAGACATTCTTTATCTGGCATTAGCTGACCAATCGGAAATTCATTCGAGGGAGAAAAACATCAAAATAATTGATTTATATATTTCTTTGAAGAAGTCCCTCTTGGATTTACACCAAAAATCTGCCAATGAATTAAATGTAAAGTTGAATTTTAAGGCGGATAAAACCTTTATCAATCATCAAATTAAATCAGATGTCAATAAGTTGAATATGATTTTGATGAACTTCTTTAAGAATGCCATAAAGTTTACCCAAGAAGGAAATATAGAATTTGGAATTAATGCCAATGAGGAATCCTTAGAATTATATGTGAAAGATACCGGAATAGGAATTCCTATAGACAAACAGAATCTGATTTTTGACTTCTTTAGACAAGTTGACGATAGTCATACCAGAGTTTTTAAAGGAGTTGGAATAGGTTTAACCATTGCACAAAGAGCAGCAAAAGCAATAGGCGCAGATATCCAATTAAAATCGGAGGAGGGCAAAGGTTCAACTTTTAGTCTGATTATTAAACAAACATTATTAACTCCAGAGAAAAATAATGTGGAGCATTTCTTAAAAACCAGTTCCAATATAAATTTGGCTGGCAAAACAGTCTTATTGGTTGACGATGATGACGATAATCTACTCATTCATCAAATTCACATTGAGAATTCTAAAGCAAAAGCCATCATAGCAAAAAATGGACAAATAGCTGTTGATATGGTAAATAATGAAGAAATAGATTTAATATTGATGGACTTGAGGATGCCAGTGATGGACGGATTTGAGGCTTCTGAAGCCATTAGAGAAATCAAGCCCAATATCCCAATAGTTGGACTCACAGCTTTTCCTTATGCCAAAGAAAAAAAGAAAGCCATAAAAGCCGGATGTAAAGAAGTATTAAGCAAACCTTTAGGAAAAGAACTTCTTCTTAGTGTCTTGAAGAGATATCTAACTGAATAATCCAAAATAGATAAAATAAACTTAGGATAACTAGGTGCTTATGAATTCTAACCAGACAGACGCACAGTTTATTTTTGTCCGCGAATTATCGCAAATTAACACGGATTTGAAACAATGCTCAGCTTTGCTGACCCTTGTTTCTAAAAAATCCGTGAAAATTACTTTCAGTGAGCTCGCTTCGCTAGGGATAGCGGAATCTGTGGATAGATTTTCTTTTTATTAAAATACATGTCGATTTCTAAACATAAACTCAAAGTGTAAGTTTACCTTATGAATTCTAATTAATAATTAGGATACTTAAGGATCTTTTTGTTTCCAAACTACTATATTTCTCTATTTTTGCTCTAAACTAATATAAATATGAGAGCTATACTTTCTATTCTTGCCCTTCTTACTCTAATCTCTTGTCAACCAAAAAACCAAAAAATAACGGAGACCAAATCCTTAAACCATAACTGGTCATTCAAACAAACTACCGATAGCTCATTTTTACCCTCCCCTCATAAAAATGTACATTTAGATTTATTATTTCATGAAATAATTGAGGACCCTTTTTTATCCAATAACGAAGAAAAGTTAAAATGGATTGAAGATAAAGATTGGACCTATTCTACTGTTTTTAATCTCAGCAAAGAGGAGTTAAAGAGGAAAAAAGCAAATCTTGTATTTGAAGGATTAGATACCTATTCTGATGTTTATTTAAATGGAGAATTGATATTCTCAACGGATAATATGTTCTTAGAATATGCTGAAAATGTGGCTGACTTGCTAAAAGAAACCAACGAACTCGAAGTAAAATTCAAATCAACCATTAAAACTGCAGAACCACTCTACGATGCTCATAAAATACGTTTGCCAGCAGGAAATGATAGAAATGATAAAAGAACCAGCGTTTTTACTCGTAAAGCACCTTATCAATTTGGTTGGGATTGGGGACCACGATTAGTAGGCGCTGCCATTTGGAAACCCGTTTATATTGAGTTTTCAGATGATTTAGCAATTCATGCACCTTCAATTACTCAAAAGACTTTAAATAATAAAGAAGCTCAATTAGAATTAGACCTACAAATAGATTCTGACTTCGATAAGACAATTGAAATTCAAGTTCTTAAAAATCAAGAATTAATAATTTCCGAAAATGTGATATTGAAGGAAGGAAAAAACTCCATCTCTAAAAATATTAACATTGAGAATCCTAAACTCTGGTGGCCTAGAGGTTATGGAGAGGCTTATTTATTTGATTTTAGCATTCAAATAAAAGATGGAAATTCTTATTGGAATGAAGACCTAAAAATTGGACTCAGGACCATTAAGCTGGAACGAAAAAAAGACAGCATTGGAGAGAGTTTTCAGTTTGTAGTGAATGGAGAAGCCATCTATATGAAAGGCGCCAATTATATTCCTTTAGATGCTTTCCCAAGTAGAGTTACGGAGGAGGATTATCAGAAAACCATTCAACTCACAAAAGAAGCCAATATGAATATGCTGAGATGTTGGGGAGGAGCTTATTATGAGATGGACAAGTTTTATGAGCTGTGTGACGAGAATGGAATTCTGGTTTGGCAAGATTTTATGTTCTCCTGTTCCTTATATCCTGGTGACGAGAAATTCCTAAAAAATGTGGAGGAGGAAGCCAAACAACATATTCTTAGATTGAAAAACCATGCCTGTTTAGCACTTTGGTGTGGCAATAACGAGATGAACGAGTTATGGCACAATTGGGGATATCAAACTGCTTTTAACTATTCGGAGCAAGATTCCATTGACACTTGGCACGATTACCTTAAAGTCTTTGACGAGCTACTCCCTGAACTCGTTGAACAATACGACCCAAATACCGATTATTTGGAATCCTCGCCTGTTTTTGGTTGGGGAAGAGAAGAAAGCATGACCCATGGCGATTCTCACTATTGGGGAATCTGGTGGGGGAAATTACCCTTTGAAACCTATGAAGAGAAAGTTCCTCGCTTTTCTTCGGAATTTGGTTTTCAGTCCCTACCCCACTTAAATACCATCCTCAGTTTTACCGATTCCTCACAGTTGGATTTATTTTCGGTAGACATGAAAGCTCATCAAAAAAGCTCCATTGGCAACCAAACCATCCTCGATTATTTACCGCTTTATTACCCTGACCCAAAAGACTTTACCGAAATGGTTTATATCAGCCAGCTGCTACAGGCCTACGGAATGGATTTGGCTTTTAGAGCTCAGCGTTTTGCAAAGCCCTATTGTATGGGAACTTTGTATTGGCAACTGAACGATTGTTGGCCGGGTTTAAGTTGGTCATCTTTTGATTATTACAAACAAAAGAAAGCCACACATTATATTGCTCAAGAAGACTTTGCCACTTTTTTAATTCAATCAGAAATAAAAGATAATCAACTACAAACTAAAATAGTATCGGATAGCTTAGTCACTGTTCCTGCAAAATTGGAAGTTTCTGTTTTATCATTTACTGGAGATACC
>JADGDY010000047.1 GCA_016744655.1 Bacteroidales bacterium | reverse complement strand
CTTTAATACTGTCTCCTATATCAAGACCATAAATATCAATTGTAATAAATTCAGGAATGTCAGTTACTAAACCTTTGATAGGAATGTTTCTTAATTTCTTAGTTAATACACCACCTTTGATAATACCAGGAGCTACACCTTCTAATTTAACAGGAAGGTCGATAACAACAGGCTTACCTTCTACTATTTGTAAGAAATCAGCATGTAATGGCTGGTCTGTTACTGGATGATATTGTACATCTTGTAAAATTGCAGGAATTACTTTTCCATTAATTTCTAAATCGATAATAAATACATCAGGAGTGAAGATTATTTTGTCGAATGGGTTCTTTTCGATAGTGAAGTGAGTTTGCTCACCAGCACCATAAAGAACACTAATTACTCTACCTTCTGCTCTGTGCATCTTGGCATCTTTTTTCCCTACGTTCTCTCTTTGAGAACCGCTAATAGATACTCTTTTCATTGTGTTATTATTTAAAATTTATAATTGTGTAGTGAACTTAAAGTGCTCACTAATAGATTCAAAATTGTGTATTCTGTCTATAACATCCGCAAATATTCCTGCAGTTGATAAAACAGTTATTTTTCCAGAACTTTTGCTAGGCATTGTGTCACTAACAATTACTTCTTCAAGCCCTGAATCTTCTAATCTTTGTACAGCATTTCCAGAAAAAACAGCATGAGTACACAGTGCTCTAACACTATTCGCTCCTTGTTCTAACATTAATCCAGCTGCTTTTGTAATGGTTCCGCCAGAGTCAATAATGTCGTCAACAAGAACTACATCTTTTCCTTTTACATCACCAATAACTTGCATGCTTTCTATAACACCAGCCTTTTTCCTTTGTTTAAAACAAATTACAAGGTCTGTATTTAAGAATTTAGCATATGCAGCAGCTCTTTTTGCTCCACCTGTATCAGGGGATGCCATTACCAAATTAGGTAATTTAAGATTGTGTAAATAAGGAATAAAAATAGATGAAGCATAAAGGTGATCCAATGGTAGGTCTACAAAACCTTGAATCTGATCACTATGTAAATCCATTGTTACTATCCTATCAACTCCTGCAGCAACTAATAAGTTGGTCATAAGCTTAGCGCCAATAGAAACTCTTGGTTTGTCTTTTCTATCTTGTCTTGCAAAACCAAAATAAGGAATAACAGCCACTACCTTTTTAGCAGAGGCTCTCTTTGCTGCATCTATCAGCAATAGAAGTTCCATTAAGTTTTCAGAAGGAGCAAAGGTTGATTGAACAAGGAAAACAGTGTTTCCACGAATGGTTTCATCGAAAGATGGTTGAAATTCACCATCATTAAAAACTGCTGTAGATACTTTACCAAGTTCTTGACCGTATTCCTTAGCAATTTTTTCAGCCAAATATTCAGTGGCTCTTCCTGTGAAAATATTTACTTTTTCAGACATTATTTTGCTGATTTTTAGTGTGCTGTAATTTTCGGCAAAAGTATATTTATTTTTCCGGATGACCAAATTAATTAGATCTTAATTATCTAGTTTTTTCGAGGTTTTTTACATCAGAGAGAATATGATTTTTTTTGTTTGAGATGTGAAAAAAGTATTTATCTTTGCACCGCTCTACAAGAGAGGTCATTGCCCGGATGGCGGAACCGGAGTTTACGAAGCTCCCGCCATCTCTAATGAAATCAAACGCCCGGATGGCGGAATTGGTAGACGCGCTGGTCTCAAACACCAGTGAGGTAACACTCGTGCCGGTTCGACCCCGGCTCCGGGTACAAAAGGATAGCAGAAATGTTATCCTTTTTTTGTTTCCATAAATTCATAATAAGAACCACTATATTCATATTATTAAAAGCTAAAGACAATAATTTGGTTCGAAGAAATATTAGGAACTTGTTTTAGGTATTCAGAATGGCTAAATTGTTAGACCCAAAAAAAGCATCAAACTAATTAAAGTAAGATGCTTTTGTAAGATGTGGGGGGAGGAGGATTCGAACCTCCGAAGGCTTAGCCAACAGATTTACAGTCTGCCCCATTTGACCGCTCTGGAATCCCCCCAACATTAATCTTAATCTTTTAAAAGAACGAGTCGATGAACGGACTTGAACCGCCGACCGGCTGATTACAAATCAGCTGCTCTACCAACTGAGCTACATCGGCACTCATTTTGCTTTTAAAGCGGCTGCAAAAATAGAGAAGATTTTTAATTCTACAAGTGATTTTTAGAATATCCTGAGATTAATTTTTCGCATGATTTCTATCTTGTTCTCTATCAGTGAAAATTGGTTAAAAATATTATAATAGATTTTGAATAGACTATGAAGTTTCAATAAATAAAGGATACAATAACCTAAAATGAGTTTTTCGGTGGTGGGGTTTGATACCTATGATTTGTTTATTTTAAGTGAGATCGCTCTACCAATGATATTATTTTTTTAAGATAGTAGTAGTAAAGTGATTTACAAGAAAAATAAGTTTGGATTGAAAGTTGCAAGAAATGGAATATAACTTACTAAGCATAAAAAAAGCTTCCAACTAAATAGTTAGAAGCTTAAATTTGAGCGGGAGACCGGGCTCGAACCGGCCACCTAAAGCTTGGAAGGCTTTCGCTCTACCAAATGAGCTACTCCCGCTTAAAGAATGTGGGGGGAGGAGGATTCGAACCTCCGAAGGCTTAGCCAACAGATTTACAGTCTGCCCCATTTGACCGCTCTGGAATCCCCCCAACACTTAATCTTAATCTTTTAAAAGAACGAGCCGATGAACGGACTTGAACCGCCGACCGGCTGATTACAAATCAGCTGCTCTACCAACTGAGCTACATCGGCACTCATTTTGCTTTTAAAGCGGGTGCAAAAGTAGCTAATGTTTTTAAAACTGCAAGCTTTTTTCAAAAAAACGTCAAACTTTTTATTTTTTTTATTTTTCGCTCGGATATTTTGCAAAAAAAACTACTTTTGCACTTCTAAAATAAAAATGAAAATGGCACAACAGAAAAATACTAAAGATCTTACAGAAGAAAGATTTGAAGCAGTAGAAGAAGCTTTGACCAGATCGGAACAGATCATTGAGAAACATCAGAAAACTATTCTTACTGTTATTGGAATCGTTGTAGTGATAGTAGTTGCATACTTTGGCTTTGATAAATATTACCTTCAACCATTAGAGGAAGAAGCACAAATAGAAATTGCTAGCGCAGAAATGTATTTCGCTCAGGATTCATTAAGCCTTGCTTTAAATGGTGATGGAATGAATTTAGGATTTCTTGATATAATTTCTGATTACGGAATGACTAAGAGTGCTAACTTATCTCATTATTATGCTGGAGTTTGTTATTTAAAACTAGGTCAGTACGAAGATGCAATATCATATCTAAAAGGGTTTAGTGCTAATGATCAGGTTGTTGCTCCAATGGCAATGGGTGCTATCGCAGATGCTTATATGGAATTAGGAGATACTGATAAAGCGATCAATTATTATCTAGATGCTGCCAATCAGAAAGTAAATGAATTTACTTCACCGGTATTTCTTCAGAAAGCTGCATTAGCTTATGAAAGTAAGGGTGCTTTTGATAAAGCTCTAAGTTTACATGAAAGAATTAAGCAGGAGTTTGCTAAAACAACAGAAGGTAGACAAGCTGACAAGTATATTGCTTATTTAAAAGAGAAGCAAAACAAGTAGGATTTAACTACAGAGAAAAAATACCTGAGCTTTTTAAGTTCAGGTATTTTTTTTATGTCGTATTTTTGGTGAATTAAATTAATGATCATGGAAGATAAAATGAGAATTGTATTTATGGGTACCCCTGAATTTGCTGTAGCAAGTTTAGATGCATTAGTTCGGGCGGGTCATCATATAGTGGGGGTAGTTACTGTTCCTGATAGACCAGCTGGTAGAGGTAAGAAAATGCAAATGTCGGATGTGAAGAAGTATGCATTAGAGAATAACCTAGCCATTTTGACTCCCCTTAAATTAAAAGATCCGGGTTTTTTAGCGGAACTAGAGGCTTTAAATGCTGATTTACAAATAGTCGTAGCTTTTAGAATGTTACCTATGGTTGTATGGGATATGCCTCCGCAAGGTACATTTAATCTTCATGGTTCGCTTCTGCCTCAATATAGAGGTGCGGCACCTATAAATCATGCTATTATTAATGGCGAAACAGAAACTGGGGTTACTACCTTCTTTTTGGATCATGAAATTGATACTGGGAAAATAATTGAACAAAGAACCTGCGTGATTAATGAAGACGATTCTGCTGGTATGGTACATGACCGACTAATGCTATTAGGGGCGAATCTGGTGGTAGATACTGTTGAATTGATAGCAAAGGGTAGTATTAATGTAAAAGCACAGGAGGACCTAATTGAAGGGCAGGTTATCAAACATGCACCAAAAATATTTAAAGAAGATGGACTAATAGTTTGGGATAATAGTGCAGATATAATCTTTAATAAAGTGAGAGGGTTGAGTCCATATCCTGCTTCATGGACTTGGTTGGAAGGATTTCCTGATGGAAAAAAACTAAGTATGAAAATTTATGCAGTTTCAAAAACAGATTTGAAAAGCGATTTGCCAGCAGGCAAATTGACTCTAAAAGATAGGAAAAACTTATATGTTCATACACAGGATTATTGTCTAGAAGTATCGGAACTACAACTACAAGGTAAGAAAAGAATGAAAACAATAGATTTTTTAAGAGGTTTTTCCTTTAAAGAAAAGATGCATTTTTTATAATGATTTCAACCCCTAGACCCTATGTTTATTCACAATAAGTGCGATTTTATCAACAAAAGTGTATAAATATGGATTAATTTATTGAAAAACTTCTGTAACACTTGCATTTCTAGTATTTTCAGTTATATTTGCATGAATGAAAATCAAATGTGTTAATTAAAATCTTACGAAATGAACAAAGCAGAATTAATTGAAGCAATGGCTAATGAATCAGGTTTAACTAAAGCTGACGCAAAAAAAGCTCTAGATGCATTTATAAAAGCAACAAGTGACTCTCTTGCAAAAGGTGATAGAGTAGCATTAGTTGGATTTGGATCTTTCTCTGTATCTATGAGAGAAGCTCGTAAAGGTAGAAACCCTCAAACAGGAGCTGAAATTACTATTGCAGCTAAGAAAGTTATCAAGTTTAAGCCTGGTAATGAATTAGCAGAAGGCGTAAAGTAAAAGATCATTTTGCTTGAAGTATAAAAGGCTCTGTGTTCAACACAGAGCTTTTTTATTTATATTTACCACAAATAAATTATTTGATATGCAACAAGATGAGAGAAAAGGTCTAAGTCTAAAAAATATTGTGATTTCTTTATTCGTAATTGAACAAGTTATTATTATTTATGTTATTGCAACTCGTAAGGGAATGTCTGTAATTGATTGGTTTTCTAATCTTTTCTAAGCAATTATAGGATTTTTTCTATACCATTTAAATATCCGTATGATTGATAGGTAAGAAGATTAACAATAAAACAGGGATTCTTTGCTCAACAAATATGTTGATTTAAAACATATATCCTAATCCCACTGTAAAAGTTAGGTTTTGATATTCTATATCCATATCAATAGATTCTTCTTTTTGAGTGAATGGATTTAATGTTTTAATATTATCTTTTACTATTTTACTGCCTATATAGTCTCCATTAACTTGAAGGAATTTATTACCACCAAATTTGTATTTAATACCTAAGCCAATATCATAAGCAAATCCTCCGGCGCTATACTTTTGTCTCACAAAAGCATCTGTATTATTAAGATCTTCTTCAGTTTCATAAATATAATATCTTATTTGTGGTGCAAATAAAACCATATATCCTGCCATAAATCTGGCATCTATATATAAATCATTAATAGGAAGCACGAAATAGGCGCCAGCCATTAACCCACCATTCCCCCATCCTTTTGATGAAGCTAATACGCTATGTTCAGGGTTTTCTACTTGTAGTATTTCTGTCATGGCATCAGAATAAATACCATTTTCTGTTTTGTTGGTACCACCAATTATTCTTCCAGCAAATCCCGCATAATATCCTAAACGATAGCTCGCTGAGAAATCAAATGCCAAGCCATTCTTAGCAAACTGGCCTTCAGGAGTGAATTCATTGGTAGTTTCATCAATAGTATATTCATTACTGGCAAAATCGCCTAAAGGCATACCCATACCAATTGAGAGGCCAAGCATTAATTCGTTTTTTTGAGAGAAAGCAAAAATTGGAAGGAGAGCGATTATTATAATGGCTAATTTTTTCATCTTAATAGTTTATAGTTTTAAGCAAATATAGATATTCTAGGGATTAGTCTAGAATGTTTTTAAACCCAATATAGGTGGTGTTCTAAATCCTCACGAATTTTGCCATTATCTTGTAGCCACTGTATGGCATTCAGTAATTTATCTACTTCATCAGAGTCAACAGCGAATATTAACTCATCTAATTGTACAGGCGCTTGTTTAAGGATGGGTTTAATGAGTTCCACCATGTTATCGAATTCTAACTTGCTTAATTGTGTTTTATTACGCTCCAAACAGACATCACAATAACCACAACGCTTGCTATTCATTTCTCCAAAATAGGAGAGTAGAATCTGACTGCGGCATTTGTGATTGCTATCAACGTACTTTGTAATGGCTTTTAATCTTGTGGCAGCCGATTTTTTTCTTAATTCGTAGTTCTCTGGTGAAAAATATAAATCTGTGTTTTTTAATCGCTCAGAAATAAATGTAATTTTTGGTTGATTATTTTCTGGTTCATAATCTAACACATCAAGTTTTTTCAACATTTTAAAAGAAGACTGCAATTGTTCTTTTGTGATATTGAAAGTGCTCATTATTTGTGTTTCGTTGATTTTAGTATAAACTTGAAACAGACCTGAATACTTCCTTAGTAGGTATTTAATTAGATTGTCGTATTTCGGAAAATCGACTTGAAACCTATATAAATCTCCACCCTCAAGACGCAATTTAACCCTCGATGGTTGATACATGGCTTCGTTCATCATTAGAATTCCAGTTTTCTCTAGTATCTTAATACTGTTGAAGGCAATCAAAGGTGATAGATCATATTGCTTAGAAAATTGACCTAAATCAAAGTCGAAAACTTGTCCAGCACCACTTCCTACAGCTAATTGCAAATAATTCCCCAAAGCTTGATAAATCTTCTTGATGATATCGATCGGCGGAAAGCTATTTTCAAAATTTCTTTTCAAATTGACTAGGTCAGCATTTTCCCAAAGAATAACAGAGAAAGCTTTCTTACCATCTCTTCCTCCTCTTCCTGCTTCTTGGAAATAGGCCTCTGGATTATCTGGGATATCAAGATGAGCTACAAAGCGCACATTGTCCTTGTCGATTCCCATTCCAAAAGCGTTGGTGGCGACCATGATTCTAATGCGACCTTCCATCCATTCTTTTTGTCGATGATCCCTTTGTCTCGAATCAAGACCAGCATGGTAATAAGAAGCACTAATATGCTCCCTTTGTAAGAAATCTGCAATTTCTTTTGTCTTCTTCCTATTTCTGGCATATACAACTCCTGAGCCTTGCTGTTTTTTAGCCATCTTTAAGAGAACCTCTAATTTGTTTTCCTCTTTGCTAACAAAATATACCAAGTTTTTTCTGGCGAAGCTGTTGGAGAAGAAATTGGAGTTCTTAAAGGCTAGTTTTCTCTGAATGTCTTCAGCTACTTTTATGGTAGCAGTGGCAGTTAAAGCTATAATCGGAGTTTTTGGGAAGTAATGTCTTATTTCAGCAATTTTTAAATATGGAGGACGAAAATCATATCCCCATTGGCTGATACAATGAGCCTCATCAACTGCAATAAGATTTACTTTTAATTGGTTTAATGTTTCTAAGAATTTAGCTGAGATCAATCTTTCTGGGGATAGGTAAAGGAACTTTGCGTCGCCGTGTGTGCATCTGTTCACGGCTAATTCATATTCTTTAACATTAAGTCCCGAATATAATGCTACTGCAGAAATTCCTCTTTTCTTAAGATTTTCTACTTGATCTTTCATTAAAGCAATTAATGGTGTTACAACAATTGTTATCCCTTCCATTAATAATCCTGGAATTTGATAGCAAATACTTTTTCCACCACCAGTAGGTAAAAGGGCTAAGGTGTCGTGGCCATTCACAACAGAATCAATGATTTCCTCCTGTTTAGGTCTGAAATCAGCATAACCCCAATATTTAATAAGTATTTGTCTGCTTGCTTGCATGAATTAAAGATACTAATTTTGCATGGAATGGCGAAATGAGCAGTTTAATATGGAAATTCCTTTGTTCATCTCGCTTCATTGCTATTTTGAAATTCAAAAATACTAAAAATACGATTTGAAACAGATATTAAATATTGCCTTATTGGCTCACGTGGATGCAGGTAAAACAAGTTTAACAGAACAGTTGTTGTTTCAAACAGGTGTTTTGAAATCTGTTGGACAAGTAGATAAAGGAACATCAGTTTCTGATTTTCTGAATGTGGAAAAAGAACGTGGGATTAGTGTGATGGCATCACATATGAGTTTAGATTATAAAAGCCATCAGATTAATATTATAGATACTCCCGGTCACGCTGATTTTATATCGGAAGTAGAAAAAAGCTTATTGGCTGTCGATTTGGTGGTTTTGGTAATATCAGCCTACGAAGGTGTGCAAGCTCAAACTCGTATTATCTGGAAATTACTCAAAAAACTAGGGTTGCCTGTGACTTTTGTGGTGAATAAAATAGATAAAGATGATTTTTTTCCCGAAGAGCTCCTCAAAGAAATTCATGAAGAGCTTACCTCTTCAGCTGTACTAGTTCAAAAAATAGAAGTTGAAAATAGTATTGTGGCTCTAGATAAATCTAATAATGAAACCCTAGTGGAATTATTGGCAGAGAACAATGATGAAATATTGGAGTTGTTTTTTTCTGGTGAAACCATAAAGGAAGATTTATTGCGAAAAGCTTATTCAGAACAAATTGAAAATTCTCAGGTATTTCCTGTTTTGTTTGCCTCAGCTAAAGCTGGATTTGGTATCGATTTATTATTAGATCATTTGGTGGAATATTCCACAGCTAGAAGTAGAATTGAATCAGGTGAATTAGAAGCTGTGATTTTTAAAATTTCCCGAGATCAACAATTGGGGAAATTGGCTCATATTCGATTGTTTTCAGGAAGTATTTCCAAGAAGCAATTGGTTTACAATCAGAGTTTAGGAGAGGAGCAGAAAGTAAATCAATTGAAAAGTGTTTTTAGCCAAAAACTGAAAGATATAGAGGAGGCTCAAGCTGGAGATATCATCGCTGTAGCTGGATTTTCTGATATGAAAATAGGAGATGTCTTAGGGAAAAATAAGTCCACAAGAAGTTTGAGTTTTAATACCGTTCCTATCCTCAGAACTCAGGTAAAAGCCAATGATAAGCAAGATTATTTTAAACTTTCAGAAGCACTTACTCAATTAGATTTAGAAGATCCTTTATTGGACTTTCAGTGGTTTAGGGAAGAAGAGGAGTTTCATTTAAAGATTAATGGTCCCATCCAAATTGAGATTCTTGAGCAGATTTTACTGGAGCGTTTTCTGTTGGAAGTTGAATTTGATGCTCCTTCAGTTGTTTATAAAGAGACCATTGCTAAGGAGGCCTTTGGTTATGATGCCTATACAATGCCTAAACCTTGTTGGGCGGTGGTTCGTTTTAGGTTAGAACCGGCAGAATTGGGTAGTGGTGTAACTTATGAGTCATTGGTTGGAGTAAACGATGTATTATTAAAATACCAGAAAGAAGTAGAAAGGACAATTTCCAGAGCTTTGGAGCAAGGTATGAAAGGTTGGGAAGTTACCGATGTGAAAATCACTTTGGCTGAAGGAGAACATCATAACATTCACAGTAAGGCTGGTGATTTCGTAATTGTAACCCCAATGGCTATGATGGATGGTTTGAAAAATGCAGGAAGTGTATTGTTGGAACCTATCATGAAATTTATTATTGAGGCTCCTGAAGAAAGTTTAGGAGGTATTACTTCCGATATCATATTAATGCGTGGAAGTTTCGATCAGCCTATGATAGAGAATAACCAAATGAGATTAGAGGGCTTCTTACCAGCAGCAAGCTCCATGGATTATCCCATTAAGTTGGCAGCCAAAACAGGAGGTAGGGGAAGTCTGTCTTTGGTATTTGACCATTATGAAAAAGTAGAAGATAGTTTAGGAGTTATTCGAGAATTCAAAGGGATCAATCCTCTGGATCGTTCAAAATATATTTTAAAAGCTCGTAAAGCGATTCAGTAGATGAATGAATGAATTCACATTCGATCATTCTCACCTTGTATCATTTCATCATTCTTTATCCTAAGCATTAATAATCTCACTAAGCTCAAGCCAACGAAGCTCCATCTCGTCCAGCTTTTCATCTACTTCTTGATATTTTTTACTGGTTTCATTCATCTCGTCAGGACTTAGAGTTCCAGAATTCATGGCATTCATTAGTTTGTTTTTTTCTTCTTCAATTAAAGGCATATCCTCCTCTAGCTTTTCGAATTCTTTTTTGTCTTTATAACTGACTTTTACAGAACTAACTTTTTTCTGCTGAACGACTGGTTTTTCTGCTTTTTTCTTCTTTTTTTCTTGAAGAATTTTTAAATCTTCTAGTTCTCTGTAATCTGAATAATTTCCACCAAAATCTTTAATATCTCCTTGACCTTTAAATATGAAAAGATGATCACAAAGTTTATCTAAGAAATATCTATCATGGCTAACGATGATTACGCAACCAGGAAAGTCGATCAGAAATTCTTCTAACTTGCCAAGGGTAAAAATATCTAGGTCGTTAGTGGGCTCATCCAAAATCAAGAAGTTAGGATTTTTCATGAGGGTGAGGATAAGATATAATTTTCTTCGCTCTCCTCCACTCAGAAGCCTATAATAGCTTTGTTGTAAGGAATAGGAGAAGCCAAAGTGAAACAAGAATTGTGCAGCACCAATGGTATTTCCGCCCATATCTACTGACTCAGCAACTTCTTTTACTATTTCTATGACTCGTAAATCTTCCTTCTGTGTTAATCCTTTTTGAGTATAATATCCAAATTTAGTAGTTTCTCCTACAATAACCTCCCCAGAATCAGCTGGTAATTCACCTGTCAGAAGGTTTAGAAATGTAGATTTTCCAGATCCATTTGGACCAACTAAACCAATTCTTTCACCTCGTTTAAAAGTGTATTCAAATTTATCTGTAATTTTAAGATCTCCAAAGCTTTTAGTTAGGTCTTTTGCTTCTAGGATTTTTCTTCCTTGGCGACTCATCTTTACCTTAAATTCGATTTTTTTCTCCTCAATTCTTTTCTTGGCAACTTTCTCAATATCATAGAAGGAGTCGATTCGAGCTTTGCTCTTGGTGGTTCGAGCTTTCGGTTGTCTACGCATCCAATCAAGCTCCTTGCGATAAAGGTTTTTTGCCTTTTCTATCTCCATAGCATCTAAAGCTTCTCTTTCAGCTTTCTTTTGAAGGAAATAAGAGTAATTACCTTGATAAGTAAAGCTTCTTTGCTGATCTATTTCTATAATAATATCACATACTTCATCAAGGAAATATCTATCGTGAGTAACAATTAGCAGGCTTAATTTACTTTTGCTAATGTTTTCTTCGAGCCATTCTATGGTCTTTATATCTAGATGGTTGGTAGGTTCGTCGAGTATGATTAAATCGGCTTCATCAATAATAACAGAAGCTAGGGCTACCTTTTTTATTTGACCTCCAGATAACTCAGAGATGGGTTGCTTTAAGTTTGTAATTTCAAATTTTTCAAGAACTTCGGTCATTCTACTGTCATAATCCCAAGCTTGCTTTTGGTCCATCATATTGATGGCGTCGTCCAGCTTCTTTTGATTTTGAGCAGAAGGGTTTAGTTCATAGGACTTCAATTGATGGTGATAATCGTTAATGATTTTTACATAAAGATTATCTAAATGAAACAATACATCCTCAACTGTTTTATTTTTATTTAGTTTTGGGTCTTGCTTTAGGTAAGCGATTTTTAAACTTTCTTTAACTTCAAGTTTTCCATTGTCGGCAATATCTATTCCAGAAAGAATATTTAAAAGAGTTGATTTCCCGACTCCGTTATGAGCTACTAGAGCTATCTTTTGGCCTTCAGAAATACTGAAGTTTAAATCTTGAAATAGAAGTTTGTCGCTATATGATTTGCTGAGATTCTCAACGGTGAGTAGTGCTTGTGCCATTCTCTTTATTTACAATTGTTTAGTTGTGTTAAGTTATCTTGAGCTCCCCAGTTTGGATAAAATTCATTTCTAGGTTTATAGTCATTAAATCTTGTATAAGCATCATTGAAATGTTTACAAGCGCTTTTTGTATTACCTCCTATTCTAGGGTCTAGCTGATCTAGAACTAGTCCAATTATATAATATGGACGAGGGTTAGAGCCATCAAGGAATCTTGCTCTATCTAGTTCTTTTATAGCTTTTCTTGCAATAATATTGGTATTGTTTTTAGGGTTCCTGAATTGTTGAGCATAATATAAATAACCTTGAAGGCAAATAATTTCACTATTTCCAAGCCCGCCAAACTTTAAGGTCTTGTCCATCATCTTTTGAGCAGTGTCTAAAACAACTAAAGCCTCTTTAGAGATGGGTAACTCTAGAGCAGCACTAATGTATGCGTAGGTTGTGTGATAAAAAGTGATCCATTTTGTTTTTCCTTCTTCTGCTATTTCCTGAAACTCATTAGCTACTTTAAAATAGGATTCAAAGTCATCAGCGTTATCAAGTGATTCTAAAGCATTGGTTATCTGTTGATATCTTGGGGCATTAGCTGTCTTGTTCTGTGCAAAAGAATTAGCCCAAGTCATACATAATATAATGATTAGGATGTGTGTTTTTATTTTCATCTGTAAAATTTGTTGCAAATTTAAGGAAACAATTAGGATTTGTTGCCTTCAATAATAGTTAAAACAATTTGAAGTTTCAAGGTTTTGGCTATCGGGTTCTTTTATACTAGATTTCTAAATTAAACAAAGAAGTCATTGATGTAAAGAAGAAAGAAATTTTCAATTTCTATATTCCTTTTTGCTATCACAGAAAGTTTCTCTATTGTAATTATTACTCATTAAATTGAATAATAGAAATTCGTTTCTTTCCATCCATTTTAATGGTAACTGGATTTTTGAATTCCACATGTTTAAAATATTGAGTTCGTTCTATTAGTTTTTGTTTATCTAAGATATCCCAATTTATTTTATTGGCTGTAAGTTCTTGTTGAACGCTCAAATAACCTGCATCTGCAGATGTTACATTGTGGAAAAAATGTGAACCAGAGGAGGCATCTAAGGGGAAGTTTGCCAAACTCGTTTCTACGATTATTTTAGCATTACATATTTGTGGCCAACTCACTGGAATTCCTATCCAAGGGTCACGAGTACCCCAACGACCAGGTCCAATTAGTACATATTGTTTATCCAGTTTCATCATTTTTTGATTCAGAGCTTCAATTTCTTTTGTCATTTGCATGGTTTCTGACTTGTCAAAAACATCTAAATCTACATAAATGAAATCGGTGATATGGTCTATCATTCCGTTACCTAAGCCATTTTCTGTATATAAGAGCATTTTATTTGGATCTTCATCTTCCATATTGATGTTATAGTCATCAGCATTTCCGGTAAGTGGTTTTATTTGAAGGATATATAGACTGCTTTTGTATTCAGAATCTCTGTTTAAATCTACTGCAAATTCAATTTCTACTGGGCTGCCAATGGCTTCCTGTCCTACTTGTAGGATAACTTCTAGAGCGCGAGATAGAGGTATGTAATTATATTTAAGTATGTTGGCGAAGTTTACTATTCTAGGGCCAGGTTTGAAAATTCCAGGAACTACTCTGTTATTGTCTTGGTCGTAAACACTTGCCATATGTTTAAGGGTGCCATGCTTTTCTGCTTCGCTAATGTCAAGTTTAATCAATCCCTCATCATCGCTGATCATCAAGTCCAGCTCCCTTTCTTTCATATTTACGGCATAGAAACTAGTTTGAGAATTTTTGAATAGGTCTTTAGATGTATAGTTTTCTAAATCTGGATACTTTGGAGAGAAGCGATATGATTTTTCTCCATCCACTACATATTTACCCAATCCAATTGCTATATTTGCAAAGCCTTCTTCTGGTTTCATATGAGCAATTGGATAGTAATTATAGCTTTGAGCGACTCCACTAAAATGAGGGTAAAACTTATCGTCATATTGATTTCCGACTACCTCTTGTATTACGATGGCCATTTTTTCTTCTTCAATTCTATAGTTCACGGCTTCTACATATCCACGAGCGATATCCGAATATACTGAAGCATAGACAAGTTTAATTGCATCAGTTACTTGTTTTAATCTTATCTTATCATCACTATGATTATTTGGTAATAAAAAGGTGTCAAAAATTCCAGCAAAAGGCTGCATTAGCGAATCCTCAAAAAGTCCACTTGATCGAATGGCTAGAGGTTTTTTCGTTTCATCGAGTATTTCTTTTAGTTTATCTATGAGTTTGGATGATAATTTTCCTTTGATAAATATTTTCTTGATGACATCGTAATCTTGTACCAGTTTTAGTTTTGGATGAAGGTTGTTGTTTTCCAAGAATAATTCATATTCATCAGTTCCTATTAAGTAGGTTACAGGATTGCAGATATTGATATCATCGAGAATCTGACTAAAATCAAAGTTATGAATTAGGCTATTTAAAAAAGCTAAACCACGCCCTTTTCCACCCAAAGAACCATCCGTGAGTTTAATAATGTTTTTAGCATTTCCAATATGGTTAGTTTTGTAGGGGATGATTTTTCCTCTGCTTTGCTCATTTCTGAAACGCTGCATAACTTCTACTAAGTATTTGCGAAGCTCTTTACTGTTTTGAAAATCGTTTACTTTAGATGGATTAATTATTCTTGCAATCTGGATTTCTCCTCTCGCCATCAGCCAAAGGCTAAAGTGATTTTTTGTGGCATGATAGAGAATACTTTCGTCGGGGATAGTTCTTAAATGTTGTTCAAAATCACGTAATGATTTTCCAACTGCAATTTTTCTACCATTCATATCTCTAAAGATAAAATCTCCAAAACCTAAATAATGCGTAATGAAATTTTTGAAATCAACGAGTAAGCTATCCGAGTTTTTATCAATAAAACTTGCTTGTAGCATATATGCTTCACTCATGTTTTCTTTCTGAGAGGATTGTATTATGGTAGGTAGGTCTTCTATATGTTGACGGACATATTTTACTAGTTTTACTCCTGCACGCTCGTCAAGTTCTGCATTTTTATAGAACTTTACATCTGTAATCAAACAGAGCATGTAATCTTTATAGTTGTTAAATATTTCAATGGCCTCCTCATAATTGTCAGTATGAATAATTTTAGGTCTGGCTCTAAGCCTTAGAACTTTATAAAGTTCATCTGTGCTAACATCGTCAATAATTCTGCGTGTTTGTTCCATAACAATATTATAGAGCATGGGTAAGTATCTACTATAATATTTAGGTGTGTCTTCTACTAGAAGGATGACTCTCGCCATACCTTTTTGAGTGTCATTATGTAGGTTTATTTTGTCTTCAACCATTTTTATCATGGCAAAGAAAACCTGCGATTCGCCATTCCATACAAAAACGCTATCAAAAGATTTCGGAAATTCACCTTTAAAATAGGCTGCATCTCTATTGTTGTGAAGTAACAAAAACACGGGCATAAATGAAAATATTTCCTTAATGTCTTCGCTGAGTTTTACCGGACCAAACTTGTCGGTTCCCATCATAATAATAACCAGGTCATAGTTTTTTTTCTGAAGCTCCTCCATGGCGTCCTCAGAAGATGAAACTCCAGTAATTCTTGGAATACTGGTTAAATTTAAAGTACTGTATTCACCTAGGACATATTCACTAAAACGACCTTCTTTTTCTATGCTATAAGCATCGTATAAGTTGGCAACTAAAAGAATTTCTTTTACCTTGTATGGCATCAAGTCATGGTAAATATCACGGGCATAATTGTTTTTGTTGATAAACCTTTGCAGAAGTTTTCTGGATACCAGTTTCTTTTCTTTAGGATTTTCTTCTCTATGAAAAGATATGAACTCATGTTCATTATCTGATTTTTTCGATTTTGCTTCAAGGCTGTTTAGGAAACCAGTAATTTTTGAAGTGATAATGCTTAATAAATTCGCTTCTTCATTGCAGAAAGGTCCATGATCATCTTCCATAAACTCTGCTGTATAATAAACTTCAATATAGCCTAGTTTCCCCTTGATTGTGGAGAACCTTTTTTGCAATTTCCAAGGAGAAAAATTGAAATTTGGACTTTTATAGTTCTCTCCATCGAAATGAATGCGAGCAACAGCATAGTCATCGTACTGCCAGAATTGAGGTAAAAGTGTAACGATTTCTTTTAAGGATACGGCCAAAGATTTGTTCTCCTTCAGTACTCCAACTATCTGGTTAATACAAGATAGCTCTTTTAAATGCTTGAGAGATTTACTTTCTTTTGGGAATTTTATATCGTTGTGTGATGGTTTGTCTGGCATAACTTTCTAACTTCTAATTTTGAGATAACGAATTTATGAATTCTATGTGAAATATTCTTTATATTTGCCCCGAATATTAAAAAAATAAAGTTTTGATAAGAGTAGTTATAAAGGATAGCAATAAAATTATTTGTGAAGGCATTAAGTCTTTACTCTCAGATGTTAATGATATTGAAATCACAGATTTCTATAATACCGCTGAAGAACTGACTCGTAGAGTTCGATTATCACAGCCAAATATCATACTTTATCATTCATATTTGTCAAATGCGGATGATGTTGCTGAGATTAAGAAAATAGCTAATGATTATTCAAAAGCTCGTTTGTTGGTGTTGTCATTAAATACCCGTGAGTCTTTTATTTTAAAATCGATAAAAGCAGGAGCAAAGGGGTTTTTAACAAAAGATACCTCAAGAGCAGAGTTGGTGGAGGCTATTTATACATTACGTAGTGGATATGATTATTATGGAAAATCTATCACCAATATTCTCTTGAATTCATATTTGAGAAAAGCTAACGATAGCGAAAGTCCATTGGATAAACAGCTTAATGTGCTTTCTGAACGTGAACTTGAAGTTTTGAAGCTATTCTCTGAAAGTTATACCAATAGTGAAATTGCGGATAAATTATTTATTAGCATTCGTACCGTGGAAAGTCACAAGAATAATATTATGCGTAAAATAAATTTGCGTACGACTGTTGATCTGGTGAAATTTGCTATTAGAAATAACATCACCGAGGTTTAATTCCCGAAGTGTTTCCTTACCTTTGTAGCTTTTTATGAAAGCTCCCTCAGGATCATATCTACATTTAAAGAATCATTATATTGCTTTTTTGAAGCGATTGCTATTGATGTTAATGGTTTTAACGCTATCTAGAGTGAGTCTTTTTCTGTTTAATTCACAACTATTTTCTGGTTTTACAACAAGTGAAATAATATGGTCGCTTTTTGTTGGGCTGCGTTTCGATATTAGTGTTTTGTTAATGCTAAGTCCATTATTTATTCTAGTAAATACCCTGCCAATACCTTTTAGGACGCATCGTGTTTTTCAAAAAATCATCAATATTCCTACGATTATTGTTTTAGTTTTAGCTATATCATTAAATATGTCGGATGCCATATATTATAGGTTTACGCTAAAGAGAATGACCTTTGATATTTTCTCCTATTTATTCTCTATGGAGACATTCTGGGATGTCGCTCCACAATTTTTAGTCGATTTTTGGTATGCCTTTTTAATGGCCTTTTTATTATTAGTTGTTTTAATTGTTGTTTTTGTGAAAATGAGCAACAAAACAATGATTAGACCATGGAGTTTTCAAAATTACATTGGGCAAACCGCTATATTTTTACTTTCTGCAGCTATTATAATAATAGGAATGAGAGGAGGTTTACAATTGAAGCCCATAAATATTGTGGATGCCAGTCTTCATGCACCTGCTCGTCTTTCTCCCATAGTCTTAAATACGCCATTTACTATTATTAAATCGGTAGGACAAACAGGTTTGGAACTAAAAAGTGATTTTAGTCAACAAGAATTAGAAAAGATATACCAGCCTGTTCAGTCTTATCCTCCTCTTGATTCTGTTCCTGAAAACATTGAAAATGTAGTCGTACTGATATTGGAGAGCTTCTCATCGGAACATATTGGTTATTTAAGTCATGAGGAAAGCTTTACACCATTTTTAGATAGTTTGTTTGAGTATAGTTTAGTGTTTCCTGGTATTGCCAACGGAAAGAGGAGTATTGAAGGGATTCCAGCTATTTTGTCTGGTTTGCCAACAATGTCCGATGAGTCTTTTTTGAATAGTCCTTATGCTGGAAATCAGATTGAAGGATTAGCTCATAGCTTAAACAAATATGGATATCAAACTGCATTTTTTCATGGTGGAAAGAATGGAACCATGAGCTTTGATGCCTATGCCAGTTCTGCAGGTTTTCAATCTTATTATGGGAAAAACGAATATCCAAATGAGGATGATTACGATGGGCATTGGGGGATTTGGGATGAAAAGTATTTGCAGTATTTTGCCGAAGAGTTAACCGAGTTTAATTCACCTTTTCTAGCGGCATTGTTTACACTGTCTTCTCATCATCCATATCAAATTCCCGATGAATATCAGGGGCGTTTCCCAAAAGGGAAGTTAGAAATACAAGGAGCTGTAGCGTATAGTGATTTTGCTTTACAACAGTTTTTTAATTCTGCTAAAACGAAAGCTTGGTATAAAAACACATTATTTATCATCACTGCAGACCATACCAGCGAAGGAGCTGAATCAGCTTATCAAAATAGTCTAGGCCAATTTAGTATTCCAATTGCATTTTTTGCTCCTGGAGATACTCTTTTGACTCAACGTTCCCACAGAAAACTTGTACAACAGACAGATGTTTATCCTTCAATAATAAATTATTTAGGAATCCAGGATAGTATTATTGCATTTGGAACTTCTATTTTTAATGTAACCTCAAAGGATTTTGCTGTGAATTATTTCAATAGAAATTTTCAATTGATGAATAATGTATACCTCTTGCAAATGGAAGAACGGAATCCTAAATCATTATTCGATTATAGAAACGATAGTTTGCTGCAAAACAATGTGTTAAATCAAAGAGATATTGGATCTTTACTTCGTTTTCAGAAAGCATTTCAGCAGCAGTATAACAATAGGATGATTAAGAACCAGCTAAGATTTCGAAATCATGAATAAGAAAAAAACATTATTTATTATTAACCCTATCAGCGGAGGGAGAAATAAGTCGAAACTAGCAGGGTTTATAGATTCTAATCTAGATAAGAAGTATTTTGATATAGAAATTAAATATACTCAATATGTTGGTCATGGAGCTGAAATAGCAAAGGAAAACCTTAATGTTTATGATATGATTGTGGCTGTAGGTGGTGATGGAACGATTAACGAAATTGCCAAGGAAATTGACGGTAGTGAATGTGTCTTGGGAATTATTCCTCAAGGTTCTGGAAATGGATTGGCACGCCATTTAAACATCTGTTTAGATCCTGAAAAAGCTATTCAGCAAATGAATAATGCAGAGGTGAAATCTATTGATACCGCAGAACTCAATGGGAATTTCTTTGTGAGTATTGCCGGAATTGGGTTTGATAGTTTGATTGCAGAAAAATTTGCTCATTCAAAAAACAGAGGCTTTATGGGTTATGCTTCTTTGGGTACAAAAGAATTTTTTAAATACAAAGAGCAAGATTACCAATTGTTTATAGATGGACAAAAATTTGAGAGGAAGGCTGCAATGATAAGTATTGCCAATTCTAATCAGTTTGGTTACAATACGAAAATATCCCCTTTAGCCAGTCTTTGTGATGGTTTATTGGATGTTTGTATCATGAGAAAACCTAAGTTGGGACAATTGCCTTTAGTGTTGTCGAAGGTTTTTAGAGCAAAGGCTCATGAGTTAAATGTATTGGAAATCATTAGAGGAAAGAGAATTAGGATTTCTCCAAATGATAATGAATATGCCAATGTGGATGGTGAATCCATAAATGTAGGAAAAGAAATAGAGATAATAATGAAGCCGAGAAATTTGAAAATCTGGCTTCCAAAAGTTTAATTATGGCTAAGAAAAAGAAATTTAAAAATATAACAGGTGATGTTGTTTATTCTACAAATCAAAACTACGATTATGATTACGGTGGAGATGAGATGGAAACTTTAGCACCCGAAGAACAAGATTTACGAGTTTGGTTGGATAAAAAACATCGTGGAGGAAAAACAGCATCTGTAATAAAAGGATTTGTTGGATCAGAGGATGATCTAAAAGATTTAGCTAAAATACTAAAATCCAAATGTGGAGTTGGTGGCTCAGCAAAAGATGAAGAAATTATTATCCAAGGCGATCATCGAGATAAAATCATGAAGATTCTTTTAGATAAAGGATATAAGGCTAAGAAGGCCGGGGGATGATTTCTTTTTAATAATGATTAATTTTTTTAGTATTCAATTGTTAATGTGGAGTAGATTTTAAGTTCTGTTTTATTATTTGAAACATTTAAAGCCAATTTATGCTAATCTGTTAAATCAGTGTCATCAGTGTTTTGTTTCCATTGGGCTCTTTGCGTTTTTTTTCTTTGCGTGGAATCTTTTTGTTGCAGAGTTGAAGAGATACTTGAAACATTTTAGGTCAATCTGTGTGAATCAGTTAAATCTGCGTTATCCGTGTTCTTTTTCTTGCAAGGTTTACAACTGAATGTGAAGCTACTTCTGGCTTCGGACTTCTAGCTTCGTGCTATTATCTTTTTTCCTAAATTTGAATACCCAAAACAAACTCATGATTCTTTACCTATTAATTTCTGCCAATGTATTATTATTGATACTGTTAGGGGCTTTTTTATCTAAGAAAACGAAAGCTCCAGAGCAAAATACCACCGAACTACAATCCTCAATAAAAGAGAAATTTGCCAATGCATCTCGTGAAACTAGAGAACTATTCTCAGAAAATCGAAAAGAAAACTCCAATAGTTTTTCCACATTTCAAGATTCATTGCTAAAAAGAATCAATGAAAATACCCTCCTCCAAAAAGAACAGCTTCATCAGTTTTCAAAGTCGTTAAAAGACTTAAACGATGATTTACAGTTTTCTCAAAAACGATTTATGGAGGAAACTAATCAGAAACAAAAGCAGTTGGTTGAATTAATGAATGATCGTTTTCAAAGTTTTGAGGAGCGCCTGCAAAAAGAATCAAAAGTAAATAGAGATGATTTTGCCTTTGGTATTATGAATATCAAAGAGGAATTACGAGTCAGATTTGGTGATATGAATCAGCACCAGCTGGAGCAGAATAAAGCTGCATTGGAACAAATCAATAAGCTGAAAGAAAATATCGATTCCAGTTTGAAGTCAATCAGAGAAGACAATACCAGTCAGTTAGAAAAAATGCGAGAAACTGTTGACGAGAAACTACAATCTACACTTGAAAAGAGACTTGGAGAATCTTTTAAAATGGTGAGCGACCGATTGGAATTGGTTCATAAAGGTCTTGGTGAAATGCAAACATTAGCCAGTGGTGTAGGGGATTTGAAAAAGGTTTTAACCAATGTGAAAACCAGAGGAGTCTTAGGAGAATATCAATTGGGGAATATTTTAGAACAGATGCTTACTAGTGAGCAATATTCACAAAATGTTCAGACCAAAAAAGGGAGTCAAGCTCATGTGGAATTTGCCATTAAATTACCAGGTAAAACCGATGATAAAGATGTGTGGTTACCTATAGATTCTAAATTCCCAATTGAAAACTATCAATTGCTTTTAGAAGCTTATGAAGATGGTAATAAAGAAAAGATAGAGTCGGCCCAAAAGCTTTTGTTACGAAGCATCGATGGCTTCGCTAAAGACATCAGTTCAAAATATATCGATCCACCACATACTACCGATTTTGCCATTATGTTCTTACCTGTAGAAAGTCTTTATGCCGAAATTCTACGTCATGCAGGTGTATTCGAAAAACTGCAACGAGATTATAAGATTACCATCACTGGACCAACTACGCTATCGGCGCTTCTCAATAGCCTCAATATGGGATTTAGGACATTGGCAGTGCAAAAGCGTAGTAGTGAAGTCTGGGACGTTTTAAAAGCGGTGAAATCAGAATTTGGTAACTTTGCTGATCATCTAGATAAAGTTCAGAAGCAATTGAATACTGCATCTTCTTCTTTGGAGACATTAAGCAGTACCAGAACCAATGCCATCAACCGAAAATTACGGAATATTCAGACTTTAGATATGTCAGATGAACAAAATATATTAGATTTACCACAAAATGAGAAATAACATAAATATATAGATATGAACAGAAATTTATTGCTAATCAGCAACTCCACTAATGCAGGAGAAGAGTATTTAGGATGGCCACGCCCAGTGATTAAAGAATTTTTAGAGGAGGTTGGAGCTAAGAGAGTATTGTTTATTCCTTATGCAGGAGTAAATCTTTCTGATAAAGGTTTACAAGCTTCTTTTGATGCTTATGAAGCACGAGTGAAGGCAGTATATGCAGAGTTGGGTTTCGACTTATATTCTATCCACAAAGAAGATAACCCTGTGGAAGCAGTAGAAAAAGCAGAAGCTGTTGCTATAGGTGGAGGAAATACTTTCCACTTAGTTTATATGATGCAACAAACTGGTATTATGAAAGCCATTAAGCAACGTATTTTAGAAGGGATGCCATATATGGGATGGAGTGCAGGATCTAATGTAGCATGTCCAAGTCTAAGAACGACTAACGATATGCCAATTATTGAGCCTATTTCATTTAATTGCTTAAATGTGATTCCATTTCAGATAAATCCTCATTATTTAGATGCACATCCTGATGGTCATGGTGGAGAAACACGCGAACAAAGAATAAATGAGTTTACAGCAGTAAATCCAAACATGTTGGTAGCAGGATTGCGCGAAGCATGCTATTTTAGAGTGAAAGGAAATCATTTACAGCACTTTGGAGAACGTAGTTTAAGGATCTTTAAAGATGGTAAAGAAGCTTGGGAAGTGCAGTCTGGAGAAGACCTTCAATTTTTAATGGAAAAATAATTATTTTTTTTCTAAAAAGGTTTGGTGGGTTCGATATTTTGTCTACTTTTGCAATCGCAAAACGAGAGATACCCTTCACAAGGTATCGAAGTTCTAAAAGATATTGAATCTAAAATCCACGGAGAGGTGGGTGAGTGGCTGAAACCGCATGTTTGCTAAACATGTGTACGGGGAACCGTACCGGGGGTTCGAATCCCCCTCTCTCCGCCATTAGAATATACGGGGTATAGCGTAGTCCGGTTAGCGCGCCTGCTTTGGGAGCAGGAGGTCGGGTGTTCGAATCACCCTACCCCGACAGAGAAGAGTCTTCACATAGTGTTGACTCTTTTTTTGTGTCCAAGAATTTGGATTTGTGAGAATCGCGTCCCGGCATTTGTCGTTAGGAAGGTCGAGTGGAATGTCTGCATTTGTTGATACGAAATTAATAAGCGTTTAATTATTAGTTTCGATTATGAAAGTAAGAAAACATCACTACAGATTATATAGGAGCTTTTGAATTTAAAACCATCGATGATCTAGAGCTACAATTTATCCCGCTCAGCCGGATATGTCATCCGGCGTTAATAAACTGAAGCAGAAAGCCCCCGCTAGCGCGGAAATTTCTGCTGAGCATAACATCAGTATATTTTCCGTGCGTATAACAAAACAAATTATCCCTATTTTTGTTATATGTCCGACAAATATAAAACGCACGAAGCAGATAAAGCTTATTTTGTTAACATGATTTTGTCTTAGGAAATATGGCTAATTATGATGGTTGAAAAGTCAGAGGATTATTTGTTTTGCTCAGCTAGAAATTATGCAGATTTACCTAGAGTTTTAGATATCATATTGGAAACAACTGAGTAGAAGACCAATGGTTGATATATGCACTCGGATTGCAAATCCGAGCGAACGGGTGGCTCACCATTTCTTCTAGATGTTGGATATAATCAAGGAAATATAAATTTTAAGAAATAATAAAATGAAGAATATCTTATTGGCAATTTTTATAATACTGATTTTTGTTTCAATTCTTATTTTTACTACTATGAAAGATAAAAGGAAAATGAGTGAAATTAATACTGAATATACATTACTTGAGAATACAGATAGATTAAATGGGGACATTATTGATAAATTTGATTATCATGCTCATCAGTTAAGGGATCCAGTATCTGTTTCGAGAGTTTCGCTTAATGGGATGAAAATTAAAATTATTGCAGATGAAGTAGAAGGAAGGACTGGCTTAGGTATAAATGAAATCATTGAAATAGGGGATCATCTTTTAAAGAAAGAGTATAGCGATACATTAGTAGTACAGAAACAAACGGGAGTGAAATATATTTTATTGATAAGGAGTGTGCTTTATGAATGATTTGGGATTGTTTTTTTATTGTATACAAGGTGATTTGTCTCATAATGATTTAAAGTCTGGAGATGTATTTGTTAAATTGTATTGATATTTAAATGCAAGTTTTAGGTGATTATTTAAGGCTAAATATTTCTGAAAATAAAAAAAAGATAAGAAAATTATATTTTATACTAATTATTGTTATGATATTTACTTGCAAAAAAGACAAAGAAGTTGAAATCCCAATATTGATTGATAAAGAATATGTTGGGGATATAGCCAAACCAGCTCGCTCGGAAATGTTTTCCGAGTGCATATAATAGACAAAACTATTCTGTTACTTTTGTTTTATGTCCGACAAATATAAAACGCATGAAGCAGATAAAGCTTATTTTATAACAGTGACTAATCATGCTAAAGTAATTTAAAGTAAAGAGTTCTTTTATGAGAAATTAAACTATATTTACCTATAGCTTGAGGCAAGACCTGTGCATGATATGCTGGTTGAAAAGCCTGAAGAATATTTATTTAGCTCAGCTTGGAATGATGCAGAGTTGTCTAGTGTTTTAGATCTTATTTTGGAACGCCTGAATTGAATACATATGGTTGATATGTATACTCGGATTGCAAATCCTCTCTAGATGGATTACAGTTTTAATCCTTTTCTAAGTAGATAAATAATGTTTATTAAGTTCTTCAAAAACCGTTTTCTGATTTTGACGATTATCAAAAAAAGTGATGATTTCAATTTCTTGGTTTAAAATTCGATAAAAAAAAGAAGATTGTTTAGTGACAATACATTTAAATATGCCTTTCATCTCCTCTGATTCTTGACAACTTCTTGGGTTTGTTGAAATCAGATTTGTTACTTGCCTAAGCTTTCTAATGTATTTTTCTTTGGAGGATATTCCCCAGGTTGCGTAAAGATACTCAAGAAGCATATCGAGCTTTCTTTCAGCAATTGAAGAAAGAAAAACAGCATACCTTTTCATGAAACTTTATTAAGATAATCATTTAGAGATATCCTTTGGCCTTTATCCAATTGTTCTAACCCAAAGTTTATTTCTTCTTTCTCAGAATCTGTTAGCGAAGTCCAGAAATCACTAGTTTCTCTAGTGATTAATTCTTTTAGTTTTGATATTAACATTGGATTTTCAATATTAAGTATCAATTTCGCCAGTTCAATTTTTGATGTTTGTAAATCCATAAAACAAAAGTAATCATATAATTAATACAATCTAACACGATTTGTAGGGCATACACAATTGATTTTTAAGACTTTAAAAACACAGCTGTTATTCCACTAAATAATTTTTTGTTTCCCTTTAATGCCAATCTTTTCTCCCGCTAGCGCGGAAAGTTCTGCTGAGCATTACCTCAATAGTTCTGCTGAGCATAACCTCAATATATTTTTCGTACGTATAACAATAGCACGAAAGGCTAGTTCCCTAAATTTATTAGATGTCATACAAATACAAAATTCACGATGCTGATAAACTTACACTAGCTGAAGAATATTTGTTTAGTTCAGCAGGAATGATGCCGAGTTTGCTAGTGTTTTATATATTATTTTGGAACGCATGAATTGAACACATATAGTTGATATGTACCCTCGGATTGCAAATCCGAGGGAGCGGGTTACAAATCATATCCAGCGGCTAGAATTTAGAAGTTGATATGAACAGTAAAATCAACGTCACCATCTTTAAATAAATAAAATGAATTATTATAAATGGGATAATCCCAAGAAGTATAACTATAATAAGCCATAACGCTGTATACTTTACCTTGATAAGCTCTTGCGGGAACGCCTTCAAAAACAATATTTCCAGCTTCGTTTGTAGAGCCAATAAAATAAGCTTCATTTAATAAACCATCAAAGGTGTAGTCTTCATTTGTATAATTAGGATGAGGAATTAATGCGACTGATATATTTGGAACAGGTTCTGAATCCATTACAGTAATATTTACAGTTCCAGCATTAGCAAATGGATTTACCTCAATTGTTTTGTTTTCACCCGAAATAACTTGAAAATACTCTTCAACATAAAATTCTAACTTTCCTAATTGTGAACTCGCTTTACATCCATACTCACCTTCTAATAATTTCCCGGCATCAATAATGCCACTGCTATCAGTTGTACTACTTACAAGAGTATGAGATGAAGAGGAGAAAATCTCCACTTTGGCATTTCCTACAGCTTGGTGGTTATTATCTATAATTTTTACAGAGATAGCAGCACTATTAGTAACTACAGTTTCATTGTCGGTGCATTCGTCTTTTGTGCAAGATGTCATTATTAGAAATAGGACAAATAATAGGTTTAGTTTTTTCATAATGTTTTTTATTATTGAATCGATAGTTTATGGAGCAAATGTATGAAAATAAACTATTAAGTTTAGGTGTATTACAAAAAAACTGGCTTGCCTCATTTGTAATATATATGGTTGGTTTTTCAAAAATTATTAGGGAATGTTTTTAAATAGTAGTTTAGTATTATTTGAAACGATGAATGTTAAAACATACTTTGCAAAACAATTTTACTGGAAATAGAAAATCTAAAATATCCCTACCTTAGCTCCATAAAAGCACAACTCATGAAATATAGCCTCCTCATTTTGTTTTTTCTTTCTATTATTTCCATTGGAAATTCTCAAGAATCCAAATCCTTCTTTACTTTAAAAGGAAGTTACTCTATACCGGTGGGAGACTTTGCAGCATATGATTTAGAAAAGGGATGTTTTACCACAGAGGGTATAAGCGTTGGGGCAGAAGGAGCATGGTATGTTTATAAGAATATTGGAATAGGAGCAAATTTTTCTTACAGCTTATATTCGGTGGATGCGATTGGTATTGCCAATAAAAAGATAGAGGATGCCATTTTATTAAATGAACTCTATGTAAGATCTGATCCTTACCAGATAATTACCACCATGGCTGGAGTTTATTATGCTGTACGAGTAAAAGAGAGGTTTAGAATTGAACCCAAATTGTTGGCAGGAGTGATGTTTGGAAAAAGTCCTTGGCAGCTTTATGAGCAAGAGTTATATTTACTAGGAGAATCTTATTATAAGATCACCTCCTCAAAAGCCCGTTCCTTTGCATTTAAAGCTGGTGTCAGTATTAAGTATGAATTAAGCTCTTGTGTGGCTCTATCATTATTTGCTGATTATAGTCAATCTGATTTGAGCTATGGCTTCTATTCTTCTTCTGGTGAGTTGAGTTATAAAGACCGGGAGACTGCTTATTTTGACTTTGGGCTGGGTTTGGTGTTGTTGTTGTGATGATTTTTGTATCTGATGAATTCCTGATGATTCTAAGCACTTCTAAAGTACTAAGAACTTCAGGGATTCATCAAGGGTTTTTTTCTTGATTATTTTTCGTAACTTTCAGAACTATAAACTAGAGCATGCATTTCGAAGAAGGTTATACCTACCATATTTACAATAGAAGTAATCAGACGGTCTTCAGAACCCAAGATAATTACACCTATTTTCTTAAGAAATTTAAACAATATATTTCTCCATATGTAGATGTTCTAGCGTGGTGTTTAATGTCGAATCATTTCCATTTTATGGTTATGGCTAATGCTGAGGCTGTAAAATATGTTGAGGATAAACATTTGCCCAATACTCAGGTTTTGTCTAAAAAGTTTGGAACTTTTTTAAGTTCTTATACTAAGGCTTATAATAAAATGTATAAAAAAAGAGGTCACTTATGGGCTCATAATACAAAGGCCAAACAATTAAATTATACTAACAACAATTATCCTTTAAGCTGTTTTAGGTATATCCATGAAAACCCAAAAGCAGCTGGTTTGGTTAAGAAACATTCCGATTGGGATTATTCTTCTTTTAAGGATTTAATAGGAGAAAGAAATGGAACTATTGTAAATAAAGAGCTTGTTTATCAGGTTTTTAATATTAATGAGGAGTATTTTAGAAATTGGGTTGATTTGAAGTTTAAAGATGAGGATTTGAAGAATATTTATTAAATCCTGATGAATCTAAGCACCTCCAAAGTGCTAAGAATCATCAGAGAGATTCAGAGATTTGCTTTTGAAGTACCAATTCCAAAGTGCTAAGAACATAAGACACCAGAAGAACTCAAATTTTTCGAGCTTGAAGAGAATACATATATGGAATTTTATCACCAAATTTATTTGAAACCCATTTCCCTTTTTCAGTTTCTATTAAATTAGGGAAACAATTATAGACTTGATAGGGGAATTCATTGAGGAAATCAATATTTAGCCCATTAGAAATCAAGCTATTTATTACTTCACTAATGCTATGGTGCCATTCAACATGCTTCAGGTTGTTTTTCGAGACATTTGAGTTGTCTGTGTAGGAGTTTTTCACTGTCGTTACCAGTTCTTTATTATTGAAATAGGTATCTGTAATCTCCCAATCATCATTTAAAGTGTATATAAAGGGATGAAATTCTATCATATAAAATTTGCCATCTGGTTTTAAGTTTTGTTGTATAATTTTTGCCCATTTATCAAGGTCGTTCAACCAATTAATAGCACCATAGGAAGTGAAAATAATATCGAATGAATCATCTGAAACAATCTTGATATCGTATATATTGGAACGAATGAAAGTAGCGGGAATATCTATCTCTTTTGATAGCTCTTTGGCCTTTTTTATGGAAGCATCTGAGATGTCAATTCCAGTAACTTCAGCTCCTAGTCTGGCCAATGATAAACTATCCATACCAAAATGGCATTGTAAATGAAGGATTTTCTTTCCTCTAATATCTCCTAGTTCTTCTAGCTCTATATGATTAAGTGAATTATTTCCTTTTTTAAAAGCTTCTAATTCATAAAAACTCGATTCTACATGTAAACTTGTCAACTCATTCCAGCTTTGCCTATTGTGTTCAAAATAATCCATAAATAGTTTTGTATTATTGATTGATATGTTCTTTCTATTGGGTAATAGATATTATTTCGTTGCAAACCTCCTCAGGTGTTTTCCCTTTTACGTAGACAGTGTGATTTGCAATTTTTTCATTTGCATGATTGAATACAAGATATCTAATAAATTCCTTATCGCTTTCTTTTACATCTCTTCTATTAAATATGAATTCTAGAGATTCTTCTTTATCGTCACAGGGTAGCATTAGAACAATATTTTTATAGGGAGCTAATGCTTTAATGATACGTTCACTGTCGAAGGAAAAGCTGGACACAATATTTCCACCACCAAAATCAAATACACAATCGCTATGGTCCTCTAAAATTCTTTCTATGGAGTGGGAATCGAATATTTTTCCATATTGAAAAACTCCAAAAATTCCTGCTTTTTCATGTATTTGTACCATGTGATCGTGATCGTAGCCAATCTCTTTGTAATAATCGAATCTAAGATCATCAATAGATACAAAGGGCTTGTTTAGCTTTTTTGAAAGCAATTTAGCTGTTGTTGTTTTTCCGACAGCAATTGGACCTAGTAAGATAATTTCTTTCATGTTTTGGTAGCGATTTATTAGCAAATATTTATATATGAGTGATATTGCATATTGGTCCTCAGATTGTAAAAATGTGTTTTACAAAGATTGATAAAGTTATTGATAATTTATGTTTTGCAAAGATGAAAATATATATTCAGAATCTTATTTTAATAAATGAAAGTGCTATAAAAAGGTTCTGATGCTTTAAGTAGTTTTATAATGTATGTGTCGCTATATATTTATAATTGATTTTAAAGAAGTTCTATAAATAATGCATACTTTTGCGCGCTTGTTCTGAAAGAGGACAAATTGAATCAAATAAAAGAAGATAGAGGATGGCATCGAATTGGAAAGAAATAGCAAAGGAAAAGCAAATTGCTTTTAAGAAGAGTTTGGGATATACAAAATCTGGAACCTATGGGAAGAAGAATAAAGAGTATGAAAACTTTTTACATACTTCTGATGCACAAAATGGCGCCAATTTCTATTGTCATAAAAACCCTGAAGAATGGCAAACTTTAAGAGAGTGGGCCAAGAAAGATAAAGGCGAAAGAGTGAATTTCGTTAGTTCAGATATGGTGAACTTAGTTGATAGTAAGCATATTACATTTAATTTCATCTATCCATTAGAGAAATTAAGAACGGAGCAACCTGAATTGTTAAATACATTTCTGGAGACTTTATTTGCACATAAGATACAAGTAGACAAAGTGAATCGCATTAAAATAGAGTTTGCTTCGGATATGAAAAAGCATGAACTATTGGACGATAATACCAGCTTTGACGCTTATATTGAGTATGAAAGCGGAGAAAGTAAATGTGCTTTAGGGATTGAGTTTAAATATACCGAAAAATCATATCCTTACGATAAAAGAGAAAAAGCTAGAATGTTCGACCAAGCAGATTCTATCTATCATGTATTAACTAGAGATAGTTATTTCTTTGTATCGGAAAAAGTGAATGAGTTGCGTACAGACCAGTTAAAGCAATTATGGAGAAACCATCTCCTAGGATTGAAACTGGTTGCTAATAAGCAGTTAAATGATTTTCGCTCTGTTCACATATATCCAGAAGCCAATACCTATCAAGCTGAAGCTGCAGAAAAATATACCAAATGTCTCAGAGAAACAAAAAAAGATTATTTCTTCCCCATTACCTTTGAGAGATTTATTCTAACAGCTGAAAATGTATTTGGTGAATTAAAAGGGCAAGAATGGATTTCTTATTTAAGGGATCGATATTAGATTATTTAAGTGATTTTACTGATGTAATGGAATGTTTATTATTTGTAATAGGCTTTTACAGTTAGGTCGTAATTCTCGAATTGTTGGTTTTAATAATATATAGAGCTTACTAAGCTTTCAAG
>JADGDY010000046.1 GCA_016744655.1 Bacteroidales bacterium | reverse complement strand
CAAATAATTAAGGTCTTCTTTTATCTCTATTTCTATTCGTTTTGGCATACCGTAAAGATACAAATTATATCAATCAATTGGAAATATATTTGGTATAAGTTGGGAAATGCCAATGGTATCATAAAGCAAAAAAACACCCTTTGAATCTTCAAAGAGTGTTTTTTTGATATTCTGAAATCTATTTTATTTACGAACTGAAATACTTTGTTTTAAAACGAAGTGCAACATTCACCAAAGCAATCATAATGGGTACTTCAATAAGTGGCCCAATAACTGCGGCAAAAGCCTCCCCTGAATTCATTCCAAAAATAGCGATAGCTACTGCAATGGCCAATTCGAAATTATTACTGGCTGCTGTGAAAGAAAGCGTTGTGCTCTTTTCATAATTAGCGCCTACTTTTTTACTCATAAAGAATGATACAAAGAACATGATAAGAAAATAAACCACCAATGGAATCGCTATCAATACCACATCGAATGGGATGCTGATGATAATTTCTCCTTTTAAAGAGAACATGACGAAGATGGTAAATAGTAATGAAATCAATGTCAAAGGACTAATCTTTGGAATAAACTTACGCTCATACCATTCTTTTCCTTTCCAGGCTGTAAGTATCTTTCTACTTAAATAACCTGCAATAAATGGAATCCCTAAGTAAATAAACACGGATTCTGCAATTTGCATCATGGTGATGTTCTCAACGATATCATTAGTTGGTACTCCAAACCATCCTGGTAAAATCGCGATAAATACATAGGCATAAATGGCGAAGAAAAACACTTGGAAAATAGAGTTAAAAGCGACTAATCCAGCTGCATATTGTCTATCTCCTTTGGCTAAATCGTTCCATACAATGACCATGGCAATACAACGAGCCAAACCTATCATGATGATACCATACATATAAGGTAGGTTGGAATTGTTCTCTCCAGGAAATGCTTTAAAGAAGAGGATGGCCAAAATAAACATCAATACTGGACCGATAATCCAGTTCTGTACCAATGACAAGCCAAGGACTTTATAATCTTTGAAAACATCCCCAAGTTCATCGTACTTTACTTTTGCAAGAGGAGGGTACATCATTAAAATAAGTCCGATGGCAATAGGTAAGTTGGTGGTACTGTCTGCTGAGGGTTTTAGTGATTCCCAAAAATCGGCTAAAGCTGGGAATAAATAACCCAATAAAACACCAATACCCATGGCTAAGAATATCCACAAGGTGAGATATCTGTCTAAAAATTTTAATCTTGATTTTGATGGCATAAAACTATTGATTTATGAATTATGATTTAATAGTTGATGAGTATAGAAGTTGAAGAGTTTAGAGGTTGCAATGTTCTTCCCAAAAGAAAACTCCTCAATTTAAACTATTAACTATTAATTGTTAGCTATTAACTATCTCCTCCTGATAAAACTTCTGAAATCCCACTCGAATTTCTTCTCTTACTCGTTCGAACTCGCTCCAAATGAACTCTTCACTACCTTCAGCATGACTAGGGTCGTCGAAACCAATATGAAGACTGTGCTTTACTTTTCCGATAAAGGCAGGACAATTTTCATTGGCTCCTCCACAAACAGTGATTACATAATCCCACTTTTGTCCGATGAATTTATCTACGGAGTCAGAAGTGTGGGTACTGATGTCGATGCCAATCTCTTTCATGGCCTTTACCGCTTTCTCGTTTAATTTTCCTGAAGCTTCAGTCCCAGCTGAAAATACTTCAAGGTTTTTGTCGAATGATTGTAAAAAGCCGTGAGCCATCTGACTTCTACAGCTGTTTCCTGTGCATAAAATTAAAATTCTCATATCAATCACATTTATTGTTTTGAGCATCGAAATCCACTAAAAATTCATTCATGATTTTCTTTAACTCGATTATACTTTCATTATTCAGGCAATATTTTGTATTTACCCCTTCAATATGACCTTGTATTAAACCCACTTTTTTTAGCTCTTTAATGTGTTGGTTAACGGTGGTTCTACTGAGTGGTAAATCATCAGAAATATCTCCACTCACACAATTATTAGTTTCAGCTAAAAATTGCAAAATCTGCAGTCGAGCAGGATGAGCTAAGGCTTTGAATAGTTCTGCCTTTTTCTGTAAATCCTTATCGAATAGTTCTGATTTCTTTAATACCATTTCAAATTATTTGCAGCAAATATATGTAATATTTTGCATTATGACGTATGTTTACGTCATAATAATAATTAATTAACATGGACTGGTGATTTTATCCTGTGCTTTTTTAGAAAAAGCACAATAAAAACATACCTGCCCCCTAAGCTTAAACCATATTACCAAAGTAAAAAGAGGAGCATAACGCCCTTCCCTGATGCTCGGGAAAGAAGTCAGGCTTAATGGTTAAACACTATTTAATAATAATTTTCTCGTATGCCCTCTTACCATCACATTCTATTTCAAGGATATAAACTCCTTTAGTATAATTAGAGGTATTCAGTGAATATCTCTTTTGAAAAGAGGTTTCCAAAACTATCTTCCCAAGAGGATTAAACAGCTTAATTTCCATTTTTGATGGATATTGCTCAGCAACTTCTATATTTAAAAAATTGGTACTGGGGTTGGGATAGACTGATACATAGTCTTTCAATAATAGACTATTTACCCCATTGGCATTACAAGAATCTTTTAGTATTTGATGGTGCTGTAGAACTGAATCTATAAGAACTGGACTAATAGGGTGAATATTTGACACCAATACTCTTTCTGGATTTATCAATACCAATTGTGGCCAATATTGTATTTGCCAATCGCTATAAACCTGTTCGCCACCTCCATTTTTTCCACTTACGGCAGGATAAATTCCACCGTATTCTTCTTCGAATGCTTGTACTTCTCCATCAAAATGTAAAAGGTCGATGGCAAGAACTACCAATTGACTCTCGTTACAACCATATGACTTGTATACATCACTAATTATTGGGACCAACTCCCTACATTGGTCACATGTTGTTCCATAGAAGTCGATACAAACAAATTTACCCTCCTCTAAATAGGAATATAGATGATGAGAATCCCCATGAACATCAACCACATTAAAATCGGGAACAGTATCGTTAAGTGCAGGCTGAGCAAATGAATTGGCAATGACGAAACAAAAAAGTATAAGGAAGTAATGTTTCATAATATTTATTTATGGCAGTTTAAAGAATTTGCCAGATTTTAGAATGTTTCCTTCTGAACTTATAGAATAAATATAGGTTCCGCCTAGCAATTCCTCAATATTCATTTTTAATATAGCTTGGCCTTTTGCAAACACCTCTTCTTGGATTTTCCTTCCTGTCAAATCAAAAACTTGTAATTCATATTTATCAGAAGAAGCTTCTTTAACATCAATACAGATATTGTTAGTGCTTGGATTCGGATAGGCATTCGAGAATAGATTTTCTGTCTGATGATTCTCTCCAATAAAACTCGCTTCATCCATGCTATATTCCACTGTTACAACAGCAGAATCATTGGGATTCAGTTCATTAAAAAAGGTATAGGCTACCATAGTGTTCCCAAGCTGCCCTTTGGGTTTATAGTGTGCAGAATATATATCAGAAGTCTCTTTCCCAGGAATTTCAATGGCATGAACCGATTCAAAAGTGTAGGGAGCATAACAGGTTTCCCAGCAGAAATAATTCTCTGTACCAGCTATGATTTTCAAGTGTGTTTTTTTGGTATGAACACTCATTGGAGCGTTGGACATATTTTTCACATCTATATCGATATCCAATTCGTAAGCATAATAGTAGGTGGTGTCGCCTTGAAAAACATAAGTATATAAACTATCAGCTATTACATTACCTTCCATTAAAATGGTGTCATTGTTCACTAAGATATCATTGTGATATAATTCTAAGCTTTGTGAGTAAGAAGTATTTATTGATAGAAAAATGATTGCTGTAAAAACGAATAATATATTTTTAATTGAATGTTTCATGATCAATTATTTTGGTGATGTTTTTGTTGAAATTAAAACTTTTAGTGATTCTCAGCGAAACAGAAAATGTATTTGCGATTTGCATTCCATTCATATACCTATATAAAGGAATAAAAGCATCCACCGACATGGCCAAATTATCCATAATAGTATAATTTAGTTGCGGAATAAGATACAAAACTTGTCCTCCTGAAGATTCTACAATTTGACTATTCTCCCTCATGGCTTTGTCTCTAATCTCATATTGTAGCTGAACCATTGTGCTTAGCTTTTTAGCAATATTATACGAGCCATAGAGTGAGAAAACATAGAGGTTTCCATATTTATAGTCGAAATTTTTCGATTTAATTCGGTTGGCATATTCCGCAAAGGCTTTAAACGAAACAGAGGATTTCTTAAATCTCTTGGACATAAAAACACTGGCATTATATTTTAGACTTCCGGAGGAGGGTTGTAAAGAAATGGGGAGTTTCACATCATCAACTTCTTGGTCAAAAACACCAATTGGAAGTTTCACACCAATACTAGGAGTCAGTTCAATTTTTTTAACCACATTTTTAATGGCTGAGTATCTAAGGTTTAGTTCCGCATCTCCCAATCCATAACCCGTCATATCGTTCCATCCTTCAATATTATAAAGTTTGGTTTTATTGATGAAATAACCAACTTGTCCGTGAATACTCATTCTATTTGAAATACCATAAGCCATATCGATGCTCACAAAATTATAGAACATTTTATCTGGAGAAACATCTGCCTTTTGAGCTCCTTCATAATATTGGTCGGAGTAGCTGTATTTATAGAACGGACTTATTTGAAACATTTTCCTTTGAATTCCGGAAACATCTCCAAATCCATTTAAGGGATTCCCAGCACCACAGCATTGTGCATTAGCTTCTGAAGTAAAAAGTAATGGGACGAGTAGAAGTAATAGTAAATAAGGTTTCATAGTGGTTTATTTATAGGGTAAGATGAGTAGTTGTATCTGCTTTGAATCACTATTTTCACTATTCGAAACTGTGCAAGTGATGGTATTGGTTCCGGTACAACAGGTTCCTGCCATATATTCAATTTGTTCACCAGAGCCATTTATTTCTCCATGGTCAGCCTCCCAATTATATATTAAACTTTCACCTTCAGCATTGGCAAATACTTTAGTCACTTGCCAAGCATTTAACACCGTGTCGTTAGCATTCAAGCTAATCAACTTAACAGCTCCAACCCCTTCAGAAGTTGAATCGTCCTTCTCACAAGCGATCAAAAACGCTGCAAAAAAGACCAACAGGAAACCTATTTGTCTATATTTCATTTGTTTGTGTTTTATGCAGTATTTATCATTTGTTTTGCCCTAGAATGATAAATATCAACTCTTTAACATGCGGTTAAATCTTATTAACTAACTCTTTATGTACAGGTTCTTTTTTTGCCCCAAACCCTAAAGGGAGCAAAAGAACCAATTTTCAATATTCACCCTTTAGGGAAGGGGCTAAAAATGATGAAAATTGTTTAAACAGTTGAATTATCACAAGACTTAAATTTCTTTTTAATTAATTCTATTCAATACTTTGTTTTTAATTTCATTTTCTGAGAAAAATCCAGAATGCCTGAATATCTCCTCTCCCATTTCATCGAGAAATATCTGAGTTGGAATAGAAGCTATCCCATAATACTTCATGAGTTCTAAGTTTTCTTTTTCCGATACATTTCTAAATACTACTTGAACTTGATGAGGATATTCTGTCTGGATGGTTTGCATTACGCTTTCCATTCTTTTACAAGCCGAACATCCCGTTGAGCCAAATTCAAGAAATGTAATTTGATAATCCAAATTGGATTGGGTATAGTTATATAATGAATCAATAAGATTTTCCCCTGAATGAATGGTAGCGGCAGAAGCTTGCTTTTGCATCATAGAAGAGGCGTATTTGTTCATTTCATCTTTCGAAGAAAAGCCAATAATCAGCAATACAAAAAATGCCACAAATACTATCCAAGGAAAAATCTTTTTTATCATCGTTACATTACATAGTTAAATATAAATCCTACAATTACTATTCCCATGGCTACTACTCCAACAAAGATGGATATCAGTTGCCATTTCAATACTTTTTTAAGGATAATAATTTCTGGTAGAGAAAGTGCAATAACCGACATCATAAACGCTAGAGCAGTTCCTAAAGAAACACCTTTTTCTATCAATACACTCACAATTGGAATAATTCCGGCAGCATTAGAGTATAATGGAATCCCCATAATAATAGCTAAAGGAACAGCATACCATTTATCTTTTCCTAGAATACTTCCCATAAAATCTTCAGGGACATATCCATGGGCAGCAGCACCAACTGCAATACCTAAAATAATATACAACCAGATTTTTCCAACAATGTCTTTAACAGAGGTGAAACCACTCTGAATGCGGTCATTGAATGATAGTTTTTCCTCTTCTTGTTCTTGTTGGTTGGTTTTTACTTTAAAAACCCAATCGGCAACATATTTCTCTAAACCAAGAGCGCCAATAATCCAACCAGCAAAAATAGCGATGAGCAATCCAGTACTCACATATATAAGGGCTACTTTCCAGCCAAATAAACCGGCCAATAAAACAAGTGCTACTTCATTAATCATAGGAGCAGCAATAAGAAAACTAAAGGTAACTCCAAGAGGTACTCCTGCTTCCACAAAACCTAAGAATAGCGGAATGGCAGAACAAGAACAAAATGGTGTTACAATTCCTAATACCGAAGCCATGATGTTTCCAGTAAATAAGGAACGCCCAGCAAGTAGTTTTTTGGTTTTTTCAGCAGAGAAGTAAGAACGCATAATTCCCACTAAAAAGATGATTAAAACCAATAACAACATCACCTTTGGTACTTCATATATAAAGAATCTTATGGTTTCTGTGAGGTGTTTTCCCGTTTCTAATCCAAATATTTGCTCCGTTATAAAATCCGACAAATTTTGCAGATTAAAATAGAGGATGACCCATAAGGGCAATAATAGTAAGGGAAGAAACCAGCCCTTAGTATTGTGTTGGAGTTGAATGAGTTTTGCTTTCATGTTAATGAATTAAAAGAATAAGATGACGCAATAATAGATACCAATTAGAATAAAAAGAACAGCTACTATTCTGCGAAACCAAGTTTCAAAGTTTTTTATGTTCTTATAAAACGAACCTAAAGAACCCACACTAAAGGCTATTAGCCATGCAAATATGATCACCGGAATTCCGGTGGCAATGGCAAATATTAGAGGAAGGTATAATCCACTAGCACTGCTGATGGTCATTGGAATTAGAAGGCCGAAATATAAGACTCCACTATAAGGACAAAATGCCAAGGCAAATATGATTCCTAGAAGTAAAACACCCCAATAACTATTCTTTGCTTTTTCTCCAATTTTCTCATTCAATGAGGATAATCCTGGGATATTTAGCTTTATTAAGCCTAGCATAAAAACACCAATAAGAATCATTAATGGGCCTAAAAGTTTCTCACCCCAATTTTGCAACCAGCCTGCTATTTCAAACTGACTGGCACCAAAGAAAAATATCAATCCAATGACGAAATAGGAAATTCCTCTTCCTAAGGTATAAATCAATCCATTGATAAATACCTTTCGCTTGTTCTCGATATCCTTACTTATAAATCCTATGGCGGTGATGTTGGTTGCCAATGGGCATGGACTAACAGCTGTCATTAATCCCAATATTAATGCAGATATTAATGGAATCTGAGAATTCTCTAATAAACTGTTGAGTAGTTCCATGTTTAATCAAGCATTTTATCTACTGTAGATTTTATTTTCTTCTCTAACTTTTCTGGATTACTTCTTGCATTTAAGAAAGCATTAGAAGTTAAATCAACTTTTTTGTCACCTTTTACAATGATTAAGGTTTGAGCGTTTATTTTGTATTGCTCTACCAATTTTTCGTTTTCTGCTTCTTCGCGATTGATGCTTACAAAACTCACTTTGTCACCATAAGTTTCCTTGATAGTTTTTTTGGTTACTTCTTCAACTGCGTTACAAGTAGCACAACGACGAGTGGCATGGAAATAATAAGCCATCACTTCTGTTTTTTCTACTTTTTGAGAGCTGCAATCTTTTCCGTCTGTTTTAGTTTTTGAACAGCAAGATGTCTTACTGCTGGCTAAAATGTCGTTTTTCTTGTCACACTGTGCTGAAATACTTGAGATTCCAACAATAAATAATACGATTAATGTGCTTGCGATTTTTTTCATTTTTATTATTTGTTTAATAGTTCTATAATTTCTTTTTTTGATGGGAGTTTTCCACTCATCAACACTTTCTTGTCAACTACAAATCCTGGAGTCGACATGATTCCATATTGCATGATTTCTACTATGTCGTCAACTTTAGATACAGTTGCATCTATGCCCTCCTCTTCGACTACTTCACGAGTTAGTTTTAATAAGGTTTCGCATTTAGAACAGTTAGTTCCTAAGATTAAAATCTCTTTGTTTGCTGGTTTAATTGTGTTAAAATCCATGATTATATTTTTAAAAATCCTTTAAATAATTCTTGTGCTTCTGCCCAATTCTCTTTGTTTACACAGTATTTAATTTTTGGAGCTTTGGTTTCTCCTTGTATTAATCCTGCATCCTTTAATTCTTTTAAGTGCTGTGATAGTGTAGATTTAGCTATGGGTAGATCCTCTGATAAATCGCCGCTATAGCAACAACTTTGTTTTCCTAATAAACTTAAAATGTATACTCTAATGGGGTGACTGATGGCTTTAGCATATCTAGCCATTTTTCTTTGTTCATCGGTGATGATATCTATAGTCATAATTTGTTATTTCGTTGTTCGCAAAACTACGAACATTATTTTAGTTTCTAAATAGAACTGAAAAATAAATGCGTGAATAGATTGATTCTTAATAAGGAAACATAAAAACAGATTTTGAAAACGAACAATAATGCCATAATAAACAGAAAATATCGCAAAGCATTCTCAGGAAAATCCCCTAAGCCAAATCACCCTAGAAACCAAGAGGAATCCATTAGGAACAAGTTTTATAGACTTAGTAAATTTGCCCTGTTTGTTTCGTAACAAGCATTGGAGCTCTTGCCGAAAATCAATATAATTAACCAAAGAATATATTGTTCAAGATTTATTTTGAAACTTCTAATAGGGTTCCTTTTTCGTTCTTTTTACTTCTATCTTTGTCAGATTGATAAAAAATTGAAGTATGCCTTTTACTTTTAATAGAAAAATATGGGTTCTCATAATGTTTCCGCTAATGCTTGGCGGAAGCATTAAAGCCCAGCTTCCGTTCCCTGAAGAATTTTGCCATCATGCAAAAAAAGGTAGCAGCTTGTCTCGCGTGGCACAATTAGATTATTCTAAACACGATCTTTTTGATGTAAATTTCTATCACTTAAATCTTACAACAGAAACTACCGACACCTATATAGAAGGAAAAACCATCATTCAAGCAACTAGTCAGTCAAACATCGACACCATCTATCTCGAACTCACTCATCAACTCGAAATTTCCAAAATTCTTGTCAACCAATCAACAGCAACATTTGTTCACCAGAACAATGATATAATAGAGATTACTTGCCCTGTTGAGATTCCTCAAGAAAATAATTTTGAAGTAGAAATACATTATAGTGGTGCAGCAATTTCAAATAAAGGCAGAGGTTATAACACTGCTAATTCTAATCACGAGACTAGAGTAAACTGGACATTATCAGAGCCATTTTACTCAAAAGATTGGTGGCCTTGTAAGCAAGAATTGGAAGATAAAGCAGATTCTGTTTGGGTTTTCGTTACCACATCGAACAAAAATAAAGTAGGTAGTAATGGCCTCTTAACTAACACTATTTCTTTAGAAAACGATAAAGTAAGATACGAGTGGAAAAGCCGTTATCCAATAGCTTACTATCTAGTTAGCATTGCTGTGGCTGAATACATGGAATACAATTTTACTAGCCAAAGCCCAGACGGGAAAGATATAGATATGATCAATTATCTTTATCCAGACTCCTCCATGTATAAAAGCGAAAAAGCTTATATCGACTGTACTAAAGTACAAATGAATCTATTACAAGAAAAATATGGCCCATATCCATTTAAGGAAGAAAAATATGGTCATTGTATCACCCCTATTGCAGGAGGAATGGAACACCAAACCATGACCACACAAAGTGGGTTTCATTTTTACCTAACCATACATGAGATGGCGCATTCTTGGTTCGGAAACCAAGTAACTTGCGGACAGTGGAACGACATTTGGATTAATGAAGGATTTGCAACCTATTCTCAATACATCGGTTTAGAGAACCTAGCAAATCAAGAAACAGCAGATGGCTTTAACGCAGCCATACAATCTATTGTTATGCGTGAACCTGATGGTAGTGTATATGTTCCTGATGAATATCTTGAAGATAGGGATAGGGTTTTCTCAGGAAGACTATCTTATTATAAAGGTTCAGTCATTATTCAAATGATTAGATACTTACTAAATGATGATGAGTTATTTTTTCATGTACTTAAAGAGTTTCAAATTCGTTTTGCTTATAAAACAGCAATAGGAGATGATTTTAAAGATGTTTTAGAAGATTTAAGTCAACAAGATTTTGATGAATTCTTTAAACTTTGGTATTATGGTGAAGGCTACCCGATATATCATTTTGGATGGCAACAAAATGTTACAGGAAAACTAAAGATTAAATCCCTTCAAGAAAGTAGTACTCCTAAGACTGATTTTTTTTCAATGAAATATGACATATTAATCTTTTTTGAGGATGGAAGTAAGAAGCTTGTTCAACTTCAACAAACATCTCACAAAGAGTTTTTTGAGATGAATTTTGAAAAACGAGTAAAAGAGATTCTACCTAATCCTCGAAGTCAGAATCTTATGGATGTAAAATCAATAAGTTCTAGCCTCCTCTTCCCCGAAGAAATTCAAATAGAACCAAACCCAGCGACTACAGCTTTCATCATTCGTTTTGCCAATAGCCAAACTAAAAGAGAAGTTCAGATTTATAACTCTTCCTTAAAACTAATTGAAACCATTGAAACACCAAACAAGAACCACTTTATAAAATGCGAAACATGGGCAAAAGGAATCTATTTCATTAAAATCAAGAGTAAAAATCAAGAATATTTAAAAAAATTAGTGAAGTATTAAGGTCGATTATTTTTACTCTCTTCTGACGTAATTGTTGTTTCAAATGAAAGTGTGCGAAGAAAACTCTTAATAGCTGAGAAATTTCTTCATTTAAAAAACTAACATAGTCCTTGATTTTTTAATCCCTCATTCAATATGTTAATTTCTTCAATTTCGATAAGTATCAATTATTATGAAAGCCTTAAAAATTAAGACTTTTTATGCGGTTAAATATTGTTAATTTTGAAATTTTAAAACTGTTAGGCTTTATTAATTTTTATTTTTGCCGAGCACTAAATTAGGTGCAAGCAAACTACACTGATTTTTAGATGGTTAAAATAGGCATATTCGGAAAAAATTTGAAGAGCGAGACTTTTCCCTACATTCAGACTTTATTTAATAAGTTGAGTTCTGTGTATGCCAAAGTTTTTGTTCACGAAGAATTTCATTCAGTGATCGGAAAAAAGATCATGATGCAAAACCCAACTGTATTTAGCCATCATTCTGAAATTAGAGATGAATTAGACTTTATGATTTCATTGGGCGGTGATGGAAATATGCTCAGCACAGTTACTTTGGTTCAAGATAGTGGCATTCCTATCATTGGTATCAATTTAGGCCGATTAGGATTTCTAGCCAGCATCAATAAAGAACACATTAATAAAGCCATCGATTGCTTAGTAGGAAATAAATATACACTAGAAAGCAGAAGCCTTATTAAACTTGTAGCTCCAAAAAATGTTTTTGGTGAACAAAATTTTGCTCTTAACGAAATCAGTATTTATAAAAGACAGCCCAACAGCATGATCTCTGTGATAGTTCATGTGGACGATCAATACCTTAATTCTTATTGGTCCGATGGATTAATAGTGGCCACTCCCACGGGAAGTACAGCATACTCGCTAAGTACCGGCGGCCCTATTTTACATCCAAAGGCTCATAATTTTGTCATCACACCCATCGCCCCTCACAATTTATCAGTACGGCCAGTCGTTATCCCAGACGATACTATTGTTCGTATGAAAGTGGCAGATAGAGATGGCGGTTTTTTCGTTAGTCTCGATAGTAGAACCATAGAATTAGAATCTGGGATAGAATTGCAAATAGAAAAGGAATCTTTTGATATTCAGTTAGTTAGATTACCAGAAGAAAATTTCTTTGGTACTATTAGAGCAAAGCTACTTTGGGGTATCGATAAAAGAAATTAGAAATTAAAACAAGAGATCGTTGAAAAGTAAAACTAAAATATTAAATAAAAGCCTGCTATGCATTAGCTTGATATGCCTCTTTATTGGGTATACATCAACAGTGAAAGCACAAACCATGGATGTGGGAGTCTTTGGTGGAGGAGTTTATTATTTAGGCGACATTAATCCGAATTTACATTTTGCCACTACGCAACCAGCATTTGGAGGATTCTTTAGATTTAATTATAAAGATCGTTGGGGATTTCGATTAGGAGTTTCTAAAGGGAAACTAAAAGCAGATGACAACGATTTCATGGAAGTAAATGCTCTACAGGCTTATGCTGGAGGAGATTTTGATATTGATGATCCAAATCTTATTTATTATGCTGTTAGTAATAGAGGTTTGAATTTTGAAACAGATATTACCGAAATTAGTCTGATTGCAGAGCTTAACTTCTTCCCATTCTTTGTTGGAAGTAGGAAAAACAAATGGACGCCATATATTTTTACAGGAGCAGCCATGTACCTATACAATCCGAAACCCATTGGCGGAGGTGTGAACTATAGAGATTTAGGAACAGAAGGACAAGGATATGCAGACAGGGAAGCTCCTTATGGAAATACTGCTTTTGCTATTCCTTTTGGTATTGGACTGAAAGTTAGTTTAGGAAGTAGGATCGGTTTAGGATTTGAATGGGGAATGAGAAAAACTTTCAACGATTATATTGACGATATCAGTACAACTTACTATTTAGATTTGTACGGATATAATCCCGATGAAGGAATATACTACACTCCAAATCCTGAAAACCCGGTGGAGATCATTTCCTTTCCTATTACTGATGATGTTTATTATTCTGACCCTACATTTTCTCATAAAAGTGGCGAAAAAAGAGGTGATGAAAGTAATAATGATTGGTATGCATTTTACGGCATTAGCCTCACCTTTAAAATCAATTTGTTAAAAGATGATGGTTGTCGTGATTTTGGAAGGGATTCATATTATTGATTATGTTAAATTTGCGCGATGATTTATAAAGACCAAATAGTAAAAGAGAGATTACCCAAACATGTTGCTATCATTATGGATGGCAATGGTAGATGGGCAAAGCAGAGGGGGCGACTACGTGTATTTGGTCATGAAAATGGCGTAAATGCAGTGCGAAATACGGTGGAAGCTGCAGCCGAAATAGGAGTAGATTACGTTACTCTTTATGCTTTTAGTACCGAAAACTGGAACAGACCACAAAAAGAAGTGGATGCTTTGATGTCACTTTTGGTAAAAAGTCTTAATAAAGAAACCGCCACTTTAAACAAAAACAACATTAAATTAAATGCTATTGGTGATCTAAAAAGTCTTCAACCCAAAACTTATTCGGAATTGAAGAAAGCCATAGAAAATACCAAAAATAATACCCGCACAACTCTCACCTTAGCTTTAAGCTATAGTTCGAGATGGGAAATCACCAATATGGTGAAAAAAATTGCAGAAGAATCCAACAGTGGAAACCTTCAGCTTGAAGAAATAAACGAAAAAACAATATCAAAATACCTTACTACCAGTAACATTCCCGATCCGGAACTATTAATCCGTACTAGTGGTGAGCACCGCATCAGTAACTTTTTATTATGGCAGATTGCCTATTCCGAATTATATTTTTGCCCTAAACTATGGCCCGACTTTGGAAAGGAAGATTTTTACGAAGCTATAGTCGATTATCAAGGGAGAGAAAGAAGATTTGGTAAAACCAGTGAACAGATAAGCAAATAAACTTATGCAAAGGATTTTTATAACACACAATAATTACAAAACAATTGTCTTCATCGCTTTTATACTGATGATATCAGGATGGGGTGGACAAGCCAATGCTCAAATAAATCTGGGAAAACAGATTCAGGAGCTCGACTATTCCAGACCTCAGAAATATGAGATAGGTGGAGTTAAAGTGGAAGGCATTGAGTTTCTTGATGAGAAAGCACTGGTAATGATTTCTGGTTTGCAAGTTGGAAATACAATTAATGTACCTGGTGATGACGTAGCTAAAGCCCTAAAAAAACTTTGGAACCAAGGTCTTTTCGAAAATATCTCTATCAATATTGAAAAGATTGAAAACAGCAGGATTTTCTTGGTTATTCAACTTCAAGAAAGAGCTAGACTCACAGGATTCTCTATCAATGGGGTAAAAAAAGGGGATGTAGATAATATCCGTGAAAAGATTAAGTTGGTTAGTGGTGATGTGGTTACTGAAAACTTAATTATCAGAACCAAACAAAAAATCCATAGATATTTTGATGAAAAAGGATTCCTCAATGCAGAAGTAGATATTGAGAAAAAAGCAGACCCTACTAAACCAAATGGCGTTATTTTAACCATCAATATTAAGAAATACTCCAAGGTGAGAATTGCTGCTATCAATATCTACGGAAACGAAGAGGTAAGTACCGATAAGCTTAAAGGTTCCATGAAAGAAACCAAAGAGGTGGGTTATGTAAAGCCTCTTTACAATATGGAAAAATTAGCTTGGAATATTGTAAAAGATCTCGCAACACTTCAAATTCCCAAAATACAAGACGATGCAGAACAATATTATAAAGATAATATCAGATTAAGAATCTTTAAGTCTTCAAAATATATTGAAAAAAATTATGAGGATGACAAAGCTAATATCATTGCCAAGTATAACAAATTAGGTTATCGCGATGCAAAAATAGTTGTTGATTCTATATACAGAGCTAGTAACAACAAAATTGATATTGATATTAATGTGGAGGAAGGTAATAAGTACTATTTCCGAAATGTGAAATGGGTAGGAAATACGGTCTATTCTAATATCGACCTTTCAAACGTACTTCAAATTAAAAAAGGAGATGTTTATAATAAAGAATTATTAGAAACCAACCTTCAGTTTAACCAAAATGGCCCCGATGTAAGTTCTTTATATCTTGATAATGGTTACTTGTTCTTCTCTGTTGACCCAGTAGAGGTAAGTGTGATGAACGACTCTATCGATTTAGAAATCAGAATCAGAGAAGGAGATCAAGCTACTGTAAAGAATGTAATTGTAAAAGGTAATACCAGAACCAACGACCACGTTATTATTCGTGAATTAAGAACTCGTCCTGGACAGCTATTTAGTCGTTCTGCTATTATTCGTACTCAGCGAGAACTCGCTCAACTCCAGTACTTCGATGCTGAAAAACTTGGAGTAGATGTAAAGCCAAATCCATTAGACGGAACTGTAGATATAGAATATGTTGTTGAAGAAACCTCCTCCGATCAAATTGAGCTTTCAGGTGGTTGGGGTTATGGTAGAATCATTGGTACTTTAGGTCTATCGTTTAATAACTTCTCTTTAAGAAACTTCTTAAAAAAAGATGCATGGCGTCCTATTCCTTCTGGGGATGGTCAGAAATTAAGCTTACGTTTCCAAACCTATGGTTCTGGTTATATGAGTTATTCTGTTTCGTTTACTGAGCCTTGGTTAGGTGGTAAAAAACCAAATGCTTTTAGTGTGAGTTATTATCACTCAAAATATACCAATCAGCTGGAAAGAAACGATCCAAGATATGGTGAATTCCTTATTGATGGTTTCACAGTAGGATTAGGTAAGAGATTAACTTGGCCTGATGATTTCTTCCAGTTATACCAAGGTGTAAAATTACAGCGATACAAACTACATAACTATGGTAGTGTATTTAGTGTAGGAGATGGTAATGGAAGCTTCCATAACTTTGCTTATAACATTGCTCTTTCTAGGAACTCTTTAGATGCTCCTATTTATCCTCGTAATGGATCGGATGTAGGGGTTAGCTTAGAACTAACACCTCCTTATAGCTTAATAAATGGTAAAGATTATACCACCATGAGCGAAAACGATAAATACAAGTGGGTAGAGTATCACAAGTGGAAAATTAGAGCAGCATGGTATTCTTCAGTAGTTGGCGACTTGGTCTTAAGTACCAGAGTTAAATTTGGTTTCTTAGGCTCTTATAATTCCGACATTGGAGTAACTCCTTTCGAACGTTACTATTTAGGTGGTGATGGACTTTCTGGATACAATAATATGGATGGTAGAGAGTTAATTAGTTTGAGAGGTTATGGAAACGAAACCCTAACACCAGAATATTATAAGAATACCAACTTAGGAGGTACCATTTATGATAAATTCACCATGGAATTAAGATATCCTGTATCTTTAAATCCTAGTGCTACTATCTACTTCATGGGATTCCTTGAAGCTGGTAACAGTTGGTTGAAATTTGAAGATTTCAAACCATTCCAGGTTTATAAATCAGGTGGATTTGGTGTGAGAGTATTCTTACCAATGTTTGGTCTTCTTGGATTGGATTGGGCTTATGGTTTCGACGATGTACCAGGTTTACCAAATGCCAATGGTGGTCAGTTCCACTTCTCTATCAATCAGTCAATCGATTAATTGTGGTATAGTTTTTGAATAATTGAAATAGAAAAACATTAAAACGCAGAAAAATGATAAAATTTAATAAAAACTTCACTAAGCTATTCATCCTTGCTTTTGCCTTGATGTTAACCTCGGCAGTAAGTGCTCAAAAATATGCTTATATCGATTCTGATTATATTTTAAATAATGTACCTGAGTACCAAGATGCTCAAAACCAATTAGATGAATTATCAGAAAAATGGCAAAAAGAAATTGAAGGGAAATTCCTTGAAATCGATAATCTCTATAAGAAATATCAAGCAGATGTGGTTTTACTTCCTGCCGATATGAAAAAGAAAAGAGAAGAGGAAATTATTAATATGGAAAAGGAAGTAAAAGCCTACCAACAAGAAAAGTTTGGACAAAGTGGTGAATTATTCCAGAAACGTCAAGAATTAATCAAACCTCTTCAGGACAAGATTTATAATGCTATTGAAGAAATTGCAACCACAAAAAACTACTCATTCATTTTTGATAAAGCCAGTGGCGCCACAGTAATGTATGCCAATCCAAAATTCGATATCAGTGATGATATTTTAGATGAATTAGGATACAGCTTTAATACCTCAAGATAGAATAATTACAGCTCAAAATATTTCAAAAAGCCTTCCATTGTGAAGGCTTTTTTCTTGTACTTTTGAAACCTAAATAATAAAAGCAATGGCCAATAAAACTCTTATTCTCCTGAGTACTTTAATCGCATTCTTGGTAATGGCTATTAGTGGTTTAGTCATGTTTTTTATATTTCAAGAAAGCAGCTTAAACTATTTCTTGGGAATGAAAAAAGCAGGCTGGATGAATATCCATAATATCTCAGGTATTTTTGCAGTGGTACTGATTGCATATCATGTGGCCATGCGTTGGGTGTGGATAGAGCATGTAATTCTTAGAAAAAAGAAAATGCAATTAAGTAAGGAAATGATAGGAAGAAGAAGAAATAATACCTGGTTCTTACTTTTTTTCTCTCTTACTTTTGCTACTGGCTTCTTAAGCTGGATTATGGGTGGTGATTGTGAATATTGCCTCGAAATCCATGACAAACTTGGGGTGGTTTTGTTTCTTATTTTCTTGGTTCATTTCTATAAACATCGAAAGTCCTTTTCTCGGAAAAGTAAATAGTTTCGAAATTATGTGGTTGCGTAGTTATGTGATGACGTGGTCACACTATCATTTAAATAAAAACATCCTCAATTTCTTAAAGTAATATTGTTTTCCCTACTTTTGTAACAATATGTACATTTTCCTAAAACCCATACTCCTCTGGCTTAAAAAAGCCTTTAAAGCGCTATTTCTATTCCTAGGAGCCTTTAGTTTTATCATGCTTCTTCTAAGCTTTACCAGCTTACCATTTTGGGCCGATTATTATTTAGGAATTTCCGCCAATGCCTTAGAGGAGGAACCTGAAGTAATAGTAGTCTTAGGAGGAAGTGGAATGCCTAGTCCTAATGGACTCATTAGAACCTATTATGGTTCAGAAGCAGCTTTAGCTTACGAGAATGCCAAGATAATTATTGCCCTACCAGGAGATACTTTAGATAAACACAGCTCCATTAGATTAATGGCCGAAGAAATGATTATTAGAGGTATAGATTCTAATAGAATCGTTTATGAAAACGAAGGCACCAACACCCGCTGGGAAGCGCTGAACGTAAAATCCCGATTTTTCCCTAATAGCAATCCAGCTGTTCTATTGGTCAGCTCACCTGCTCATATGTATCGCAGTGTAAAAGCCTTTCAAAAGGCAGGCTTTACAAATGTGGGAGGCCTCCCCTCTTTCGGACGTGCTAACGAAACTTCATTAGCTTTTGATGCCGCCAAATTAGGAGGTTCAAACTCTGTTCCTGATGTGGGAAATCAAATTTCTCTTCGCTACTCCATCTGGACTCGTTTACATCTCCAAATTTCAGTCTTGCGAGAATATATGGCCATTGCCTATTACTGGTTAATGGGTTGGATTTAGTATCAGAGCAAACTTATGATTTAAGTTCTAATTTAAAATTATCGACTAATTCAAACAAAAAAAAACGGTCCGATTATTACTGCAAAAACACAGCGAAGCTGAATTTTATTTATGAATTAAATTCAAGAGACATATTCAGTGATATATCAGTAGTTTATATGTCCAATTTAAATGAATTATTTTGGTCAATACTTCACCCAAGCTACATCACAAATTTCATTGTAAAACAAAGATAGGTGCACTTAAAGTATTACTAAAAAACAATTTCTTCTCTCTAATTATAAATATCAATTAGGCCAAATACCCTATCTTTCCCATTATAAACCATAAAACACTCCTGTTTTTTAATTGATTTTCAAAGCAAGGAGTACACATTATAAATGACTGTTTTTCTTCGACTTAAAACTGACACAACATTTAGTGTTACATCTTTCCCCCACATTTGAAATGTAACTCTACCACCCATTTTACTATTTCGACGGATTTTTGCCTATCAAAATTTGAAATAGATATGAGATTAAACACTATTGATATTGCCATCATTTTGATGTACTTGTTAAGCACCATCCTCATTGGATTATATCTGCGAAAAAGTGCTCAAAAGAACAAAGAGTCCTATCTATTGGGAGGAAACAAACTACCTTGGTATATGCTCGGGCTTTCCAATGCTTCGGGCATGTTCGATATTTCAGGTACCATGTGGATTGTCACCATAGGTTTTGTTTATGGATTAAAGAGTATTTGGATTCCCTGGTTATGGCCTGTTTTTAATCAGGTCTTTATGATGGTATTTCTATCCATTTGGCTAAGGCGCTCCAATGCCACAACTGGTGCAGAATGGATTTCCACTCGATTTGGAAATAAAAAAGGAGGCAAACTGTCCCATACCATTGTTATTGTATTTGCATTAATTAGCTGCTTGGGATTTTTAGCTTATGGATTTATTGGACTTGGGAAATTCGTTCAAATCTTTATTCCATGGGACATCATTGCTCCATTTATTCCTTTCGAAGTTGCAGCTGAATATGTACCTCATATCTACGGAATTATCTTTACCGCCTTTGCTGTTTTCTATACCATATTAGGTGGTATGACCAGTATTGTTTGGACCGATGTGATTCAATATGTAATCATGACTGTTTCAGCTTTAGTGATAGGAATAATAGCTATGAATGCCTTAAGTTCTCACGATTTAATAGTACCCGAAGGCTGGATGAGTCCTTCCTTTGGATGGAAACTAGATATGGACTGGTCCAATATTATTACGGGGGTGAATGAGAAAATACAATCCGACGGATATTCTCTCTTTAGCATCTTTTTTATGATGATGGTATTTAAAGGAATTCTGGTAAGTATTGCAGGTCCAGCGCCTAATTATGACATGCAAAAAGTATTAAGCACCAAGAGTCCTCAAGAAGCTGCAAAAATGAGCGGATTTGTTTCTGTGGTATTAATGCCAGTTCGTTATTTTATGATAACTGGGTTTGTGGTTTTGGCCATCCTCTTCTACGACCAATTGGATTTAATGGTAGGAGGCCGATTAGATTTCGAACAAATCCTACCATCAGCCATTAACGAATTTGTTCCTGTAGGCTTTACTGGAATTCTTTTGGCAGGATTATTAGCAGCTTTTATGTCCACTTTTGCTGGAACCTTAAATGCAGCTCAAGCTTATATTGTCAATGATATTTATTTGAAATATGTCAATCCCAAAGCCAATAACCAAACCATCAAAAGAACCAATTATATAACTGGAATAACCGTGGTAATAGTGAGCATTGTATTTGGAATATATGCCCTAGATGTGAATGCCATTTTGCAATGGATAGTATCTGCATTATTTGGTGGATATGTAGCTTCAAATATCCTAAAATGGTATTGGTGGCGCTTTAATGGAAATGGATTCTTCTGGGGAATGGTGGCCGGAATTGTTCCTGCATTAATATTCCCATATATTTTCGATACGCTCGACTTATATTATTTCCCATTTATTCTCCTCATATCTGTTGCAGGTTGTATAATTGGAACCTTTACAGCGCCTCCTACTGAAGAGGAAACGCTTAAGAATTTCTACAAAACAGTAAGACCTTGGGGATTTTGGAAACCCATTCATGATAAAATAATAGCCGAAGACCCTAATTTTAAAAGAAATAAAGATTTCAAAAGAGATATGTTCAATATCTTGCTTGGAGTCATCACTCAAACGGCATTGGTAGCATTGCCAATGTATATAGTATTGAAACAAACTTGGCCTATCGTCATCCTCAGCATCATCACGCTAATTGGTGGTTTTATAATGAAGAGAACTTGGTGGGATCATTTAAAAAATGCTTAATTAAAAAATATTGAATATGACAACTAACGCTAAATTTACCGAGCGATTACATAAAATCACAAAGGAATATACCGACCTTACTTCAAAGAAAAATGAAAAATTGGAGGAGGGTTATAATGGGATTTATCACCGCTATAAAAACCCTATCCTAACCGCAAAACATACGCCTGTATTTTGGCGCTACGATTTAAATCAGGAAACCAATCCTTATCTCATGGAGCGTTTCAGTATCAACGCAGTTTTCAATGCAGGAGCTATTAAGTTCAATGGCAAGTATTGCTTGGTGGCACGAGTAGAAGGAGCTGATAGAAAGTCGTTCTTTGCGGTAGCCGAAAGTGAAGATGGAGTCAATAACTTCAAATTTTGGGATGAGCCAGTTACACTACCAGAAACCGAAAACCCCGACACCAATGTATACGATATGAGATTGATACAGCATGAGGATGGTTGGATTTATGGCTTGTTTTGTACCGAAAGAAAAGACCCCAATGCACCAAATGGAGACACTTCATCTGCTGTGGCCAATTGCGGAATTGTTAGAACAAAAGATTTAAAAACATGGGAGCGCCTCCCCGACCTTATCACCTATTCTGGCCAACAACGGAATGTGGTATTACACCCTGAATTCATCAGTGGGAAATATGCGCTTTATACTCGTCCACAAGATGGCTTTATTGACACGGGTTCTGGTGGAGGTATTGGCTTTGGTTACACTGATGATATGTGCAAAGCAGAAATAAAATCTGAAACCATTATCGATGATAAGATTTATCATACCATTAAAGAGGTGAAAAATGGTCAAGGTCCTGTGCCCATAAAAACTGACAAAGGTTGGATACATTTGGCACATGGTGTTAGGAATACCGCTGCTGGACTACGTTATGTTTTATATGTTTTTATGACAGATTTAGAGCAACCTGAAAAAGTGATTCACAAACCTGCAGGCCATTTTATAGCTCCCGATAATGAAGAAAGAGTAGGTGATGTAAGCAATGTGATATTTGCCAATGGCTGGATTGCTGATGAAGATGGAAAAGTATTTATCTATTATGCCTCCTCTGACACACGTATGCATGTAGCCACCACCACAGTGGAACAATTATTAGATTATTGCATAAATTCGCCAGAAGATGGACTGAGAAGTGCTGCTTCTGTTGAAACATTGAAATCTATCATTAAGAAAAACAATATCTAAATGCAATCTGAAAAGATGAATTTGAAACAAGAACTTGAACAGGAATTACTCCATAGTTTGCTTCCATTCTGGATGAGCAAAACCAAAGATGGACTCAATGGGGGATTTATTGGCCAGATGAATCACCTGCAAGAAGTAGACTCTGATGCTCCAAAGGCTGCCATCCTCAATTTCCGTATTCTTTGGACTTTTTCAGCTGCCTATAATTTCAAAAATAATTCAGCTTATTTAAAATCTGCAGAACAGAGTTTTCAATACATCAAAAAGCATTTTATAGACCATGATTTTGGTGGAACATTTTGGTTACTTGATAAAAATGGGCAATCGATAAATGATAGAAAACAAGCCTATGCCCTCTCCTTTGCCATTTATGGATTAAGCGAATATTATTTAGCCTCGGGAGATGTCAATGCAAAGAATTTAGCTATTCATTTATTTCAAGATATTGAGAAATACTTCTATGATACAGAAAACCAAGGATATATTGAGGCCTTAGCTAGAAATTGGGAACCTTTAGAAGATATGCGACTGAGTGACAAGGACATGAACGCTCCTTTTACCATGAATACTCATTTACATATCCTCGAAGCCTATACCAATCTTTATAAAATTTGGCCCGATAACAACTTAGCAAAAGCATTAAAAAATCTGTTATTCATTCATAAAGATAAAATAATGGATGGAACGACTTATCACTTGGAACTATTCTTCAACAGAAAATGGGAATCACAAAACGATGTAATTTCCTATGGTCATGATATAGAAGCGGCTTGGCTTATGTTAGAAGCTGCAAAAGCCACTCAAGAATCAGAAATCATTCAGGAAATCCAAGATATCCTCCTCAAAATTTCCACTGGCACCTTGAAAAAAGGAATCCATGAGGATGGTTCCCTATTATATGAAGGAAATCCAGGTGGAGTGATAGATTCTGACAGACATTGGTGGCCTCAGTTTGAAGCGATGGTTGGTTTTATGAATGCCTATGAAATATCAAAAGATGGAAAGTATTTAGAAGTGGTTAAAGACCTATGGAAATTCACCAAAAGACACTTAAAACACGAAAGTGGCGAATGGTGGTGGAGAGTTAACCAAGAATATCTACCTAATGTTTCTGACGATTTGGTAGGACCATGGAAAGGGCCATATCACAATTCTCGGGGAATGATGGAAGTCATTAAACTACTAAACTCTACTAGCAAAAACTAACCCATGAAAGCATTTATAACCCAAACTATTATTGTGAAACCATTTTTTGCTCTCTTTGCGAGCTTGGTTTTATTGTCATCTTGCCAATTTGAGGAGGCTAAAAATCAAGAAACTACAAAATATAGCATTCTACCTGTAAATACTAATGCCAACTCCGAAACCAAAGCCTTATATCATCAGCTCAACATATTGGCTGAAGATTATGTTTTAGTTGGGCATCAGGATGATTTGGCTTATGGAGTAAATTGGTGGGACGAGCATGGCCGCTCCGATGCTAAAGATATAACAGGTTCTTACCCTGCTATTGTGGGTTGGGATATAGGAGGAATTGGTAGAGGGTGGCCCAATAATTTGGACTCTATCCCTTTTGATAAAATACGTGAATACATTCAACAAGCCTATGAGCATGGCTCCATAAATACCATCAGCTGGCATACCTATAACCCTGTAACTGACGATGGCTCTTGGACAGATAAAACCATTGCCAATCCTACTCTAAGTCAGATTTTACCAGATGGAGAATTTCATAAGAATTATGTGGAAATGCTAGATTTAGCAGCCGATTTTATTCAAAGCCTAAAAACAAAAGATGGAAATTTAATTCCCATCCTTTTTCGACCATTTCATGAGAATAATGGCAGCTGGTTTTGGTGGGGAGAAATTCATTGTAGCCCAGAGGAATACAAAAAACTATACCAGTTCACCATGAAATATCTTATGGAGACCAGAAAGCTCAATAATTTACTTTTTGTATATTCACCAGATAGAGCTTTCACCAACGAGAAGGAATATTTGGATCGTTATCCCGGCGATGATTTTGTGGATGTAATAGGCTATGATGATTATTATTCTTTTAAAATTGGTGATACGCTTGGACTGCTTCAACGCCTTGAAGTGATTAGTGATTTTGCAGAAAAGAGAAATAAAATAGCTGCTTTCACAGAGACAGGAATTGAGGGATTAAAAGGGGACAAGATTTTCACTGAAGTATTTCTACCTATACTTCAGCACAATGAAAAAACCAAGAATATAGCCTATATCATGTTCTGGAGAAATGCCAATACCCATCATTTCTATGTGCCTTATTTAGGCCATGAAGAGGCAGAAGATTTTAAAGCTTTTAGAAAGCATGAAAGCATATTATTTGGTGATGATTTACCCAATATGTACCAATAAAAGAATCAATGGAGAATAGGAAAACACATATAAGCACATTACTTTTTTTCTTAGGAATCCTATTCCTTCTGCCTTCATGTCAAACCAAAAACGAAAAACCAAACATTCTCCTCATTCTCACAGATGACCAAGGCTATGGCGATTTATCGATGATTGGAAACCCATACTTAGAAACCCCAAATCTAGATCAATTGGCTAAGGAAGGTGCTCATTTTACCAATTTTTATGTGAGCCCAGTTTGTGCTCCAACCAGAGCCAGCTTACTCACTGGGAGATATCATCAAAGGACTGGGGTTTCAGGTGTAACTAGAGGTAGAGAAAACATGAATCTCAATGAGAAAACCATAGCTGATTATCTAAAAGCTGAAGGATATCAAACGGCTTGCTTTGGCAAATGGCATAATGGAGCTCACTATCCATATCACCCGAACGGCAGAGGTTTTGATGAGTTTTATGGTTTTACTGCTGGCCATCTCTCTAATTATTATCAACCTGTATTGGAACACAATGGCGAAGAAGTCATTCCGGAAGGATATATCACCGATATTTTGAGCGATAAAGCCATCGATTTTATAAGGAAATCGGAAGATGCCAATGAACCATTTTTCTGTTACTTGGCTTATAATACTCCACACACTCCTGTTCAAGTGGATGATAAATATTATGACAAATACAAAGCCATGGGGCTTTCTGATTTCGATGCTGGAATATACGGAATGATGGAAAATATTGACGATAATGTGGCTAAAGTATTAAACGAAATTGAAGAATTAAATATAAAGAATCATACCATTGTAATTTTTTTATCGGATAATGGGCCTTTGAATTTCCGCTATAATGCGGGCTTAAAAGGTAGAAAAGGCTCAGTGGATGAAGGAGGAATGCGAGTTCCATGCTTTATTCGCTGGCCAAACCATATCCAAGTCCAAACTCAAATTACTCAAGCTTCTGCTCACATCGACCTTTTACCTACTTTGCTCGAAATGATCAATAGCCAGACTCCTCCAAAAAACAAAATGGATGGAATGAGTTTACTCCCCCAAATAATGAAGAAGGCTGAAAATAAAGACCGCCTTTTATTTCAAGAATGGTCAGGAAAAAGAAGTGTAAGAAGTCTAGATTATTTAATGGTAGACCAGGAATTATTTCACCTACAATCGGATAGCTGTCAGAAAACCAATATTGCTCTTTTACAACCTGAGCTCATGAAAGAATACCAATCGAAATGGCAACAATGGTATCAAAAAGTAAAAGTAGAGAATGCTGAGCCCAAAGCTATTCCTGTAGGACATCAGGAGTTCCCAAAATCAATACTTCCAGCCCACGAATCAATATTATTTCCTCCTTTCGAATTTAGAAAAGACAGAAAACACACCGGAATTGCCTATCATGCCAAATATGGTTGGGCACACGATTGGATAGACTTTTGGACCAGTACCGATGCCTATGCAGAATGGAATATCGACATTTTAGAGGAGGGCAATTATCAAATTACACTTAGTTATAATTGTGACGCAGAAAACATTGGAACTGTGCTTACTATCTCAGCCGGACAAGCCCAATTAGTGACCGAGATTGACGAGGCTTTTGTCTCAGAAAAACATGCTAGTTTCGACCGAATAAAAAGGTCACAAGAAGCGCCCACAAAATCTTGGGCCAAGCATCAGGCTGGAATCCTCCATTTAAAAAAAGGAGAAACTACCCTTCAGGTAAAAACTCAAAAATTGGTTGGCCAACAATCCATTGAATTAAAAGATATACAACTCACACAAATAGAGCAATAAAATGAAAAATCTCCTTTACTTACTCATACTCCTTTCCATGGTTTCTTGTCAGAACCAAGAATCGCCAAAATCAAATTTCGTAGAAGTTCACAAGCTCGACTTTGTTTTAAACCAAAAGCCCTATCACTTTTCTGGTGCCAATTATTGGTATGGTATGAACCTCGGAGCCGAAAAATCGGGTGACCGAGCAAGACTCATTAGAGAACTCGACCAAATGCAAAAGTTGGGTATTACCAACCTGAGAGTTTTGGCTGCAAGTGAAGCTCATGAAGATGCCAAATACTGTGTGCACCCTGCCCTCCAAACTGCTCCAGGAGTATTTGATGAGGATGTTTTTGGCGGACTAGATTTCCTATTGGCTGAAATGGCAAAACGAGATATGAAAGCCATTATGGTACTGTCGAATTACTGGACTTGGAGCGGTGGTTTCCCTCAATTCTTAGAATGGACGGGTGCCGATTCTATTCCATATCCTCAAGAACCACCTTACAGTTGGAGTATTTTTACCAGCTATTCTTGTGAGTTTTATAAACATCAAGAAGCCCAAGAGCTTTATAAAAACACGGTAAAAACCATCATCAATCGAAAGAATCACATCACCAATAAAATCTATAAAAACGACCCTACTATTATGTCTTGGGAGTTGGCCAATGAACCACGAGGATATGACTATCCTGCAGAATACCGTCAATGGTTAGCTGATGCTGCTGCTTTTATAAAAAACCTCGATAAAAATCATTTAGTAGCAGCCGGAAACGAAGGAAGTACAAACAGTACAGATGCTGGAGTAGATGTGATTCTCGACAATCAAATTGATTATATCGATTATATCACTTTACATGTTTGGCCTCAAAATTGGAGTTGGTTCGACCCTAATCAAGCGGAAGAAAGCTTTCAACCAGCCATGGATTTAGCAAAAGATTATATCAAATCTCACGAAGCTGCAGCTATCAAACTCAACAAGCCTATGGTTTTAGAAGAGTTTGGAATTGCCAGAGATGGCGGAGACTTTCAAGAGAATGCTTCCACTGTTTATCGCGATAAATTCTATGAATATTTCTATCAAGTAGTTTTAGACAATATTAAATCTGATGGCCCTATTCAAGGTATTAATTTCTGGTCGTATACAGGTGAGGGAAGAGCTCCTCGTCCAGGCGATTTTTGGGAAAAAGGCGACCCTTTTATTGGCGACCCTCCTCATGAATTACAGGGTTGGTATTCAGTGTATGAAAACGATGAATCTACTTTAAACATCCTTAGAAATTTTGACAAAGAACTACAAAACATCAAAAAATAACAAAATCATGAAATCAAAATCTTTAATTATAGTAGCAGTTTTATTTCTGCTGCTGCCTAATCTTCATGCCCAAGGCTTTGAGCATTTTATCACCGCCGATGGAAACAAACTCATGAATGGAAAAGAGCAGTTTCGCTTTATCTCATTCAATATCCCAACATTGAATTTTGTGGAGGATGAAATGGATTTTAGGACCGTCTATCCTTATAAATTACCTACAGAATATGAGATTAGAGATGTGCTGGAGTCGGTGAAGCAAATGGGGGGTGAAGTGGTAAGGATTTATACTTTACCTGTGAAATATCCTGACTTCCCTGACAGTGTAGCCACTCATATCACAGGCCCTGGAGAGTTTAATGAGGAGGCTTTTAAAGTCAATGATTTAATGCTAAAAATTGCCAATGAACTTGAAATTCGCATTATCTTTTCCTTACTCAATAACTGGGATTGGATGGGAGGAGCTCCTCAATATGCTGCTTTCAGAAACAAAACCTGGGATGATTTCTGGACAGACCCACAGCTAATAGCAGACTTTAAAAAGACCGTTGAATTTACCTTAAATAGAACCAATACCCTAACTGGAACCAAATACAAAGATGACAAAAGCATTATGTGCTGGGAAACTGGCAACGAGTTGGTTTGTCCTCATGAATGGACCGCTGAAATTGCAGCCTTTATTAAGAGCATCGACAAAAACCACCTTTTGCTAGATGGATATCATGCCATGGATGAGAAATTCGTTAGAGAAACATCTGTAGCAGACCCTAATATTGATTTGATTCACACCCATCATTATGCCCTTGACCCTGATGTAATTTATGGTCACATTCAAAAGAACATTGAAATTATTGATGGCCGAAAGCCTTATATTTTAGGTGAGTTTGGCTTTCAAAGTACTAGAGCAATGGATATCCTTATTGATAAAATTATTGCAACAGAAGAAATTTCTGGCGCATTAATTTGGGGATTGAGAGGACACAGAGAGCAAGGTGGATTTTATTGGCATTCTGAGCCTCATGGACAAGGTATATATAAAGCATATCGCTGGCCTGGATTTAGCTCAGGAACGCTTTATGATGAAGCCAATTTCTTGGAAATGTACCGCAATAAGATTTACAAAATGCGAAATATGGAAGTTCCAGAAATTGAAAAACCGAAAGCACCCCAATTACTTCCTATTAAGGAGGTTTATAGCATCAGTTGGAAAGGCGCTACAGGTGCAAATGCCTATCATGTGGAAAGAGCAGAAAAATCCTCAGGGCCTTGGACTCGTATTGCTCACCATGTCTCCGATGCTCAACACGCTTATTTACCACTTTATAATGACTATAGTGCTGAAATTGGCCAAACCTATTTTTATAGAATTGTAGCTGTTAATTCAGCAGGCTCCTCTCCTGCTTCAAATATTGTTGGTCCTATCACAGTGAATGACAATGCTATTGTTGATAATATGGAAAATATTGGTCAGCAGTATTTCTCGAAAGACTTGGAACTCACCACTGGAAACGATAGAAGATTCAAAGAAAATATAAATCGTTTTAAAGGAAAAAAAGGAAGTGAGCTGATTTACAGAACTGCAAAAGGTTTTAAGAAATTCAGGATTTATAGCTTTGAAGAAACCGATAGAATAGGATTAAGTATTTGGGTTTCTGAGAACGGAAAAGACTATAAAAAGGTAAACACTAAGGTTAATGATTATCAAGAAAAAGAGAGTAAATACGATTATTTACATCCACTCTATTATCATGGAGAGATAGAAGCTCAAGAAGATATTCATTACCTAAAAGTATTGTTTGAAGGTGAGGCTGAATTGGTCAGAGCTGAACTAATATTTGAATAGTGTTTGTCCATAATGTCCGATTTCTACGTTATGCTAGCACTGAAAACAAACATTTACAAAAGTAAACTTATTGTTATTCAGTACTGCGCAAGCCTTGAACTCGAACATTCTGAATCAAACACTGACTTTATAGACAGACACTAAATTCAGAGTAACTTTTGTTTTTAGAAAGGTACATTGCTTTTTGCGATAGTACCTTTTATTATTCTTAATATTGTAATCATGAAAAATATCAATAGCACCAGAAAACTAAACAACGGAGTAGAAATCCCATTATTCGGATTGGGAGTGTTTCGCTCAGAAAATGGAGGAGAAGTAGAAAATGCCATCAAATATGCATTTGAGGAGGGCTATCGATTGATAGATACCGCTTCCATTTATAAAAATGAAGAAGGAGTTGGACAAGCCATTTTAGATTCGAACTTAAAAAGAGAAGACATATTTCTAACTTCTAAAGTATGGAATGCAGATCAAGGTTATGAATCGACCATAAAGGCTTTTGAGAAATCTTTAGAGCGACTTCAAACCGAATATTTGGATTTATATTTGATTCATTGGCCTGTAGAAGGCAAGTATCTAGACACTTGGAAAGCCATGGAGAAGCTCTATAAAGATGGAAGAATAAAAGCCATTGGAGTGAGTAATTTCAATCAACACCATCTGGAAGATATCTACGAAATAGCAGAAATCGTTCCTATGGTTAATCAAATAGAGTTACACCCTGAATTGGCGCAACCTGAACTGGTCAAGTTTTGCGAAAACCATGGCACATTATTACAAGGCTGGAGTCCATTGATGAGAGGCAAGATTTTAGACATCCCACTTTTACAGGAATTGTCTAAAAAATATCAAAAGAATATTGTTCAAGTGGTTTTGAGATGGCATTTGCAAAAGGGTTTTCTCTTGATTCCTAAATCTTCTCAAAAAAAACGTATTCAGTCCAATGCCAATATCTTCGATTTTGAAATTAGTGTTGAAGATATGGCACAGATAGATTTATTGAATTGTGATAATAGAACGGGACCTGACCCTGAGAATTTTGATTTTTAATGGTGGGAGGTTTTAGAGGGTGATAGGCCCGAAGAACTCTGGGTATTGCGTCCTTGGCCTAAGAAATCAAACCCTTTACTTAGCCCTTATTTTTTTAATTATTTATTAGTCGGCAGGAAAACTATTTTCACAATTTCATTTTCTGGCCGACCTCATTAACTGTGACATTCATAACCATGGGCGATGCCCATGGCTATTCATATATAAGGCCTTCAGCCTTCTGCTACTACCCTTACTTTATAGCTTGAACGGATTTAAAATCCTTTCTATCTAACAATTAGAACACAGCACTAATTGCAAGGATTACAAATTCTCGCTAGCTACTATTTATTCAATTTGAAGCTCAACAATCAAAGCATAAGAGATATATACTTCTATCCCAGGGCCTCAATCCTTTCGTGCCTCAAGGCTTTGATCCCTTTGCTTAGGAATAACTGAAAGGATGATAGCTCCAATGTACGCAGGGGATAGCGTCCTTGGCTTATTTATTCGCCTTCATCAAAAAGATATTTCTTTATAATAGCTTCATTATGTAAAACCTGATGATAACTAACAAATTCTTCTTTGCTCCCAAATAGTTCTAATACCTTTTTCCTAGCTAATTGAGTTGGTTTATTCGAAACAATTGATTTATAAGAACTATGTGGATAATCTTTGAAGTTCTTTATCATTTCATGCTTGGTAGGGTTATGGTGTATATAAAAAATCAGCCTTTTTAAATACTCTTCTGTATCAACATGGATTCTTCTAAAATGACTTAAAAACAAACTTCCATTTCTGTTTTCTTCAAAGTTTATTTTATTGGTATAGCTTAAGGAAAACCTTAAAAATTGAATACTCAATTCATTTATTTCCAAATCATCATTTACTCTTAAAACCAAATGATAATGATTAGGGATGAGAATATAAGCATAAATGGAACAATAAGGTATCAAATATTTAGATAGTTTCTCAAGAAATAATGAATAATCAGAATCTTTAAAAAACACATTTTGATGATTGTTCCCACGGTTGTATATATGATATACCTTTCCAGGTTCCAAAGGTGTTTTAATCTTTTTTGATGGCATTTTCAGTGATTTCTGTAAAGGTAAATAATATCTTTCAAATCTCAGGGCCTCAATCCTTTTGTTTTTCAAGGCTTTGAACCCAGGGCAGACGCACACTTTTTTCACAAAAATGTTCAAAAGTTAATAATATATAATTGAACGGAATAGAATAAAATCGTTATATTGTGTTGATAAT
>JADGDY010000232.1 GCA_016744655.1 Bacteroidales bacterium | reverse complement strand
GGATTAAGAAGAATCTTTTTTTGAAAATGGAAATTGTTTTGGACAGTATTTTTTTTTTAAATAAGTTTTTCAAAACCAATTGGAATTTCAATTTATAAAAGGAGATGGCATTAAAATTCAGGCACCCTTTAGGGCTGGGACAATCCTGAATTTTATTATTACAGTTACTTTCAATTGGCTTCTCTCGTTTTTCGAATCATTACAAATAAAAAAGATATAAATAATTGCAAACCTATAGGATATAGTATTTTGAAATATACAATTTCTTTAAATTTTAGCTTTGAGAAACTTTATGCATCCTTGGTGGAACTTCGTGGAATAGCTATTTCACAAAAACCACAAAGAAATCACAAAAACCACACACACAGGGAAGTTGGATATTTAATAAATATAGGTTATCCAACATAATTTCGATTAGACTTAAAACATCGTTTACTTTATTTCTTCATCAACAACATGGCTGCTTAAATAACCAGAACCATTACAATCCAATTCCATAATAAACCCTTTTTCCGTTCGGATAAATTCCTTCAATTAACAATCCTCCTTTTACATTGGAAATAACATCTCGAATATCTGAGATTTTGTGAATCTCTTTTTTATTCATTCGCTGAATGATAAATCCTTTATCGATGCCTTTTGAACTTAGGATACCAGAACGAATGGCTGTGATTTGCAGTCCATAATCAATATTCAGTTTGTTCATCAGTTCATCGTCTGGAGTATCAAAAGCAGCACCTAGTCTTTTCACATAGAAATCATCATGCTCTGAAACTATTTTGGTACTTCCATAAACATTGCGGAGGGTTAAATTATATTCCTTCTCTCGTCCATCTTCAAATACTGATAAACTCACATTTTCACCAGGGCGATGTTGTGCCACTTTACTCATCAACTCGGCAGTACTATTTACTTCCTGACCTGATACTTTTAATACAACTGCTCCTTCTTTGATACCTGCTTTTCCGGCTGCGCCATCCTCCATTACTCTTGCTAGGTAGACTCCTTTTATTTGATTCAGACCTACTTCTTCAGCCAACTCACCATTCATCTCAGCAATACTTACTCCTAAATATCCTCTTTGTGGCTCACCAAACTGAATTAAATCACCCACTACTTTTTGAGCCAAATTACTGGGGATTGCAAATGCATAACCTGTATACGAACCAGTATTACTGGCGATTGCTGCATTAATTCCAACCAACTGACCTTGAGTATTTACTAAAGCTCCTCCACTATTTCCTTTGTTAACAGCAGCATCGGTTTGAATAAAACTCTCAATAGCTGAACTATTTCCTCTTCCTAAAATATTTATATTTCTTGCCTTAGCACTTACAATTCCTGCAGTAACAGTAGAAGTAAGATTAAATGGATTTCCAACAGCCAATACCCACTCTCCTATTTTCACTTCATCGGAATTTCCAAATTGTAAATAAGGTAAACCATCTTCTTCAATTTTTATCACAGCTAAATCAGAAGAAGGATCATTTCCAATTATTTTTGCTTGATAAGTACGCTTATCATTAAGTATCACTTCAATTTCATGAGCCCCTTCCACCACATGATTATTGGTTACTATATATCCATCTTTACTTATGATTACTCCACTTCCGGTGGCCATATACATAGGCTGTTGGTAATTTTGTGGTTGTTGATGCCCAAAGAAATCATAAAAGAAATCGTAAACGCTGCTCTTCTTAAGCATTTTTGTTTTTATGTGTACCACTCCATTTACTGTACTTTCTGCAGCTTCCACAAAGTTTGGAACATTCTGAGGTGCTGCATAACTCACAGGTTGCATTTCCAGATTTGACTGAAAGTTCTGAGGAGTATCTGATTTATCGAATGCTAAAAAAGCCAAAACACCAATAATTACTCCTAATGTCACGAATAAAAAGCTATTTTTTTGCATAATCTCTTGTTTTAAATTTAAATCAGTAAAACACAAAAATAATGCTTAAGTCATGCCATGACAGGTTAAAAGTTGTTAAACGTCCTGTTCTTAGTTAATTGGACTTCCTTTGGTTAATCAGATGTTAAATAATGATTAAGCAATCAATAAAACGTACGATTTCGAACACCTAAGTCACTATGCGAACACTATTTTTCATTAGTCAAAAAACGGCTAAGTGTAACATTTTCATTTACAAACACTACTAATTATTGGCATATTAATTGATAAGAGATAAGCGCAAAATTTGTGCAAATTGCATTCATATGAGAAAACCATTACTACTATTATTACTATTTACAACGATTGTTGTTTTTGGGCAAAGAAGAACCTACCAAACCAGTAGATTCGAAGGGGAAGCACCAAAAATAGATGGTCATTTAACGGAAGAAGCATGGGACGCAGTGGAATGGGCCGGAGACTTTACCCAATGGATGCCTTTCAACGGAGCCATACCTAGTCAAAGAACTGAATTCAAAATTATCTATGACGATAACTATTTATATGTAGCCATTAATGCATTGGATAGCGTTCCCGAAGAAATCGTAAAAAGAATGTCTCGAAGAGATGGTTTTCAAGGGGATTTTGTGGAAATCAATATTGATTCCTACCATGATTACCTGACAGCCTATTCATTTAGTGCCACAGCAGCTGGAGTAAAAGGAGACGAAAAGATCACACTCGATGGTGAAAACTGGGATGGTACCTGGGACCCTATTTGGTATTTAAAAACCTCCTCCAATGATAAAGGATGGATTGCAGAATTTAAAATCCCTTTAACTCAATTGCGCTTTTCCTCTGATAGTGTGCAAGTTTGGGGTATGGAAGTTAAGAGAAGGCTATATAGAAAAGACGAAAGAAGCGTTTGGCAAGCCATAAATAATGAAGAAAGTGGATATGTGAGTCGCTTCGGAGAATTGCATGGATTAACCAACCTACAACCTAAAAGACAAATTGATGTGACTCCTTATGTTGTGGGCAGTTACGAACATTATAAAGAAGAAGAAGGTTCTCCATTTTATGATGGTGACGAATGGAAAGCTAGAGCTGGTGTGGATGCAAAAATTGGATTAACCAATAACCTGACTATGGATTTAACCATTAACCCTGACTTTGGGCAGGTTGAAGCCGATCCTTCTGAAGTGAATCTTTCTGCATTCGAATCTTATTTTGATGAAAAACGACCTTTCTTTATCGAAGGTAGAAATATATATGAATATTCTATAGAAGAAGATAACTCTGCCAATGGTTTATTTTACAGCAGAAGAATAGGAAGATCCCCTCAATATTATCCCGATTACGATCATGTTAAAATACCTGATAACACAACAATACTGGGTGCTGCGAAAATCACAGGTAAAACGAGTAAAGGTCTGAGTATTGGGATACTCGAAAGCGTGACCAATACTGAAGTTGCTGAAGTTATGGACGAAGGTGGAAACATTGAAAAAATAAATGTGGAACCCATGACTAATTATTTTGCTGGCCGTTTGGAACAAGAACTCAATAAAGGAAATACCATCATAGGAGGAATGTTAACTTCTACAAATCGTTTTATAAAAGACGAACATCTTAAGGATATTCCTAATAATGCCCAAACTGGAGGATTAAATTTTAAGCACAGTTGGAAAGACAAAAAATATTCCTTCTCTGCTCGACTTCTAGGAAGTAGAGTTAGTGGGGATTCTTCAGCCATGATGAATATGCAGACTTCGTCCAGAAGATACTACCAAAGACCAGATTCCAAGAAAAACAGATTAGATTCTACCGCAAAATCTCTTAGTGGGCATGCTGGTAATCTGAATTTTGGAACAAATATCAATAGTGGGTGGAATTACAATGCATGGATAAATTGGCGTTCTCCAGGCTTGGATTTCAATGATATGGGCTATCTCAGAAATTCCGATAATATCAATCAAGGATTTTGGGTAGGTTATAGTACTCCTCAACCAAGAGGTATTTTTCGCAGAGCCAGCGTAAATATGGCATTTTGGAATGGTTGGAATTTTGATGGAGTTCACAAATATTACGGAATTAATGCCAATACAAGGTTTAGTTTTACCAATTACTGGAATTACTCTTTAGGGGGCAACTTTAGTGGACAATCTAATTCACCAACCCATCTTAGAGGAGGGCCAATTTACATATTACCTCATGGAGTTAATTTCTGGACCCGATTAGGAACAGACAATAGAAAAAAGTTGAGTTTTAGCTTCCGCTACTCACAGTTTAGAGGAGCACACAGTTATCGTTCAAAAAGCAATTTTGCCATTGACATGACATATAGACCTATGGATAGACTAAAAATTTCATTGGAACCTTGGTACGGAATTAATCAAAACAGACAACAGTATGTGAGTACTGAAGAGTTTGAAGGAGATGACCAGTATTTCTTAGCCGAAATCAATCAAAAGACTTTAATGATAGAGTTTAGAGTAGATTTTAGTTTCACTCCAGATTTAAGTCTCCAGTATTACGGACAACCTTTTGTATCTAATGGAACCTATGATAATTATAAATGGGTGACGGATTCAAAAGCTTCCTATTATTACGATAGATTCCAACCTGTTGTAAGAGATGAGGATGGTGGAATTGACTTAAACGGCGATAGTGAAGCCGACGTTACCATTAGCGATAGCGATTTCAAATTCGTTTATTTTCAATCGAATATGGTTTTGCGCTGGGAATACATGCCAGGAAGTACTGTGTATTTAGTATGGAGCCAATCGAGAGATGATAGTGATTTTGACAGAGACAAATTACCGTTTGAGTTTGATGAGGATATGAATCATATGTTTAAGGTTTTTCCGCATGATGTTTTCTTGGTCAAGCTAAGCTACAGAATCCCAATTTAGTTTTTCCTATGCTTATCTTTTGCTCCCTACCTTAGTTATCGGACTCTTCAAAATCCTCATTTACGAAAGTAAACTGCGGTTTCTCATCGTCCTCTACCTCGGTATAAAGCAAAATATTGAGCTTTATTAAACAATTTGAAGAACAAGTTCTCCCCTACATAATAAAAGCAAACAATAAATATTTGATATTCATCAAACTGAAGATTTAATGGTTTTGGAGCTTGCCTTTTTTCACTCCCCTTGGGGTTGGGGAAAATGAAAAAAAGCTTATTATCAGCTCCTTATGACTGAACTTCGTTTATTTAGTATTAGAATTTTTTTAAACATTTATTCTTTTACACTTTTCCGAAAAAGTGTAGCAAAACCAACCGCTGTATCATCAAGTCTACTACACAAATGGATTTCCGGAAAAAACAATAAACTTCTCCTTATAGTGACCTTCTACGAATGCTCACTAACAAGCGTCAGACAGAATTGTTTTTATTTCCTATAATCCATTTGCTCCGCTTAACGACTTCCTGATAAGGCGGAGTAGACTTCCTTATGGAAGTCTTAATAAATTTTGCGGAGCACCTGGTATGTTTGCATCAGACACTTGTATATTTGGAACACACATTATAATATTTACTATTTGTCTTAATTCGGAGGCCGAGGGTAGGCTATTGTTTGGGAAACCTTTTATTCTTGCAGACACGTAGTCATCAGTATGGCTTTTTGCTTCCTTTTTTCCATAAAAAAATATAATAACATACTAAATATTGTATTCTAACAACATCAAAATTAATGTAACAAGTACAGTCTTTGTCATAGTATTTGTTGATGACTGAACACTATCAATCCCCTGAGTTTTTAAATATCCGCTCTGCCTTGGTATGGAGTAAAATATTGCACCTAATTTTCACAGAAACTCTATAAATTCTTCTTCAGATAAATCACATCTACAAGTTGAATGCCATCTTCAAACATGGGATGGTCATAATTATCTATAAAGAAGTTTTTGATAGAATGAGATTTTACAAATCCACAACTTTCGTAAAATAACAAAATTGCGGGTGTTTCGCCTGTTCCTACAAGCATCGTTTTATAGCTTTTTTTATAATAATCTGATACAAATTTAATTAGAGCTCTTGCATATCCTCTACCTTGATATTTTTCATATGTTGCTATGTTTTTTAATTCGCAGGTTTCTTGGTCTACTCCTAGCACTACACATACTGTCTTTAAATCATCATCAAACAGGGCAAATAATACCAAATATATTTCCAATTGATTGATATAATTTGTATCTTTACGGTATGCCAAAACGAATAGAAATAGAGATAAAAGAAGACCTTAATTATTTGA
>JADGDY010000045.1 GCA_016744655.1 Bacteroidales bacterium | reverse complement strand
TCAGGATCCTGTGTAATACAATATACTTCAGCATAGCCGTTTTTATTATAATCCCCAAAATATAACATTGGCTTGTCTAACCATTTTCCTTTTAAATTCCATTGGTTAATTAAAATATCATTTACATCTAAATAATATACATTGGCCATTCTATTTTCTTTAGAATTACTCAGAAATATTTTTTCAGTAATCCCGTCTCCATCCAGATCATGGTAATACACTTTCTGAACTTCAGTTAATTCAGTTATGTTTTTAATTTCTGCTTGATATTCTTGAAAATAATTAGGAATAAGAGATACAATTATAATAGAGACATATAAAGCCAAAGCCAGTGGATGAACCTGCCAATATCTTTTCAATTGTAGCTTTCTAAAAATGTGCATGCGTCTTTTGTTAATGGGACTATAAATATATATAATAATGTTATACAAGCACTTGGTTAGTAAATAAATATTTTAAGAACTAAAATCCTACTTTTTAATTTAATACAGAATGGTTTTGTTATTTGATTTATTTTTGCAATAAAACAGATACTTCCTAATGAGCCACCCTAAAAACACCCTTTTATCAAATCAATCAGATCAAGAGTTAATTTCATTAATCAGAAAAAATGGGGTAAATGACATGCCTACATGCATATCCGCCTTCAAGATATTAAAAGAGAGAAATTACGATCAATTAAAATTTGAGGAGGAAAAAGATGAAATCTTAGACCTGCTGGATGAAGAAATTTTCACTTTCACAAAGATCGAAAAAGAGCATATCAAAAATACAAAAGATATGAAATCAAGTATCTATTATGCATTGGGTATCACCATTATTTCAGCTATGATATATATCCAAAACCAGAAGGGATTAGCTATTGATAAACAACCTCCTCTATTTCTATATTTTGCTATATCAGTTGTTTTTATTGGTTTTTTCGTTTATAAGTTAATGGGGTTTAGGAAAAGTGAAGAAACATTAAATCAATTAGATTTAGAAAAGAAAAACCTACTAATTAGTCAATTAGAAAATCTGGAAAAAATTTAGAGTCTGAATCAAACTATTTTTCATTATTTATAACTTGTCTCTCTCCTAAAACACCGTATTTTTGTCAAAAAAATAAAACAATGATTCAAATCAAGATATTTCCTTTCAATCCCTTTCAGTGTAATTGCTATGTATTATGGGATGAATCCAAAGAAGCCATCATAATAGATCCTTCATTTAGCTCTGAACAAGAATACAATGAGGTTGCTAAACTTATTCAGTTTGAAGGGCTAACACTTAAAGGAGTTTATAATACTCACTGTCATTTCGATCATTGTTTTGGTGCTCCATTTGTTAAAGAACATCATCAATTGGATTATGCTGCTCATAAGGATGGCATTCAATTCACCGAAAATGCAGCCAAGCAAGCAGCAGTTTATGGAATGCGAATTGAAGAAATCCTCCCTCCTCAAATTTTTATTGACGAAGGCGAATCTATTAAGTTTGGGAATAGCGAATTGGAGATTTTAAATACTCCTGGCCACGCCAATGGTAGTCTTTGTTTTGTGAGTCATAGTGATAAATTTGTTATCACTGGTGATGTTTTATTTAGAGAAAGTATTGGCAGAACCGATTTACCAACTGGTGACTTAGATGTTCTTTTGTCCAGTATTAATAATAAGCTGTTCAAACTACCTGGCGATTTTGTGGTTTATCCTGGTCATGGCCCACAATCTAGTATTGCTCATGAAGAAACTAATAATCCCTTTCTTCATTTTGGAGAAGTACATTAGACGGAATTAACTAGTAAAGAATTGTAAGAAAAGTAAAGATTGGTAAAGCAGTTGTATTTCTACCATTCTATCATTTTCCTCCGTGTCTGAGCCTATAATATTTTTTGTTTGCCCCAAGCCCTAAAGGGAGCAAAAAAAACATCGAGCTAAATCATTTACTAATAATCACCTGTGGTTCATTTGTAAAAAACAGTAAGAAATTATAAAAGCTTGTAAAACAGTCGCATACCTCCATTAAATCATTCTATCATTATCCTCTGTGTCTTAGTGACTCTGTAGTTCACTTGTAAAGAATAGTAAAGTTTTGTAAAGCAGTCATAGTACCACCATTAAATCATTCTATCATTATCCTTTGTGCCTTTGTGGCCCACTAGTAAAGAATTGTAAGAAAAGTAAAGGCTAGTAAAGCAGTAGTATATCTTCGTTAAATCCTTAACTCATTATACTATTAAATAATCTCAACAAAAAGAACTATCTTTAAAACAAAAACACCATGTTAAAGATAGATGAATCTCTCATTTCTCAAATTTCATCCAAAGCAAAAACTTCAAAAAGACGAAGGATGAACTACAACTTCCATAAAGAAGATGCTGCTACTTTGCAGAGGATGCTAAATGCTATGGAACCTGATACCTACATACAACCTCACAAGCATCAAGATCCAGATAAAGTAGAAGCTTTTTTTGTGTTACGAGGCAGGATTGTGTTAATCGAGTTTAACGAGAATGGGAAAATAGTAGACCACAGTATTCTAGATCCCAAACAAGGAAATTATGGTGGAGAAATCCCGATTGGAGTTTGGCATACCCTTATTTCAATAGAAGAAGGTTCTGTAGCTTATGAAGTAAAAGATGGGCCATATGACCCAAGCGTTGATAAAAACTTCGCAACCTGGGCTCCCAAAGAAGGAGATGACGGTTGTCAAGAGTATAATAACCGATTGCTATGTGAACTCGGACTGGAAAATATACTAGTGCAATAACCAGACAGAGTTTGTTCCTTTTTGATTTTTATTATTAATATCGAGCCTTTCTGATTTATTGCCTCTTCAATCAAATTTAAATCTTTAGAATCTAGCTTTTTCGAATTCCTATGCAACCAGTATCAATATCTTTACAGGACAAACTCACACTTTGAGTTTACATTTAGAAATCGACATGCATTTTAATAAAAAGAAAATCTATCCACAGGTTCCACTAACCGAAGTCAAGCGAGCTCACTGAAAGTAATATTCACGGTATTTTTAGAAACAAGGGGCAGCAAAGCTGATCATTGTTTCTAATTCGTGTTAATTTGCGATAATCCGCGGACAAAAATAACGTGTGCGTTTGCCCTAAATATTTAATGAGAATATTCTCATGTGGTTTTTGAATTTCAATAATTCCACATGACTTCTCTTCAACTTTTATTTGCCCAAATACGAGTTCGCTTTTTTACCAGTTTAAACGCAGTAATACTAATTGCAGACTCAAATTCTAATTTCTTTAAACCTCTGATTGTCTTCCCTTCAACATTAGCAACCTATATGTATTTAGTAGATTGGCCAAGTCTAGTTTAGGAGGTTTTTCAAATATTCCCCATAAAATCAAATCCACCCTTCCTCAAGTTTATTCCAAACTCCAAATATGCTTTTAAACAAGCTGAGAAATTCGACCATCCTTCTGTGTTTCTCCCTAGCCAAATAATTCCCTGCTCGTTATTCTCCATTTTGCCTTCGTTGATTCTAAGGATTGTAGAATCGTTTTCTAGAGGTTCTAGTTTAAAAGTGACAATTAGGATTTCTGTTTCTGTGCTTTGCCATTCATAAGATACTAACTCGTTTTGAATGACTTGCTTTACCTTTATTTGAAAAACCTCCTTAAATTCAGGAAACTTCCAGTCTAAATGAGCGCCCTCCTCCATTCGACCACTACTTTCTGAAATGAAATAGTGTTTCATGTGCTCTGGATTTACCAATGCTTCAAAAACTTCCTCTGCAGATTTGTTGATCTGCAGAGCGGTATTTATTTCAAGAGTTTTCATGTTTATCCTATTTTCGGTTTAGGATTTTCATCAAAACTCACCATCCAGTTGATGTCGAATTTATCAATACACATTCCAAAATAATCTCCCCAGAATGTTGCTGCAATAGGCATGGTTATTTTACCACCCTCTGCTAAATTACTGAATATATGGTCGGCTTCTTCTTTAGTTTCTGCAGTGATGCTCAAAGAAACATTATTTCCAATTGTGGTTTTTGGTGCCCATTCGCCCCCGGTGTCACTACCCATTAAAATGGTTTCATCGCTAAGTGGTAGAGAAACGTGCATAATTTTATTTTTCCATTCCTCTGGCAATTCCATACCGTCTTGAGGAGGCATATCAGCGAATCTTCCCATATAAGTGAATTCGCCACCAAAGATGGATTTATAATAATCAAATGCTTCTTCGCAATTTCCTAAAAAGTTGAGATAAGGATTAACTTTAGCCATAGTATTTCTTTTTATTGATGAGCTTCAAAATTATCAGAAATATAGATACAGCTGTGTTAATGAGCTGATAAAAATGCATGTATTATTCTTCAAATTGTAATCTTAAATATTTTTTATTAACTTTATATGCTATGAAAGAACCTCATAAATTCAAAAAATCACTAGCAAGCAAAGAAAAAAGATTGCTTTGGGCCACAACGCGTTCTGTTTTGGAAACCGATCAGTTTAAGCACAAAAGGCATGGTAAAAAGAGCAAAAGCAACTGGAACTACTTCAAGAGGATTCTTGGTTTTCTAGTATGGGGAGCCAAAATTTCTGGATTTTATAAAAAAGGCTATGAGAATGCTCGAAGAATAGAAATCAATCACCATGAATTAGAGTTTTCCAATCTTCCTTCTAATTTTGATGGTTTTAGAATTCTTCATCTAACAGATTTGCATATAGATTCTACACCAGAGATTAAGCATAGTATTTTACATGCAGTAGATCAGGTAGAATTTGATATGGCTGTTTTAACTGGTGACTATAGATCAGAAAATAGCGGTGATTTCATTCAAATATTAAAACCTTTAGAGGAGCTCTCTGAATTATTGCAAAAGGAGTTTCCTCCTTTGGCCATTTTAGGTAATCATGATACTTGGTTGATGACAGAGTATGAAGAAAGTTTAAAAATGAGTTTTTTAGTAAACGAGACTATTGAGTTGGCGCGGGATGGGCAGAAAATAATAGTGTCGGGTGCCGATGATCCGTTTTCATATTATACTGATTCTGCTTTGCAAAGCTTTAGCGATAAGCCAGGCTTCAAATTAGCTCTAGTTCATACCAGTGAACTTGCCGATGTGGCAGCAGACCATAATTATAATTTATACCTCTGTGGTCATACCCATGGTGGACAAGTATGTTTACCTGGTGGCAAAGCACTCATTAGTCATCAAAAAGAAGGAGACGAATTTATAAAAGGTTTCTGGAAGATGGGAAATATGCAAGGCTTTACCAGTAAAGGCTGTGGCGTTTCTGGAGTCCCACTTCGTTTTAATTGTCCTGGTGAGATTACTATTTTTACTTTACGAAAATCGTATTAAGATTTTTAGAGGGTTTTGCCTTTATCTTCACTAAATAGATTCAGGTTCGTGATTCCTTCCATACATTGAACTTCATAATTACTTGAGAACAAAACAATGTCCCCTTCCAACCAAACATAAATATTCTTAAAGAATTCTCAAATATTCTTGAAAATAGTAAATTAGCACACCCTATTTTTGAATGAACTATCTAATTTGAGTTTGGTATGGAGAAACAAAACTGTCTATTATATTGTAACTGTGGTGCGAAAATCATCACCGATAAAAAACAAAACGTATTAGCTGAATCCTTTCAGCACCTACATATCGATGTTTTCGAGCTCCATGACCTATGTGCATTTTCACTAAACGAAAAGGAATTCATAAACTCCTTAGACTCTAAATACAACAAGGTGTTTATTGTAGCTTGTTATCCTAGAGCGATAGAAAATATGTTCCTCCAGAATAATATTAAACTATCTAACTTCGAGGTGTTAAACTTCAGAGAACTCTCAGAAGAAGAAATTGTTAGTTGGCTAAAACAAGAGACATTAGATAGTAATTCTATTCCAAACTATAAAGTACTCAAAAGTAGTTTAGAGGTTCCAGCTTGGTATCCAGTAATCGATGAATCACTCTGTACCCTTTGTGGACAATGTGCTCGATTTTGTGTTTTTGGAGTATATAAGTTCAAGAGCAAAAAGCTTGATGTGTTGAATCCTCTAAATTGTAAAAATAACTGTCCGGCTTGTGGTAGAACTTGTCCAGCTTCAGCAATTATATTTCCTCGTTTGCCCGAAAATGCCGTTTTATCAGGAGCACAACCTGGAGCTGAGAAAAGCGAATATTCTCCTGCTAAAAAACCGGGATTATTTGTCATGCTTAACGAAAGAAACAGCATGAGACGAAGCATATTCAAGGAAGGCATCATGCAACAAGCTGAGGAGGAAAAGTTAAAAGCAATAAATGAATACAAAAAAGGATTGGAGGAAAAATAGATGTTAAAGCAACTCCTCATAAAAACTGATAAGAAATGCTTGTACAAATTTGTGTTCAACTTGGGCATCAAAGGTGCAATGGGATTAAGCCGGTTTAAAAAGCGAATGAAAAAAGGTGAGTTCTTTCCAGCCTTTCATTTCATTTCAGTTACTGACGATTGTAATTTAAATTGTCAAGGCTGTTGGGTGACCGGTAAAAAGAGCAATGCACAAATGAAACCCGAAATGCTAGATAGCATCATCAACCAATCCAAAGAAAAGGGTTCATATTTCTTTGGAATACTAGGCGGCGAGCCTTTAATGTACCCTCCTCTTTTTGAAGTTTTTAGAAAACACAGCGATTGTTATTTTCAACTTTTCACCAACGGAACTTTACTCACTTCTAAAGTTGCCAACGATTTGAAAAAGCTAGCCAATGTAACTCCTCTAATTAGTTTTGAAGGCGATATGGATGTAGCCGATATCAGACGTGGTGGAAAAGACGTTTACCAAAAAGCTCAAGCTGCAATTGACCATTCCACTCAAGCCGGTTTGGTTACCGGGGTGGCCATGAGTGTTTGTAAATCCAACCTCGCTTTGGCTTTTTCCGAAGACTTTATCCATTCTCTTATTGACCGAGGAGTTTTGTATTTGTGGTATTATATTTATCGTCCAGTAGGGAAAGATGCAGAAGTGGATTTGGCCCTTTCGCAAGAAGAAATTGAAAAACTTCGAGTTTTTATGGTGGAGGCACGCAGTAAATATAATATAGTTATTGTAGATGCGTATTGGGACCAAGATGGCAAAGGGCTTTGTCCTGCTGCTTCTGGGCTCAGTCATCATATTAATGCTTCTGGAGATATTGAACCTTGCCCAGTGATTCAATTTGCCACCAACAATGTGGCAGATGCTCCGCTTGAAGATATTTATAAAAACTCTAGTTTTTTAGAAGAGTTTAAAGCTGAAATTCCATTAAAAACTGAAGGTTGCATTGTGATGGATGACCCACAGTGGCTTACAGAAATGGCGGAAAAACATCAAGCTAAAGATTCTTCTGGTAGAGGTAATGAATTGGAGCGTTTACGTGCCATGAAGAAAGTGCCTAGTCATGGTTCTGCAAAGCAAGTTCGAGAAAAAAGTTGGGCTTATCGTTTCGCAAAGAAAAATGCATTTTTTGGTTTGGGGGCCTACGGATAGTCTATGGATAAATCAAAAAGAATATTGAAAGTTCCAGAAGACGATGCACTGCGGAATCTACTTCGTAAAGAAAGTAGATTATTTGTGGAGGAGATAAATTTACTCCCTCCAGCTCCTTTTGCACAAATGGAAGAATTGGCTGTTGACTTATTGAAGAAATTAAAAGTATCAGAAGAATATATAGACTTTACCATCATATTATTAGGGAATGAGAGCTGGCGAAAAACGGTGGAGTCCATCCCATATCAACGTCGTTTGTTATTATTACCTCAATGTTTAAAGGACAATTCTGCCTGTAAAGGTGTGTTTGATGAGCTCGGCTTAATCTGTGCCGCTTGTAAAGCTTGTCCTGTAGATGATATTTTATTGGAAGCCGAAAAATTAGGCTATACTACTTTAGTTGCCGAAGGAACAACTGTAGCCATTGGTTTAGTGGAAGAAGGTTCCATTGATGCGGTAATCGGAGTCAGTTGTATGCCTGTGCTCCAGCGTTCTTTTGGGCCCGTTTCTAAATCTGCTGTTCCTGTAATCGGACTCCCCTTAATGTATGATGGATGTGAAAATACAAAAATCGATTTGCCATGGTTGTTTGATGAAGTGAGAGCTTATGAGTTCAATAAGAATCTTCAACCCATTTCTATTTCTGCTTTGAAATGGCAGATTGAAGACTTTTACGAGAATGGAGCATTAGACAAATATTTCAACACCAATGACCATACAGAAAACTTAGCTAAGGAATATATCCAGATTGGCGGTCAACGCATGCGGCCAGTTCTTGCAGCATTAAGTTATAAGGCATATTCCAGCGAAACAAATGAAGATGTGTTACACCAACTTTCATTAATTATTGAGTGTTTTCACAAGGCTTCACTTGTTCATGATGATATTGAGGATGAAAGTGATTTACGTTATAACAAACCTACTGCTCATAAAAAATATGGCATTGCTCAGGCCATCAATATTGGTGATTTTCTGGTAGGAAAAGGATATCGAGTTTTAGCAGAGCTTCCAGTAAAAGCTGAGATAATGGCTAAGGGTTTTCAGAAGGTTTCCGAGTCTCATTTAAAACTCACTCAAGGACAAGGAGCAGATATTCTCTTTAACCAAGGAAGAAATCGAGTTTCAAGAAAAGAAATACTTCAGATTTTTAGAGATAAAACTGGGGAGGCCATAAAAGTAGCATTGCTGCTAGGAGCCATTTTGGGCGAAGCTGAGGATTCTGACTTGCACATACTGACTGATTTTTCAGATTTATTTGGAATTGCCTATCAAATTCGTGACGATTTAAACGAATTTAGGGCAGAAGAGCAAGACGAGAAAATTTCTGATTTCCCGTTTCTCATTGCTTTACTCTATGAAAACGGTGAAGATGGCGACTTTGTGGAGGTCTCCGGATTTAGAAAAAGAGTTTATGAACTAGATTTAGTTTCAAAAGCTGATGAGATTCTAAACAACTATATTCAACATTGTTATAATGAGTTGGACAAGCTAGATAATGCTAAACTGCGATTGAGTTTATATGCTGTCCTGGGTAAAATATTTAAAGATTAAATGTTGAGGAATAGTAAAAATACAACACCCGTTTATCTGCAACTTGTTTCTTATGTTCGAGCAGGTTTTTTGGCTTTGGACAAAGATGTTCAAAATGAGATTAAAAGTTTTATAGAAAGTCAACAGCATAAAAATGGTGCTTTTATTGACCGAGCAGGAAAGCCTGATTTATACTATTCCCTTTTTGGTCTTTGGTTGAGTTTAGCTACAGAAAAACACCAAGAACTTTCAGCTCTAAAAGGCTTTGCTCTTGAGAAAAATGAAATAGAACACAATAGCTTAATTGAAGAATTGGCTTTAGAATTAATTAAGACTGGACTAAATAGTAAAAAGGAAAAACAATCTTCTATTTCTATCGTTCGAACGATTTTAAAGAAAGGCAGAACGATTGATATGTCCTACCAGTTTTTTCTCATTGCCTTGGTAATAGATGCTGGAGGAAAACACAAAGGGATGGTCTATTTCTTTGCTCGAATTTGGCTGTTTTTCTATAAAGGTCATAACAATATTCCTTGTAGTCTTGTATCGGCTTTAATTTTTGCAAGAAAAATGGTCGGTTTAAACTCAAATAAACTCCATAAAAAACTAGACCATTATATATTTGAAAGTGGAGGTTTTAAAGCTTTCGAGTCAGTGAATAATGCCGATGGTCTTTCTACTGGAGTAGCACTTTTTGCTTTAAAAGAGAGTAATTACGATTTGCGTTTTATTATACCAGGCTGCCTCAATTTTGTACAGAACAACTATTCTGGAGGAGCTTTTTTATCGGGAGATGGTGATGAAACTAAAGATTTGGAGTATACATTTTATGGCCTCTTGGCTCTAGGAAACATGGTAAACGAGGAGGAGAGATGAACAAGCAAAAACTAGAATTACGATTTAGAGAATTGAGTCAAATCCTTGTCAATGATATAAACAAAGATGGATTTTGGACTGGGAAACTATCTTCTAGTGCTTTGGGAGTTGCGGTTACCATTGCCGCTTTTCATTTTCATTCGTCTGAACAACATAAACAGGAAATCCAACTCGGATTCACTTGGTTGAAAAACAACATCAATACTGATGGCAGTTATGGAGATACATCAGAAAGTATGGGTAATACCTCCACTTCTCTTTTGGTTTATGCGGCTTTAAATCTATATTCCCATCAAGATGCCTCATTAAAACAATTACAAGCTCAAATTGCTGTTTATCTCCTGCAAAACAATATCGATATCAATTCCAATCGAGTTGCCAATGCCATTTTGGAACACTATCAAAAAGACTATACCTTCTCAGTCCCGATATTAACTTTATGTGCTTTATGTGGAATCCCTGAGAAAGATGCTTTTAAAAAGATTCCTCATTTACCTTTCGAATTGGCTTTAATGCCTCGGAAAATATACCGATTGCTAAATTTAAGTGTGGTGAGTTATGCTATTCCAGCACTAATTGCAGTCGGAATTGTTATTTTCAAAAAGAAGAAATCAGGGAGATTAGCTAAATGGATTCGAAGCAGTGCCGAGAAGAAAGCCCTGAGAATCTTGCATAAATCCATGCCCTCAAGTGGAGGTTTTTTAGAAGCTATTCCGCTTACCGCATTCGTTTCCTTAAGTCTAACAAATGCTGGATATGGAAATACTGATGTCGTGAAAAAAGGAATAGTATTTTTAAAGCGAATGCAGCGAGAAGATGGTGGTTTCCCAATTGATGTAGACCTTTCCACATGGGTGACCAGTTTAAGCATTAAAGCATTAGGGCATAAAAAAGAGGAGGTTTTGAACTCAGGACAAAAAGAAAAGCTGATAGCTCATTTAAAGTCTGTTCAAAACAAAACCATTCATCCTTTTAATGGAACCTCTCCTGGAGGTTGGGGTTGGACTAATTTCTCAGGTTCTGCTCCAGATGGAGATGACACACCAGGAGCTATTCTGGCTTTACTGCAATTAGCTCCTCATCATACCATTGCTGATGAGGTTCTAGTGGGTGGAGACTGGTTGCTTAAATTGCAAAATAATGACGGTGGGTTCCCTACTTTTTCAAAAGGCTGGGGCAAACTTCCTTTCGACCAAAGTTGCGCAGATTTAACAGGTCATGCCTTTTTAGCTATAGTTACCATCCTCCATCATTTTCATGGCAAGCTATCCAAAAAGCAGATAAGAGACTATATGCGTTCCCTCGATAAATCTATAAAATACCTACAAAAGAAACAACGAGAGGATGGTGCTTGGTTGCCATTATGGTTTGGAAATCAACATACACCAACCCATGAAAATCCAGTTTACGGAACTGCTAGAGTTTTGAGCTACCTTAACGATGCTAAAGAACTATCAATCTCTCATCAGAATTTAACCAAAACCATTCAGTCACTTTGCGTCAAAGCAGAACAGTTTCTAACAGAAGTTCAAAATAAAGATGGAAGCTGGGGAGGTGATAAAAACATCACTGGAACAATAGAGGAAACAGCACTTTCTGTAGCCGCATTGCAAACAGGGAAATACAAAGCACAATGCGATAAAGGTCTAGAATGGTTAGATGTCTACTATAGAGAAAACGGATTGGTATCCGCTCCAATAGGTTTGTATTTTGCATCATTATGGTACGATGAAAAGATGTATCCTCTTACAGCTTATTTGGATGCTGTTGTTCGTAGTTTGAGAAAGTAGCATTAAATTGTTTTTCGATTTTACAATTGGTTAATAAAAGATACGTTTTAGTATTCTAATTAGTGAAATAATTGTACTTTTAGTTCTTGAAATATTTTCTCATTAATAGCACTAACCAAAGAAAGGTTGAAGTAATGAAATCGTTCAATTTATATATCTGCTCAAAACTCAGTCATTTATTTTTTATCAGTATTCTTTTATTGGGAAGCCTTATTTCAAATGCTCAGACAACCTATATCATTCACGGGTTTATTAATGATGCCACCACTCAGCAACCAATAGGTGGCGCCAATATAGGCTTAAATAATACTAACTTGGGAACATCCACTAACGTTGACGGTAGGTTTTCGCTAAAGGTGGACGTGTTTCCTGTGGTTCTTTCTATTACACATGTTTCCTATGAAGGTACAAATATAATTGTAGGGCAGAATTATACTGATTCCTTAATAATTACATTGGTTCCTAGAAGCGTTGATTTAGAAGGGACAGAAATAATTGCTTCTGATTACAAGGTTTTTAAAGGAAGTCATATGGAGATAATAGATTATGACTTTATTGACACCAATTTATTGGTTCTTTCCTATAATTTCCATAAAAATCATCATGAAGTTATTTTAATGGATGATAATTTCGATACCATTATAACTAATGATATTCCAGCTAATAAAAAACCAACACAAATTCTAAGTGATTGTATGGGAAATTGTCATCTTTTGACGAAAGACTCCGCTTTTCAGGTGTATTTTGATGAATATTCCTTACGCCTTATTTATCCTGCTGCTTTGAATAAATTTGTAAACTTACTTGGGGACTGTCTCTTTGAAACACCAAATTATATTGCTTTTCAGGGGAAAACAAATGATAAACAGAAACTGGAATATGCTGCTATAGATTTATATGATTTACCTCATAATAAATCTGAGAATGAACGGTGGAAACATCTGTTTTACTTTGTTGATAAGGAAACCCATGAAAAAATCATCATTGACAAAATAAATGAAGGGAAGAAAAATATGGATGCTTTTGAACAAGCTATTTACATATTATATAGTAAAGAAAACAAATTGTTTTTTGGTGATATTCTTCGATTTGAAGAGATGACTTATTTTGCTCCATCTTTTCAAACCATGAAATATCTAAATGATACCATATATTATTTTAATCATTTGAAATCACAGATCAATTTTTATTCTACAGACCTAGATTTGTTAAAAAGCATAAAGATAGATTATCATCATCAAAAAAACTGGAGTCCTGTTATTCTAACTGATATTATTGGTAATAAGGCTTATACCGTTTTCAGCACAGGAGTAGGATATTCACTTTTTGAAATCAATTTACAAGATGGCTCAATAAAAGAGGTGACAAGAATTACTAAACAGTTCCCTCATAAATTAAAAGTAAACAATGGTCATCTATATTTTCTATATAAAAAGATGAATTTAGAAAGAGGGAAACGAAGGTTGTATCAAAGAACTTTATATTAAAAGACTATTTACATTTCTTTCTCATGTATCAATCGTTTAATTACCATAATTTTCTCTAACCAATAGATAGTGTTTAAATCGTCATTTGTTTGGTGAGTTACACCTCTTGATGCGCAATGAATGAGTTCTATTTCACCATTGTTATTTTGATAAATCATGCCAGCATGTGAGGCTCTCTTGGAACCGAAAAAGATGAGGTCACCGGCTTGTGCCTTTTGTAAACTCACTTCTGCTCCCATCTTCGATTGTAGATTGGCATTATGGGGTAAATCTATTCCAATGCTTTTGTATACATATTGAGTAAAACCAGAGCAATCAAATCCTTTCGAAGTGGTACCTCCATATTTGTAGGGTGTTCCCACTAGTTTTTTGGCCTCCTCTAAAAGCGTTCTTCTTTGTTTGTTGGTGATGATAATGGAATCGAAAACAGGACCAATATCTGCATGAACAGGTTTTAACTTTGATAAAGAATTTAGACTTCTGTAAAAATCTGTAGTATCATGAAATACTTCTGCCAATTGATGATGATAATAGGACTTTAGTCTTTGTTTGTTTTCAACTAATTCTAAATCCACATAAATAGCTTTACGTAGTTCTGTTTTCGTTTCAGAGTAATCTAATTTTTCTTTGTTGTATTTGTTTTGTCGTTGCCAACTTAATAGTGCCTTTTTTAAGGTGGAAGATTTCCTTTTCAATTCAGCTTCATCATATAAACCCAAATAACTTAGGGTAATGTACTGTTGGATTTCGGATGAGCGTTTCTCTTTTTTTAGGAACTTCTTCGATTTCTCAATACACTTTTCATATTTCTGTTTCTCGTATAGCTTCTGAGCCTTCTTGGCGTATTTACTTTGTCCAAGGCTCAATAAGCTTAATAATAGAAATGTTGAGGTAATTAAGATTCTCATAAATGGGTTTAACTATAAATGGTTTTGCTAAGGAATTATTGTGTTGGGGATGATGATTGTTGCTTTGATATAGTATAACCAAACAAAACACCGATGACACGGATTGAGCTGATTTACACAGACAACATTATTCTCATTTTTTCACTTAGCTCGTTGATCTAAGCTTTTTACTTCAAATGCTTCAAAGCCTCTCTCACACTCAAATTACTCAATTCAGTTTTTGCTACAAAATCTTTCACCTCATTGGGATAGAATTTACCAGCTTGACGAAGACCCCAGCCTATGGATTTTCTAATGAAGAAATCTTTATGCTCAGCTAACATTTCGCAATAATTAAATAATAAAGGCAAATCTGTTTCTGTTTTATAACGAAGCTGGAATATCAATGCACTACGCTGCAGCCAAAGCTCACCTGATTGTACATATCTTAGGGTGTTTTCTTTAATCAAGTCAGGGTTCTGTTTAAAAAGCCTCCCCATTAAATTGGGCGCAATACCATCCACTGAATCCCACCATGAACGATGAAGTATCATCCACTCGTAAAGTTCTAATCGCTCCGCTTTGGGTTTCTTTTCCTTCTCAATAATATCCAAGCATGCATATTGTAATTCACGATAAGGATTGTCCCAACAAAGGCGAGCGAATTCATCTAATTCCTCCTCAGCAATATTCCCATACTCTTTTCTAAAAGCAGAAACCACTGCTCTTCGTGGTTCCGATTTGATGCCATAAAACTCAAAATGGTTTTTCATATACTTTTTCATGGCTAGGGCATTGTCCTCAATAGCAATAGCTTCTAGCCTGGCATCTAATTCTTGGTAATATTTATAGGCATCCATGTCTTATTGAATAATAATTCTTTGCTGAGATAACTCGATTCCATTTTTGTTGATGAGACGGACTAAATAACTTCCTTTTGGCATTCTCCTGCCATCCCATTTTGCTGATTCTTGGTGTGCTTTTATGGAAACAGAATCTACTTGTCTACCACTCTGATCGAAAATGAGAAGGCTCCCCTCCTCTGGCATCATCAATTCAAAAAACACTCTACCATTGGATGGATTAGGGTAAGATTGTAGATAATCCTCAGCAGTTAATGTAATTTCTTCTTTTATACTTACAAACTCTTCTGCCCATATAGCTATTGTATATTGGCCTTTTTGAAGATTTGGAACATAAATATAACCTACAAATGGACTTCCTGTTCTTTCGAAAGGAATACCTTGCCAATCGGTGGAGGCATCTGGACGATACAAAATCACTAAACTATCAAAAACATCGTTGATTAAGGTATGATCGAGTTTGCTAGTCATGGAGTAACGGAAGATTCCTGTGGCTTGAAAATCATCAGGAAGTATCCCATCAATTTCATAGTAACGATAGTCGGAAAGTGTTAAACCTTCCTGTGGGTTTTGTTGTGCATCTGGTGCTACCCAATGATGAGAAACTTGAATCAATGCTGAATCGCTAACCTCTTCTACCTCCAGTTTAAAATAGGAATCTACAAAATTAATCTCTCCTGTTTCTCTGATGACTACCGTTTCATCGCTGGTAGCATCGCAATATACTTCATCCATATCCACCATGGATGCAATTGGAGCAAAAGGAAGAGTAAAAATTTGTGAACCACTTTCTCCATCAAATTCCATTCTTACATCAAATTGCTCCCAGTTCTCGTTAATTAAAGTAATATCAACCTTATTACTATTGGCGAAAACCTCTTTTCCTTTTATCTTTTGTCGTACATAAATGGTATAATCATCTCCAGAAACATACTGTATAGAATCAACAACAAATGTTGAGAATCCTGGAGTAAAAACATAAGCTTCAAAAAAATCTGTCATGTCTACCCCTGTATGGTCAGTGAGGAAGTCTCTCATGTTTTCTGAAGAAGCATAATTATAGGCATAGCTATTTAGGTAGGCTTTAATAGCTGGAAAGAAAACCTCATCTGTCAAATATCCTCTTAAGCTTTGCACTACTGTAGCACCTTTATCATAAACTGTACTTCCGTAGGTTAAGTCGTGAGGGATGCCATATAAAGCCAAATAATCTCCGTCCTTAAAATGGGTATTTCTAAGCACTTCTTTATGATGGTGTCGCATTTCGGTTTTGTAGGTAGCCACATCATAAACCTCCTCCATATAAAACAAGGCTGAGAAAGTAGCCCAACCTTCGTTTAACCACATATCGAGCGCACTGGCACAAGTTACTTTATCACCAAACCACATATGTGATAATTCGTGAGTATAAAGTCCTTCATATCCTAAAGTTCCATCAATGGCAAAATTAGGATAGGCGATATTGGTTGCATGTTCCATTGCACCTACGGAAGTACCAACATAACCCACTCTTTCAAAAGGGTAAGCTCCAAAGTTTTCCTCAAAATATGAAAGAGTCTCTTTTAAATGTATAAAGCTAGCCTCTACCGAACTAGCATTGGCCGGACGAGCATATATTTTTATTGGAATGTCGCCATTTATTCCTTCATAATTATCTTCATAAATTTCATAGTTACCCACCGCAACTGAAGCCAAATAAGTAGGTATGGTTTCTTCTAAATGCCAATGATAACTTTTTGTTCCATCTCCATGATCTATTACTTCTTGTAATAAGCCACCAGCCACAGCTACAAGAGGGTCGTCGACCCTAGCCGTAACATCATAAACCGCTCTATCATGAAAATCATCGATACAAGGAAACCATGATTTGCCCAGATTATGAGGTTCTATATCAAAGCCCACTCCTAAATTATAGGCATATTGATTATCTATATAAAAGCCACCCCAGCTTTCATGAAATGGAGTTCCATGATAACTAATACTTAGCTCAATCAACTCATCTGCCATCAACAACTCATCTAAGCTAATGATTAGTCTTCTTCCTACTTGCTCAAAATTTTCTGTCTGGACTCCACCAATTTTTACTTCATCTACAATTAGATTCATCAATTCGAGGGGAATGATGGACAAATCATTTACTTTTGACATGATAGAAATATCTGTTCGAGCATACAATTCATCGGCATCCCAGAGGATGGAATCGATGAAAATATGATAAGATTGAACATCTAAACTATCACTTAAGCTACTCTTCTCAAAAGAAACTCTATGATTACAGTTTTGGTGATGCTGAGCTAATGAGAAAGATGAGATAAGCAAGCTGCTTATCAATAAAAGAAAGAAACGATTTTTCATGTGTTTTGAATTGATATTTGAAGCTTCAAATATACTGGAAATATAAAGACTTTGTACTTATTTATACCGATATCAAAACAAATGATGGGGTTAAATCAATGCTTAATTCTAAAAGTTGGTTTGAATTTCCTTTAGAAATGATTCAATAAATTTCAAAATGGAAATTGGAAGAAAGGATACTAAATAAGAATTATATTCTCTTGTGACCCACCATATTTAGAGTAAAAAGTGTAATGGCTTCTTTTAAATCTTCTTCGTTAGTTTTATAGATAGGCATGTTAGCATCCCATAATTCAGCACGCAATAATTCTCCTGTGGCTTGAACTAATAACGCATCACAATCATTCAATAATTCTAATAATGCTTTGTGCATATGTTCTTCACTCTGAGAATCACCATCTGCTTGAAAAGGGTTGATACGAAATTCTACAAATTCGTAACTTCCATCTATAATTTCACAAATGGCAAATTCTTTGGTTTTTCCTGTTTTTGAAAAAACGTTTACTTTATCTGATGTAGGTATTGCAATCTTCATTCTTAATCTCCTATTTTAATTGGGGCTTGCGAATTTAGTAAAAAATCTGATTCTCCCAACCACTAAGGGCTTAACAGATAATAAATTGAGTTTGTTTCGCTGTAATTTCTCTTAATATTTGTTAAGTGATTCACATTGATAATAACCTACTATATAATCAGCTTTGTTAACATTCCTCTTTTTAAAACTTCTGCAAATCATATCATCGCACAATTTATTAATTGTTTTCTTTGTTTAAATAGAACAATTATACCGATTATATAATGAAATGAGCTTTATCAGCGTTCCACTCGATAACCTCAACCATTATTATATCGGCATTATTATATCGTTACATTAAAAACAGCTTTCATCATATGAATAAGATCATTAGCCTTTTAGTCCTGAGTTTTGCAGTTTTCAACCTCTCTGCGCAAACCAATACAGTAAGGAAAGACTATATTGAAAAATACAAAGCTACTGCTGTAAAAAAGATGTTGGAACATGGAATTCCAGCAAGTATCACCTTAGCCCAAGGAATTCTAGAATCTGGTTCAGGAAAAAGTGATTTGGCTTCTATTGCCAATAACCACTTTGGCATTAAATGCCATAAAGGCTGGACCGGTGATTCATTTATTATGGACGATGATAAAAAGAACGAGTGTTTTAGGAAATATAAAACCGCAGCTGAATCTTTTGAGGATCATTCACAGTTTTTAATGACTCGTAGTCGTTATGCTTTCCTTTTCGAATACAAAACTACAGATTATAAAAAATGGGCTCATGGTTTAAAAAAAGCGGGCTATGCTACCAATCCTAGATATGCTCACTTATTGATTAAAGTAATAGAAGATAACGAGCTTCACCAATATGACAAGATTAAAAGCATGAAAGAATTGGGTATTAAAGAAGAGAAACCCAAAGTAGTAGAACCACCAAAGGAGCAAGAACCTGTTGCTACAACCACTACTGATTTTAAGCCTGTATCTGTTAGTGACAATCAACGCTTAATATATGAAAACGAAGGGGTTCGCTATTTGAAAGCCCTGAAAGGGGATAGTTTTGAATCCATTGCTGCAGAATTTGGTATTTACACATGGCAAGTAAGAAAATACAATGACGCCAGTAAAAAAACCAGACTGAAATCTGGTGATTTCGTATACATAGAAAAGAAAAATTCAAAAGCTAGAATCAAGTTTCATATCGTGCAAAGAGGCGAAACATTAAGAGGAATCTGCCAAAAATATGCGGTAAGGATGAAAAAAATTAAGAAATTGAATGGCATTAAAAATGAAAACTCACTTCCAGAAGGTGGTCGTTTAAAACTGAGATAGTTTATAGTGATTTCTGTTAAATTTTAGGGTTCATTCAGAAAAAATAAATTATAAAACAATCGTTTATTTTACTCATACAAAATCCAGATTAACATACTCTGTTTTTTGCAACATTCGTGTATTTGAACAATTATGTGTTAAAGTCTAATAATATCCTTGTCTCTGTTTGAATTTAATCTATTTTTACCGAATATTTAAAGCGAAAATTCGAAAAATGAATCAAAGAAAACACTCATTCCATATACCTGTAATGGGAATCGGTTTTACCATAGATTCTCCAGCTAGGGTGGCTCATTTAGGAATTGACTCTACTATTTCATTGGTTGACGATATGTTAGTCGAGAAAATGAGAAAATTTTACAGCGAAAAATTTGAGCTTCCTTATCAAGAAATAAATAATAAGATAGATGATTTTCGTGCTAAGAGAATCACCTCTTATCTTAATCTCATGAAAGAAATTGCAGAATCAAAACTTGAAGAGTTTAAAACTGCAACTCAAGATAAAAAGGAAGAAATAAAAGAATATTTCCATCTATTACCCGATAGTTCAGAACTAAAAAAAGAATTCCAGCTGAAGGTTGAAAATTTCAATCTAAACGATGTAAAATCTTGGATTAAAGATCACTTGAGCATTGGAAATGTAGATGTGAATATAATGACAAAAGTTGACAAGCATAATTATAGAAATGGTGAGAGGTTGCCAGTTGAATATAATGATGCTCACGCTGCTTTAAGAGGGTTTGCAAATAGCAATCTCAACTCATCTATTGTTCTTTCTGCAGGAATGAATCCTAGACTATATAATTATATGGATCAGTTTGACGATTTCTATCCAAATGAGGATGGTGAATTAAAAAAACGAATCATATTAAAAGTTTCCGACTATCGCTCTGCATTAATCCAAGGAAAATATTTAGCAAAAAAAGGACTTTGGGTTTCTGAATACCGTGTAGAATCTGGATTAAATTGTGGAGGCCATGCTTTTGCAACCGAAGGTCATTTAATGGGCCCAGTTCTAGAGGAATTCAAAGCCAAAAAAGATGAATTAGTTGGACAAGTTTGGAGTCTAATAGAAAAAGCATTAGTTGCAAAGAACAAACCTGTTCCTAAACAGCCTTTACCTTTACGAATGTCGGCTCAAGGCGGAGTGGGTACGGCTGAAGAGCATTCCTTTTTACTTGATCATTTCGAAGTGGATTCTGTAGGTTGGGGATCACCATTTTTATTGGTACCTGAAGTTACCTCTGTTGATGATGCCACAAGGAAACAATTGGCTAATGCTAGAGAGAAAGACTTATACCTAAGCGGAATTTCTCCATTGGGTGTTCCTTTTAATAGCTTAAGGGGAAATACCAAAGATATTGAGAAGCAAGCTCGTATTGACATGGGAAAACCGGGTAGCCTCTGTCCTAAAAAGTATGTGGAACTCAATTATGAATATACCGAAAAAGGACTTTGTACTGCTTCTTATCGTTACCAAAGACTTAAGATAAAAGAGCTTGATGATTTAGAATTACCTAAAGCTGAGCATCAAGATAAATACAATAAAATTGTAGAAAAATCTTGTGTTTGCGTGGGATTAGGAACAGCAGCTTTAGTTTCCAAAGGACTTGACACTAAAGTTGAAGGTCCTGGGATTTCAATTTGTCCTGGACCAAACATCGCCTACTACGAAAAAGAATCTTCTTTAAAAGATATGGTAGGTCATATTTATGGCAGAAATAATATTATAAACCGTAATGATCGTCCTCATATGTTTGTGAAGGAATTACAATTATATATGGACCATTTGCGAGAAAAAATAGATGAAGTTAAAACCGATTTCTCCAAAAAACAGGAAAAAAGCTTGGTGAACTTCAACGAAAATCTACAAGAGGGTGTGAAGTATTATCAAGGACTTTTCAGTGAAATGAAGCATTCTTTTGAGGATACTAAACAACAAATTACAAAGGATTTAGAAGACAGCAAACAAAAACTTCATGATTTTGGCTTAGAAATTAGAAAGAAATTTTCTGAAGCATAAAACTATGTAACAATAGATATTGAAACCCATTTTGAAATATTTTTTCGGAATGGGTTTTTTTAGAAGAATTATTGTAAAAACCTTTATTCGCAGTTTTGGACAACGTCTTTACTCAATACAAGTAACACAGCTTTCCTAAGCTGTGATTATTACTAATAATTACTGAAATCTTTAAATGTAAGTTCCGAAAACTCTGTTAATTATAAATATGCAGAGTCTTACCGTCATAGGAAGTACGGTATTGTTTTAATGGCTTTACAGATGGACCAGTCACATTTGAACCATCTAGAATAAGGTATTGCGATTCACAACAACTGTCTTTGATCACTAATCCACTTTCTTCAACACTTAACCTGGCACATCCATTTTCAGCATCGCAACAAGCATCGGGATCGTGGGGACAGGTTCTTTCGAAAGCCACAAATTCATTCACACTAATTCTATAAACAATAAGTCCTCGACTGGGATAATTGGATGTGATATACTCCCACCCTCCTACCGTATTCAAATTGATATATAAAGTTGAATTAGGTTCTAGATATATGTTAACTACAGCCAATGGTAATGGATCGTCTTCTTTTTTGCATTGAGAGAACATTACACCAAAAAGGACAATACTGGTTAGTATTAAATATATGAGTTTATTTTTCATTGTATTTTCTGAAACGCAAAAGTATTATAAATATTGCTCCAAATTAGATCAAGAAAGAATTTGGATTCTTAAAATTATTTAAATGTTTAGGGCTTGAAAGTTAAGAGGTTTAGAAGCTGAAGGGTTAAATGGTTGGTCTGTTATTATCGGAGGACGATGCGACCCAAATCACCACTTAATCTTTTTTTGTGACTTTCTTTTTTACTTAAAAGGCTCAAAATTCTCATCAATTCCTCGTCTTCTTTTACTGCTTTTAACTGGTTTTGCAGATCTTTAATCTCTTTCTCAATAATGCTTAATTTGAAAGATCGTACTGAAGTCATCACACTTAATCCCAACAAATCAGCCTCCTCTGACTTTACATATATCTGTTTTTTCGCCATCCAGTTTTCTGAAAGCTCATATTTATCCATTGAAATATCTATACAGAATTGTGCAATTTCTTGATTAGGATGGTTGGTGAAAAAACTTTGCTCCTTAAATTCTTCCTCTTCCAAACATTGATCGAAAATCTCATAAATGATTTTATATAAGGGGTTATCAAACTTCAGATTATCCAATTCCATTTGATCTACAATATAGGCTGCAACATTTACTTCAATATCTTCTTCACCTTTCTGATGCACTGTAAAATCTTGGTGACCAAATTTTAATAAAAGGCGAGCTAGGTTTTCCTCTTGATAAGCATATCTAGAGGCTTCTTTTTTCTCAGGGCTCTCAATTCGATTAACTTGAGGAATCTGTTGTTGAGGTTCCGGATAGCTAGACTTGGTAGTCTCCTGAAATTTTTTCCTGAGGAGTTTGTTCAACTCGTTTAACAAGGTTTGTTCAGGCATTTCGAGTAAGCTCGAGCATTCCCGCACATAAACCTGTCGGGTGATGGCGTCAGGAATAATTGAAATGGTTTGAACGATTTCTTTAATCAAACCTGCCCTTTTTATGGGATCTGTTTTAGCCTCCTCCGAAAGTAAATTGGTTTTAAAGCTGATGAAATCTTGCGCTTCATTATTAATATATTCCTTCACCTCAGAAGAACGATGAGAACGTGCAAAGCTATCAGGATCTTCTCCTTCAGGGAACATGACTACTCTCACATTCATACCTTCCGACAGAATCATATCGATTCCTCTTAATCCTGCTTTAATTCCTGCAAAATCACCATCATATAATACAGTGATATTGCTAGTAAATCGCTTAATAAGCTTTATCTGATCTTGAGTTAAAGCAGTTCCAGAACTGGCTACAACATTTTCAACACCTGCATCGAATAGCGAAATTACATCGGTATATCCTTCCACTAAGAAACAATTATCAGCTTTCACCATCTCATTTCGGGAGAAATAAATACCATAAAGCACCTTGCTTTTGTGATACAAATCTGACTCAGGAGAATTGAGATATTTCGCTTGTTTCTTATCGTTGCTTAGGGTTCGTCCACCAAAACCAATCACCTGTCCGGTGAGGTTATGAATAGGAAACATCACACGACCTTTAAAGCGGTCGAATCGTTTCCCATTTTCACGAAGAATGGTTAATCCTGTCTTTTGAAGCAATTCAAGTTCATGGGCATTCTTTACGGCATGATCGCTAAAGGCCGTCCATTCATCGGGGCTATATCCCAATTGGAACTTCTTAATCATTTGAGTACTAATCCCACGGTCGGTGAGATAGTTTAGTCCAACAGATTTGCCTATTTCTGTTTCCCACAGTTGATTGGTGAAGTATTTGGAAGCAAAGTCAACAGCCTGCAACATACTCTCCCGTTCATTATAATGGGCGATTTGCTCAGCGGTTTGTTCCTCTTCTTCTACTTCAATAGAATATTTATTGGCGAGGTATTTTAAAGCTTCAGGGTAAGTTTTGTGCTCATGTTCCATGATAAAACTCACTGGGCTCCCTGCTTTACCACATCCAAAACACTTAAAGATACCTTTGGCAGGACTTACAGTAAACGATGGCGTTTTTTCATTATGAAATGGGCAATTACCCAACAGATTTACCCCTCGTTTTTTGAGTTGTACAAAGTCGCCTACCACTTCCTCAATTCGAGCAGTGTCTATTATGGTTTGTATGGTTTCTTGTGGAATCATTAGTGGCCGCAAAGTTATTCAATTTATGGAATGGTGGAATGATTATTTTAACTATGATAGCAGCAAATTCACGAATGGATGTTCGTTGGCTCGCTCTAAAATAAGAATCGCTAGTTTGTACTAATTTAAAAGAATTGCCATGAATGTATCTAGGAGATGATTCGGATGTAATACAAAATTTCTTTAGCTTATTTACTTTGTATTATCCTTACTTCAGGGCAGACGCACACTTTATTTTTGTCCGCGGATTATCGCAAATTAACACGGATTATAAACACCATGAAAATTACCGGAATCCGTGGATAGATTTTCTTTTTATTAAAATACATGTCGATTTCAAAACGTAATCGAACTTGCCCTGATCCTTATTTATCTTTGTGGCTAATCAATTAAAACGGATTTTCCTCTTGCCTACCTTTTTTATTCCATTCAGGAATTAAATGTTTACCAGGATTTTGGTCAATAATGTTTTTTCTCCACTCAGCAGGATATCCCGGGTTTTTCATCGGTTCTCCCTCAGCTTTTATATAACCATCATTATATTTGGCTATGAGTAAATATCCTAAATCAATCCATTTATTCAATATCAAATCTGCTCTCTCATTCACATAATCATGCAATACCTTCTTTTTATCTTCTCCGTTTTTATTGAGCATTCTTTTTGCTAGATTTTCCTGTTCTGAAATCAGCTGATCTTCTATTTCGTTTTGAACTTTTTGAATGTCTTGAATCATATAGGAATATTTCAAGTTGGCGTAATTGCTCACGAAGTTCATGGCCCACCACATAGAGGAGGGATCATATTGGCGAATATCTCCTTTTCGATAGGACTCTGGGACCGAATCAAGTCCCATATATAGGGGTTGATAACAAGTAAAATAGGTATCATCGAAGCCAAACCATAAGGTGCTCATATCTTCAAATGTACGCTCTCTGCATTGGGCAATAAATGAGAAACAAGTATTATAAGTGGAGATGGGGCGTTCCCAGGAATAGGTTTTTCCATTCTCTTCTTCCCAACTCAATGGACGCCATCTTTGTGGTGTACCAAAAGGTCCAGCATCAGGTCCTTTGGTCATGTCCATTTCTGTTCCTTCATAATGATCTCTCACCAAATCCATCACTTCTTTGACACTTAGTTTATTCTCAGGGAAAATCCATAATGGATATCGTTCAGCTCCTTCTACTCCTCTATGGTAATCCGATGAGAATTCCTGCTCTGGTGCAGCTCTTCTGAACAAACTCCATACTCTGCTTTCACAATAACGCATACGATCTGGAGAAAGAGGATTGTAGGCCAAGTTGAATGCGAATTCTTTACCCTCCTCAGGTTTGAAATATCCTTTTTCTATGGCAAAAGAAATCACATTTTCGCTATAGATACAGTTCTCAGGATCGTCTAATGGAAATGTTCCAATTCGGGCTTTGTTGGCATGAGCAGAAATAGCGCCATCTGGAATTTTCACTGCTACCCATTGTGCTCCCGGTTTTCCATCTCCCGTTCCTATCATTTCTAATATCCACGCTTCATTGGGATCGATAATAGAAAAGCTCTCCCCTTCACTCCCATATCCATATTCATCTACTAAGGAAGTGATCACATCAATAGCTTCTCTAGCCGTTTTAGATCTATCTAAAGCCAAGCTCATTAAATGCCAATATTTCAATGGAAGATTTTTATTCCATAATTCCTCACGTCCAGTAAATGTAGTTTCACCAATTGCAACATGATGCTCATTCATATGGAATCCGAGTTTCTTATAGGTTTCTGATGGTTGAGGGATATCTAGGAATTGATCTGTACCAGGGATTTTAAACTGAATAACATCCTCCGCTTTATGTGTTGTATGAGGAAACATCTTTAAATGATAAAGCCATTCTCCATCGTTGGTATAAACCATCATGGTAGAACCATCGGCACTAGCTCCTTTGGTAACAATGAGGTTGGTGCAGCTGAAAGAAATAATACTGCTTATTGTAAATATAATAGTGAAGATTATTCTGATCATAATTCTTGATTTTTTGCTAAAGTATATAAAATTGGAATTGCTTAAGGAGTGAGAGAATTGAAAAATATCTTCTTAATAAATATTTATCTTTGTTGCTCTTCCAAATAAAGATAAAATGAAAAAATACTTACCTCTATTATTGATCTTGCTATGGTCGTGTCAAGCTGAAGTAGAAGATACAAAAGAACAATCGACACCAGAAAAACCTGAATGGGCCATTGTCATTCACGGTGGTGCTGGAAACATCCAACAAAATGGATTTTCTCAAGAAAGACAAGCTGAGTATCAACAAAAACTAGAGGAGGCTATTAAAGTAGGTTCTGTCATTCTAGAAAATGGTGGAACAAGTTTAGAAGCAGTAGAAGCGAGTATTCATATCATGGAGAACAGTCCATTATTCAATGCTGGAAAAGGAGCCGTTTTTAATGCTCTCGGACAAAATGAAATGGACGCTTCTATTATGGATGGTGAGAGCGGAAAGGCTGGAGCTGTGGCAGGAGTTCGACATATTAAAAACCCTATTAGTGCTGCCATTGCTGTGATGGAAAAATCACCTCATGTATTATTGATAGGAGAAGGAGCTGAGGAGTTTTCTGCAAATAATGAAGTGGAGATTACAGATACCTCTTGGTTTTATACTGAAAGGAGATGGAAAAGCTATGAAAAAATGAAGCAAGATAAGCATGGAACAGTAGGTTGCGTGGCTTTAGATAAACAAGGTAATATAGTCGCAGGAACCTCAACCGGTGGTATGACCATGAAAATGCCAGGCAGAGTTGGAGATAGCCCAATAATTGGTGCTGGAACTTATGCCGACAATCATACTTGTGGAATTTCTGCCACTGGTCATGGTGAGTTTTTTATTAGAAATGTGGTGGCTTATGATGTAGCTGCAATTATGAAATATCAAGGCAAAAGCATACAAAACGCAGCGACTTATGTGATTCAAGACAAGCTCAAATCTCAAAATGCCAGTGGTGGGATTATTGGTTTAGATGGTCAAGGAAATATCATCATGGAATTTAATACCACAGCTATGTTTAGAGCTTGGGGAAGCTCTAAACAACCTGTAGCAAGTGCTGTATTTAAGGGGGATTGATTTTTAAAAAAAATGTAATACTTATAACACTTTATAATAGAGGTTAGACCTATTGTAATTTGTTTTTCTGTTGGCTCTTCCAGGCATATCCTAATCCTAAACTTAGCATTATCCCTAAGCCACTACCAATTGGAGCACCACCACCTACCGGAGTATTACCTCCGTTATTATAATCACCACCATTAGGGGGAGGAGGAGTTTGAGAAAACAGTATCATATTTATACTGAACAATAATGCAATAAGACAAAATATTTTTTTCATGTTTAATATATTATAACTTTTTCTGATTTAACTTGAACTCCGTTAGAGTATTCTACTATATAACAACCAGTTGAAAGATCTAATTCTATTGAATAATTATTGGAGGATTGAAGTTGGTATTCCTGGATTTGTATCCCACTTAAATCAAATACTCTGAGTTTGGACTTTGTATTTGGGTACGGCTGACTGATATAAACAGTTGATCCTGAAGCATAGATTTTTATTTGATCCATAGATAACTCATCTACATTTGTGTAATTAAAATGCAGAACAAAACGGCTTGGGTCATCATCTAATGCGTACTGAAAAGTATAAGACTTCTTGTCCAGCTCTGTTTTTACTTGATTTACTTTGTCTTCTAAAACCAAATTTTCCAAATCATGAACCTCCTCAATGGCAATAGTGTATTCACCTGCAGAAACAGATGAGAAACCCAAATCAATCATGGACGACTCTGGTAAACAATTTATTGATAAATTCTCTTCATTTTGAATGAAATATATTTGCGGAACATTATCTATATTCGATAGTATTTTGTGTGCATCAAGATGATCATCAAATTGTAAAGTTGCATCATTTGTAAACCTCATAAAAACATGATCAGTATACTCTTGATTATAAACTTTTAAATCTAAATAATCATTGAAATATTCTTTTTCCTTGAAATAATCATCAGCTCCTTCATGGGTTCTAATGGTATTATCAAAAACAACATTTCCTTCTGAAGCTGAAGATACAAAAAAACCTTGCATTGGAGGGATAAACTGGCTACCATTCCCCATACCACCATTGTAGGTAAAATAAGTACCTTCTGATGGTTTCCAATAATGAATTTCACCTCGAATATGTGTTTTATTTACCAAGTCCCAATCGATTGAAGAAGGATAAGGGTTACTCATCATATGCCATCGAAGAGAAGAGGAGTTGGTGATATGATAAGAATATTCCCCTGTATTTAAATCTCCTTCAAACGTATAAGTTTCCCCATTTTCATTATCAGGTTTAAAAAGGGTATATCCTTTCATGGGTACAAGAGGGGTATTAGGGTCTATTACCTCAGCCCAATTATTCGACTCATCATCATAGGTTTGCATATACAATCCATTAAACATACCTGCATTGGCATCTTCTACTGGTGAACCTATGATGTGCCAGAATCTGTCAAAAATAAAACGACTAATACTAGATGTACCATTAACAGTGAGCTTACCATTATCCATAAGCGAGGCAGTACCATTCTCATCAGATTGAATGGTGATGTTGTTACAAATTCTATTATCAGATACTGTTGGTGAGTAATTTGTGTTTGTTGGGATTATTACATTAGAAAACTCATGAGGTATTAATTCTTCCTCCCAGTTATCTGCAATATTCCATGATTCACTTTCTGAGCCATCCCAAGTCATAGTATTAGAGTATTTTACTAATCCAAAAACTGGATGCGCTCCATATATTTGCTGAAAATAGTACTGTTCATTCAATTGATTAGATTCTAAATTATAGGCAAATATGTTCCCTTTACGATAAGCTCCACCACTTTTACAGATACCATAAAGGATATTTTCTTTCGCTAAAATTAAATTCCCTTCCGGTGAATATCCATTATTATGATTAAAATCATGTAACTTGGAATAGGTATCATTATCTAAATCGTAGGAGAACAAAACTCCAGAAGAAGAACTACCCCCTTGCTTTGTACAGCCATATAATTTTGAATCAACATTTAGTAAGCCACCAATAGGAGACTTCCCAGATACATTCTCATCAAAATCAAATAGTTTCTGAAAACTCCCAGAAGATAAATTATATTCAAAGATGACTCCCGCATCATTATCGCCACCATAATTTGTCATTCCAACAATAGAGTTCTGAGAAAGGAATAATAGTTTTTGGTAGGCTGGATACCTTCCATTAGTCCCATTAAAATCTATCATTTTGGTAAATTCGTTAGAATTAAGGTCATAGGAAAATATGGTGCCAAAATCATTCTCGCCTCCAAATCCAGTCATCCCCAAAAGTATGTTATCTGGACTTAGAATCACACCCTCGGGTGCTCTGCCATCTGTACCATTAAAATGATGAAGTTCAATAAGTGTATTTGTTAGCGTATTATATTTATAAAGTAAGCCATGACCATAGTCTCCTCCCAAACAAGTGCCGTAAATCTCAAATGAGCTTCCAGTCGCTAAGCTCCCTTTAGGGTCTTTTCCATTTATCGAAGAGTTAAAATCAAAAACTTTTTCAAACACATTTGTTTTTGCACTAACCCTATAAATAATACCATCATCAGAATTACCTCCACTATAACATGTACCATAAAAGTAATCCTGAACAACTAACAATTCTGAACTTGCACTTCTTCCATTATCCACAAAACCAAAATCCAAATGCTTCTGAAGGTCATTTGTTGCTAAATCCAAACTGATTATCGATCCATTGTTTCCTCCTTCTCCTCCCTGAAAACAAGTGGTATACAAATGATCATTATGAAGAATCAAATCGTTTGTTGGCCTAGCTCCTTCATTGGATTGTAGGCTTGCCAAAATAGTATATTCATAGGTTTCTTTATGAATTTTAAAAATTACTCCAAAACCATATTCTCCACCTAATTGACTGACTCCATACATATAATTCATGTCCCAATTAATAAGAGAGCCGATAGACAATCCACCATTTATATTGTCAAAATCATGAACCTTCTCTATATCTAGATTATACTTAAAGATTGTACCTTTATCATCATTACCTCCTCTTGTAGTCATGCCGTAAAAGATACCCCAATCACCATTTATCTCTAATAAATCTCCCATAGGCTCCGAACCTGTTTCTTCACTAAAATCGGCTCTACGAATCAGTGAATTTGTCATCGGTTGATAACTGATAATTGTACCTTTATTATTCTCCCCACCTAATTTAGTTGTTGCATAATATATGAATCCCGGTGCATATGGGAGAATATGCTTAGTGAAGCTTCCAGTAGGAGTGGCTCCTGTAATTTCACTTTCTAGATCTATTTTTTTTTCAAATAATTCTAATTCTACATTGTAACAAAATATTACTCCGTCATCATTTGTTCCTCCTTTCGAAGTCATACCATATAATTCACTATCATAAATATTAAATCCTCCCATTGGGCTTTTACCATTTATCCCATCAAAGTGATGTACTATATTATATTCATCCAAAATAAGGTTATAAGTAAAAATAGTCCCGGCATCATTTGCTCCACCATTAATAGTCATTCCATATAATATGTTATCAACCTCTATAACATCTCCAAATGATGCACCCGCAAAAACCACTAGTTTTCGATATGTTGAATTTTCAGGGTTAAATTCAAATAATACACCACCCTCACCAATAATATTTCTCATGGAAGCACCGTACATTTTACCATTTGTAGCTTTTCTCATCCTTCCGTAAGGTTTCTCGGCAACATTTGCATCAAAATCATGATGGACATCAACTTGGCTATAATTACTACCTAAATCAATACTGTAAATATTTCCTTGGTCCGTTGATCCTCCATTAACCGTCAACCCCCATAGCTCTTGAGCAATACTATAGTTAGTAAAAAATATAGACACCAGAAATGATAACAATAATATTTTTTTCATGTTTCTTTTTTATGGTTTTTATAGTTTATCTTTTTTGAATTGATGAGGGAATAAATATCGTACTGGTTTAGTAGGATTTATTATCATTGTTTTCTGATAACATTTGAAAACAGCTTGGTTATCAAAAAAACTATCTATTCACTATTTCTCCTTTCAAAATATGCTGCCAAATCTCCAATTTTAAGATAAATTGGCACTACACGAAATAAGTATGATATACTACAATTATTATCTACATTTGTGCTGCACAAAACACAATAACCATGGGGGGGAAAATTGTGATTTTCATTCTTCTGAATGTAATCTTAGGATCGGTATATTCACAAAGTTTTGAGAATTCTCTAAAAATAGACAGCCTAACTCTCGAACTCGAGGATGCTGAAAATCAACTTCAAGAATCAAAAATATTATATGAAATAGGATTAGAATATTTTTATCGTGATAATATCACTGCAAAAGAATACTTCAGTAAAATTGAAGAATTAATACCGAATATTAAAGTAGAAGATCCTTTCTTAGTTGACTTTTACAATAGCAATGCAGCTTTATATGCCAATTTAGGTGAGTTTGAAATCTCCGATAGCTTATACGATCTTTCTTATGAGTATAGTAAAATATTGAATTATGATGTTCTTTACAATCAAATTAATGCCCAAACTGGAAAGGCAGTAAATGATATCTTTTTAGGTAATTTCGAAAAAGCAATCGAGAGTTTATTTGAACTAGAAAAAAAAACTACCCAATTAGATTCGACAAATAAAAAACACTTAAAAATTCATTCCTTAATTCATTCTAATATTGCTATTAGCTATGCCAATATGGGACAGCTTAATGAAGGAATTATCTATTTTGAAAAACATTTAAACTATTATGAAAAGAAACTTTTTGATCCTAACAATACCGTATCGATTGGGGAACTTCTAGATGCCTATAACAATGTGGCACTTTGCCATGATTTACTCAACCAAACCTCACAATCCATCACCAACTATCAAAAAGCATTAAAAATTGCTGATGAGCATGAAATAACTGATAGACGGAAGAACTTATGCTCTAATCTGAGTAGCATGTTTTTAAAACAAAAAAACTATCAGAAATCAATTTATTATGCTTCTCAAGCTTTGGGTGAAAACAACGATTGGAATGCCAATGCTTATAATAATATTGGAATCTCCAAAATGAAACTAGGTGATTTTAAAAATAGCAATACAAATCTATTTAAAGCTTTAGAGATATACTCCAAACAAAAAAGAAAAAATGCCATTGGGTTTATTTATACCAATATTGGGATAAATTATATGAATCTTAATA
>JADGDY010000001.1:849-124911 GCA_016744655.1 Bacteroidales bacterium | reverse complement strand
GGTCAAGGATAATATGAAATTTTGATACCAAATAATGTTTGAATTTATGTCCTCAATTATCCAGGGTATTAATACTCTTGCTATGCTCAAGGCTTTTATCCCTTACATTGGAGAAATAAATCCAATGAATCGGGTTTTTCTACCCGCAGCTAATAAGCCAAAAAACAATTTATCTTTACACCCAAATCAAAAGAAAACACCTTCAGTGCAAAAATTATTACAATTTATCGGTACTCGCTGCTATATCAGTTCTGAATTGAGAGCGCGAATTGAGCAGGATTTTCATAGAATAGAAACCAAAGCAGGTGATGTTTTATTAAAACAAGACCGACATGCCAATAAACTATATTTTATTGATCAGGGTTTAATGCATAACTATTATTACCATGATGGTAAACAAGTATCTTCTTGGTTTTATAATGAAAATCAGTTTGATACTGCTTGGTATAGTTTCTACGCTCAAAAACCTGGTTTCGAAGAAATAGCCTGTCTCGAAGATTGTGTTTTGTTTGAAATCACTTTCGAAAAGTACCAAAAACTAATTGCTGATTTTCCTGCTTTTGGCAACTTTGCTCGTCTACTTGCGGAGGAAATTTTAGCCTTCCTAGATTATTTCTCTAAAAGCTGGAGCTTTTTATCAGCAAAGGAAAAATACGACCTTTTACAAACCCACTTTCCTCTTATTGAGCAAAGGGTAAAATTGGGTCAAATTGCTACTTTCCTCGGTATTTCTCAAGAGACCCTTAGCCGTATTCGAAATAAATAAACACTTTTTGATATAAGTCAAAAGATATCTAATTAGTCTCCTCTAATTTTGCAGCTTCATCATTAAACGAAGAACAGATATATGAGAAAGTTAATTGTTATTCTAGTTTTTATCACTTTAACAAAAGCCATTGATGCACAGGAAGAACGGAAATTCTTCTATGGAATTAGCGTATCTGTAGATTTAGGCAGATTTCAAGACCGATTTGAATTAACTCCTTTGCTTGGAGTAAAAGTATTTTCCAAAACTTATGTTGGAATAGGACTTAACATATCCTATTCGAACACTGAGAATATTGTTTATACTCAAGAGAATAATAAAACTATTGAGAATCTGATTGAAGATCAAATTTGGTATTTGGGAGGAAATTGTTTTTTGCGTTTCCTTCCTTTTGAAAATAAGGAAAATTTCATAAAAAATCTTTATCTTCAAACATCCTATGAAGGCTTATGGGGAAATGGAGTGTATAGTGATGAAACAGGTAAATATGATTATGCTACAGATAACTTTACTCCTTTTGTTGGGCTCGGATATAAACAGTATTTAGGAGGTCGGTTTAGTTTGGGCGCCTTAGTGAGTTTTAAACTTAATAATGAAGAAGATTCACCATATCGCAATCCAATTGTCAGAATTGCTTTCGAATTTTAAGAACATTTAGAAAATGAAAACCATGAAAATATATTTGATAAAAGCATCCGCTGGGAGTTCCTATTCTCAATATAAGGCTGAAACTGGTGGTCCGCCACAGAATATCTTTGCAGCTGCAGCCGCTATTCCAGCAGGCATCGAAATAGAAATGTGTGACGAGACCATTGGCATGAAAACCAATTTTAAATCGGATGCAGATATTATTGCAGTATTTATGTCGACACCGGATGCTTACAGAGCATACGAAATCACCAAGAAATTCAAAGAAAAAGGAAGGACTACAATTCTGGGTGGATTGCATACTTTCTTCTTTCAAGAGGAAGCCAAAGAAAATGCAGATGCTCTCATCATTGGCGAATCGGAAGGTTTATGGGAAAACATTATAAGCGATATCGAAAGCAATACCTTAAAAACGGAATATAAACGAACATCTTCTCTGGATTTGGCAGAACTGAAACCTTATCCAACTCATTTAATTCCACTGTCAAAGTATAATTGGGTTTGGTCGGTGGTGGTGAGTAGAGGTTGCCCTATGTCTTGCGATTTTTGTTTGGTTCATCAATTCTTTGATAAGTTTAATCTGCGCCCCATCAATCATATTGTAGAGGAGCTTAAAGAACTTAAAAAACTAGGTGTGCAATGGGTAGAATTACATTCGGATAACCTTACCCATAATAAGAAATATGCATTGGACTTATTTGAAGCCTTAGCGCCTCTTAAAATGAACTTTTATGGGGAAACTACCATTCTTATAGCAAAAGACAAAGAACTCCTTGCAGCAGCGCAAAAAGCGGGAGTAAAAGCTTTATTGTTTGGAATTGAAACTCCATCGGAAGAAGCGCTAAAAGAGCAAGGCAAAGGATTTGTGAAACCTGAACAGATAAAGGAATATGTTGAAATAGTGAAGAGTTTTGAAATTGAAGTGGTTGGCGATTTTCTCTTTGGTTTTGATGCTCACGATAACTCTATTTTTGAGGAAACAATGGCATTTATTAAAAACATAAATGTAGATACGGCCTATCCTCATTTAATGATTCCTTTTCCTGGTTCCGAGACGTTTAAAAAACTAGATTCCGAAGGAAGAATTCTAACAAAAGATTGGTCGAAATATGATGGTTCCCATGCTGTTTTTCAGCCTTCAAAAATGACAGCCAAAGAATTAGAAAACGGAACATGGTCTGTTTATAAAGAAAGTGAGCAATGGAATAATAGGAAGAATAAGAAAACGATAGAGGAGTCTGAAACAAAAATTAATCCACCATCGAGAAAAGGTATTTCGAGTATAAAAGCAAAATGGAAAACTTGGTTGGCATTAGCATTATTACCCTTAGCCTTTTGGTTCGAATTATTCAATTTCTATTTTGCTGCTTTGTTTTTAGTGTGGAGTATACAAGGAATTAAAAACCGTCAGGCCTTTTATCTCGATCCTGTTTCTAGAGATGAAAGTCCGGTTTTATTTTGGATAGTTACTATTTTATGGATTGCTCTTTCATTATGGAGTTTGGCCTATTCTGAACCTGTTTTAAATTATCTTTATGCCTATTAAAGCCATCCTCAAACAAAATAAGTGGCGATTGACTTTTACTATTTTCCTGATTCTTACTGAAGCTTTCATCGCCCTATTATTTCCACTTTTTATTGGAAAAGCCATTGAAGGTTTTATGCTAAAGGAAATAAATGGTCTTATTTCATTAGGTGTTATTGGATTTCTATTGGTTCTTTTAGGAGGTTTAAGACGATTAATTGATTCCCGGTTTTATGCCAAAATATATACTCGTATGAGTTCAGCAACCATTAAGAAACTAGCAAATAATCAACATTCTGTAAAAGCCGCAAGATTGAATATGTTATCTGAAATGGTCGATTTTGCTGAGAATCAATTGCCAGAAATTATTCAACATACCGTGGGATTGATAGGAGTGATTATCATCATAGCATTTTTGAATTTGAATATATTTTTCATTGCCTTGCTAGCTGGGATTTTAGTGATTGGGATCTATTGGATGAGTGGAAGTAGGACCATAGCGCATAATTATAGTTTCAATAATGAATTGGAGAATCAGGTAAATGTGATTAACAGTAATAAGCAATCAAACTTAAAACACCACCTCTTGAAACTGATGAAATTTAATATTAAACTATCAGATATTGAAACCATAAATTACTCCATAAGCTGGCTTATTATGATGGGGCTTCTTTTGCTTGCCATTGTATTTTCCACATCAGAAGAAAATATTAAATATGGTGCGCTATTTGCCATCATTATGTATGTTTATCAATACATAGAAAGCATGGTGAGTTTACCCTTGTATTATCAACAATGGTTAAGGTTAAAAGAGATTACTATAAGAATTCAAAAAATAAAATAAGCAATCCTTTTTGACTTAGATCAAAAGAAAAAAAGGAGAAGGCTGCTAATTTTGCCACAACAAATAAATCAATATAAAATGAAAATAAAAACAATATTCTTGGCCAGTATTTTTATCATGACGCTTCTATCCTGTGAAGGAAGAACGGAAAGGTTAAAACAACAAAAGATTGAAAAACAAATTTCAGAAATGAAGAGTGAAGACTCTATTTCTAATACAGTAAGCTTTAAGGAAAAGCTTAAATCTAAGCTTTTACCTAATATTGAAGGAGATAGTATTATTGGTGTTTGGGAAGTGAAAAACGATTATTATATGGCTATTTATGAGATTGTTAAATATGATGATCAGTACTTTGGAAAAATCCATTATTATAACGATGGTGAAACCGAAATAAAAGCTCAAAATAGCAAAGAAGACTATTTTTTAGATGGTATATTTTTCAAAGATGGAAAGTATAGCGATGGGAAAATGTATATGCCCGATGGTACATACTATGAAATAAACATCAGTTTATCTGGTGATGAATTAATAGTGAAAATGACTGTTGATGGACAGCCATATTCAGAAGTGTGGAAAAGAAGCATCAACGACTAATTAAAATACAACATGAATATGAAACCCAATAATCCAATTTTTTCAGATCTTTCTAGCTATTCACCTAAGACATCTATTTCGTTTTATGAGGAGGTCTTCGGATGGAAATACTACCATGAATATGATTATTTCACTGCTTATAAAGAAAATCAGGAGGTGGTTGGTTTATACGAGACTCCAGATAAGTTTAAGCAAATGCGCATGCCTCATTTTTGGATGACCTATATTCAAGTAAATAGTGTGGATAAAACCGTGGAACAAGCCCAACAACTAGATGGTATAATAGAAATGACAGACACCATTTCTGGATATGGAAAAGTGGCTTTAATTAGAGACCCACAAGGAGCAGGTTTTACCGTTTATGAAGGAGATGCACTGAGAAGTACAAGAACTAATAATGAAGCAAATACTTTGATATGGAATGAGCTTCATGTTTCAGATATCAATCGAATTTTACCATTTTACCAAGGCATATTTGAGTGGGATATAAAAGATAATGGCTATGGTGGAGTAGAAGTTTATAATAACCAACAAGATCACATTACCGACATATTAGAAATTCCAAATGATTATAAAGGCAAATACGAATATTGGATTTCCAGCTTCGGGGTAGACGATTTACAAGGAACAAAATCAAAAATATTATCCTTGGGAGGTTCTGTAATTATCGATGAAGGCGACCGTATTTTAGTTACAGATCATTCTGGTGAAGCCTTCTTTTATATTGCGCAGGTATAGAATAAGATTTATATTTTTTGATAATATTGATATTTATCATGTATACACAGTAATAAAAAAATTTAAAGAGATCAATTTCGATTGAGTAGTATTAAAAGCAAACCTATGAATGCAAACACATTAAAAAGGAAAATTTTCTAAGTTGAAAACTATATATTTTTAAGATCTTCACGTACTAAAGCTTTATAACTCCGTCCAATATTTAAAGTCTGTTCTCCAATAATGATTTCAGAACTCGTAAAACTTTTCACTTGTTCTTTATTGATCACAAAAGAACGATGAATACGAAGAAAACTATCTGGTAAACGGGCAGCTAAATTGCTAATTTTTTCTTTGCTGGTAATGGGAACTGTGGAGGTGTGAATTTGAATATAATCTGTTAAACTTTCAATATAGAGGATATCCTGATAAGGGATTTTGGTTTTTTTTCTGTTTGAAACGATTTCGAGCTGGGTTATTTTCGATTTTTCTTTCTCTAAAAGCAGATTTTTAATTTTATCTTGATTTTCTTTGATCTGTTGGGCCATTAATAGAAAGGATCCTACAAATACCAAGAGATATAAAATTACTCCCAATAAGACTGTATCTGATGCATTTGGTCCAAGGTTTTCAAAGCTGAAATGTCCTAAATAAATAAATGAGAACATCAAAACAATCATTTCTAGGTATAAAGAAATCACTACGGTATAAAATGAATAAAGACCAAATTTGAATAATTTCTTTTTAAGATAAAAACGAGGAACCAAAACATAATTAAAGAAATAGGAGGTGCCAAATACAATGGGAAGAAGCATGCAAATAAAATAAAAAGCTGCTAAATTACTTCCCCACGATAAGCCAAAAACCAAACTAAGAGTAATAATTACAAATATCCAATAGGATATATGGTAAGATAGGTTTGATGATTTTATATTCATGTTTCTAATAAAATTTCGTCTAATTTCGTTAAATATTTAGGAAAGGCAATAGAATAGGGCAATACAACCTGTTTAGAACTGGATTCGACCTTGGCCGGAAGCACCAGTAACCAGTACATTTGACTCGTATTAATAATTAAAAAATTTGAAGAGATGAAAAATTTGTTTTTTATGGGTGGAGCCCTATTTATGAGTATTCTGACTATTTTATTCCTAATTATGATGATCTGGTATATTTATCATTTGGTTGTACATGGAAAATCTAAATCAAAAGAAATGATATTAGCTAAAATAGATCAGGGTAGATCCATTGGATTATTTGCCTTGGTTTTTGGAATATTGGGTCAGTTGATTGGGCTTTATGGTGCCTTCACTTCTTTGGCTGAAGCCGGAAATGTTTCACCAAATATTATTTACGCTGGACTTAAAGTTTCTATGATTCCCACATTATATGGGATTATTATATACTTATTTACTATTGTTTTGTGGTTTTCTTGTCGTCAGTTTATAGAAAAGAAAGCTTAGAGCTTTTGTTGTTTAAATATTTTGCCCATTGATTAAGGCTGATTGAACAGTCCAATAAAAAATGGGCAAAATATATTCTCAATTTTAAAAATTAAATCCTTTATGAGCCAGCAAAAGGGCTTCCAAATAATCCTACAGCAAGTTCGGCCCATAGCAATAGAAGTAGGATGATGATAGCAACATAGAAAATCATTCTGTGCTTAATGTTCTTGATATTTCTTATGATCAATTCGAATACAAATCCAGAACCTAATAATAAAACGGCGGCCATTGCAAAATCACCAAAACTCCAATTTACTTCATCTGTGAATTGCATGGCTATAAGTGGAATTAACAATATTGTTATTATGGTTAGGAGGATGTATAGTGGTCTTTTGTTTTTCATGATGGTAAAGGTATGAATTTACACGATCATGTTTTTAATGGGTTTTACTTCACCCCAACAAAAATATCCACCTCAGCATCCATAGGGTTTTGTGCCTTTGGCCCATAGATTTCGAAATCGGCTTGATAGGCTCTATCTAGGTCCATATTCCAAATTTCTAACCACTTCTTGTAGACTAATCCTTCTTGTAGATTTCCTTTAGTGGTGATTTTTTTATAATCCGAAGCCTGAATATTTATGGCTACCATCCCCTCAGGAATTGTATCGGCATTATTAACTCTACAACCTAAAATGGTAGTATAAGGCTTGGTATAATCACTTTCATATTCGGTATAAATAGAATAAATAGCATCGTCTGTTTTATTGGGAATTTTTTGGAGGAGGCCTTCGCTCATAAATCTATTCCATAGCATTCCAATATCTGCTGCCGATTGCATATTCTCATTGGTAGTACGAGTTGAAATTCCTATTACTGTAAATGCTTCTAGTTTCGTTTGCTTCATTTTTAGTGTTTTTTTATTGTGAAGCTACAAAAGTAGTAGGGGCGGGTGACAAGGGTGTGTCATACCCTTGCTAATTAGGTGAATTATTTTTTGCTTTTTATAATGACCACATCCCCAATCCTATCATATTTGGGCTCCACTAGCCATTTCCCTTTTTTATCAATGATGCCCCATTTATCTTTTGTTCGAACCCTTGCAAAACCATTTTTAAACTTATGTACAGCTTCATAAATAGGTTCGATAACCCAAGCCCCTATAGAATCTATAAATCCGACTTTGCCATTTTTACGACTAATGGCTAGCCCTTCAAAGAAACTAAAATAATAATTACTAACCCCTAAAGAATCAAATGGTTTATCAAGACCAATATAACCCCAATTTTGAATTAATTTTACTCTGGCTAGTCCACTTTCTTGGTCGTAATTTTCACCCATGGTATAAATAGGCTCAATAACCCATTCACCTGACTTATCTATATATCCCACTTTACCTTCTTGATTTTTGGCCCAAGCAATTCCACCTATAAAACTCCCACATGACTTGTGTTTTGGTTCTATAACCATAATGCCTAGGGTATCTATATACCCATAGACACCTTTTATTTTTATGGGTGCTAGTCCTTCAGAAAAAGTTCTTATTTCTCTAATCTTTTCGAATTCGAGCTTGGTTTCTTCTCCACTATTACTCACCACAAAATATACTTTTCCTTTCATCCCGATGGCATGGTTATCATTAAACTCTGTTATGTTACTATAGATGATTGGAACAGTTAATTTCCCCTTATAGTTTAGAGCTCCGAATTTGTTATTTCTTTCTGTCCTGACCATTCCACAGCTAAACCCAGATGTTTGCTCAGACCATCCACTAACAATAGGCTTTAGTGGAACTTCTAATTCTATTTGCTCACCGTTTGTATTTATGATTTGGTATCCTTGTCTCACTCTATTTAAAATGATACCATAACCTTCTGTTGTGAAATCTAGACATTTAAAATAATCATCTTCAATTTGTGTATCACTATTGATTTTGAGATAGGAATGTCTAGCAGAATAAGGTATTTTTACTGTAACAATGTATTCTTGTGCAGTTAAGCTCTGGAGTACAGTAAATAGGATTATTAATAGGGAAAGTTTATTTTTCATAATTAAAATCTAGTTTTATTTTATGAGTATAGCATTACCAATTTCTTTATAATTGGGTTCAACCAGCCATTCGCCTTTTTTATCAATAAGTCCCCATTTACCATTTACTTGAACTCTGGCAAAACCATTTGTAAATTTATGAGCCACGGCAAAATATGGCTTAATAACCCATTCGCCCGTATTGTCAATAAATCCAATCCTACCATTTTCTCTCTTAATGGCTAAACCCTCAGAAAAATTAAAATAGTCATTTGTCACTCCTAAATTGGTAAATTGATTTGCAGTATCAATAAAAGCCCAACCACGTGTTGATTTAATTTTAGCAAATCCACTTTCTGGATCGTAATCATCACCAATTAAAAAAATGGGTTCTACTAACCAGTTTCCTGATTTGTCAATATATCCTACTCGGCCATCGAGGCTTTTTGCCCAGGCAACTCCACCATTAAAATGACCTGTAGATTTGAATTTTGGTCGAATAACCACCTGACCTAAAGTATCAAGATAACCATAGGCCCCTTTAATTTTAATAGGTGCTAATCCTTCTGAAAATCGTTTTGCAGCTCTAATTTTTTTAATCTCAATTTTTGTCTCTTCTCCAATATTACTCACCACAAAATATTCTCTATCTTTTATTCCAATGGCATGATTACCATCGAATTCGGTAAGTTTGCTGTATATTCCAGGAACAGTCATTTTTCCTTTATAATTTACGGCGCCAAAATATTCATTAATCTCCGTTATGACCATCCCATCTCTAAATCCTGCAGCTACACTCGACCAATCATTAATAATTGGTTTTATAATGGCATCAGAATTTATCATTTCTCCATTCTTATCAATAATTTGATAAAAACTACTTACAGATATTTTTGCGATTCCTCTTCCCTCTTCACCGAAATCAGTAGCATCGAAATATGGGGTTTCGTTTTGATTTTCCCCATTGACATTAATGTACTTGTATTTTTTTGAGCCTATTTCTTTGACTTTTACAATGTATTCTTGCGCCCAAAGACTATTGACAAGAAAAGATAGAAGTAAGAGGATAGTTAGTTTTTTTGTCATATCGAGATGATTAGTTATTTGATAATTTTTATAAATGCGGTATGAATTAAGCTTCATTGTAATTTTACAAGCGAATATATAAAAAAATGATATTGTTTAGCTAATCGTTTGACAAGTATGTTTATATACCTTTACTTGTTCTTTCACGGCAAATTTCAAAATACTCTTGGAGAGTGATTTTTTGTGGTTCAAAGGTTTCATTTCTCAATTGCAATTCTTGAATCTGATCTAAGCGGAAAGCTCTAAAGTCATTTCGCAATCTACATACTGCTATCAAAAGCCAATTATCTTGGGTGCTATATAAAGCAAAGGGTTCAACGGTTCTTTTGCTTCTTTTGTTTTCTAAGGATAGGTAATTCAAATCAATCAGTTTAGAATTTGTAATGGCTGATTGTAAGGTCATTAAATACTCACTGGTTTTATGGTTTTCAATATTCTGACGGAAATATATTCTTTGTGAAAGGAGTTCAGTTTTATCCTTTTGATTATGCCTGAAGGTAGATTTAATTTTGGCAATCGCACTTTGATATTGTTGACTAAAAGATTGGTCTTTGTTTTTTAAAACCAATTGCTCCGCTGTAATGAGAGCATGTGCTTCATCTTCGGTAAACATAACGGGAGGAAGATTAAAACCTTCCATTAAAGAATATCCTTTGCCATCTTCCGTAATAATAGGAATCCCAGATTGTTCCAATGTCCTGATGTCTCTATAAATGGTTCTAGTACTTACTTGATGCCTTTGAGCTAGCTCTTTTGCTGTTAATATTCTTTTCGATTGCAATTGCGTGAGAATAGCGGTTAACCTGGCAAGTCTTGGTTTCTCTTCCATACTTCCTAGTTGTTTCTTGAGGAATCAAAGATATGGGATAATCTCTAAAGAGCTAAATTTTAATCAATGAAACAAACAAGAAATGATTCTAAAATCTCATTATTTCACTACTCGAATCACTACATTCCCCTTTTTATGACCCTTGTCCACATAGGAATGTGCTTTTGAGATTTCTTCTAATGGATAGGTTCTATCTATCACAGGTATAATAGTTTTGTTTTCCATCAAACCTTTGAGTAACTCAAGATCTTTAAGTCTTTCATGTGGCTTTCTTAGTCCAGTTGCCGCAATTTTCGCCTTCTTTTTGCCAAAAACAGAAGAGAAAATCACATTTGGAATCACTCCTAATCCTATGGCTGCTTCTAAGAATACACCATGTTTAGTGAGTGCTTTTTTAGCATTTGAAAAAGTCAATTTTCCAACGGTATCAAATATGAGGTCGTATTTTTGTTCGTTTGTAGTAAAATCCTCTTTGGTATAATCTATCACGCGATCAGCTCCTATGGATTTTACCAAGTCCATATTTGTGGTACTACAAACTCCTGTTACTATGGCACCATAATACTTGGCTACTTGTACAGCCGCTGCACCAACACTTCCTGAGGCTCCGTTAATTAATACTTTTTGACCTTTTTTTATTTCACCTGTATCCCTTAAAAAGGGAAGTGCAGTTAAAAAGCCATCCACACTAGCTGCAGCCTCCTCAAAATTTATATTTTCTGGTTTCTGATAAAGTACACCATCATCGGGAATACACAAATATTCTGTATTAGCACCAAATTCTGGCCCTGCCGTTCCAAATACCAAATCGCCAACTTTAAATTTACTTACAGCATTTCCTATTTCCACAATCTCACCAGATAATTCTTCTCCCAATCTTTTTAGTTTAGGCTTTGAAAATCCAGTGAATAATCTTGTCATATAAGGTTTTCCCATTCTAAAATTACATTCCGTAGTTGTTACAGTGGTGGCATGAATTTTCACCAAAACTTCATTGGATTTTGGATTAGGCTTTTCTACTTCTATTAATTGGAGAACATCATGAGTTCCATATTTATAATATTCTACTGCTTTCATAGGTTTTGTTTATTTATTTTCTGACAGCAAAATTATGTAAAGACATGAAGGTGATTGTTCTAAATTATAATCCCGAACTAGTTTATATACATTATGGAACATTATTTTTGATTTAAGAACTGCTTTGGAGTTAATCCTGTTTCTTTCTTAAAATAAGTATTGAACACTGTTTTAGAGTTAAAACCACTATCGTAAGCCATTCCCAATATTGTAATATTAGCATTTTGAGGATTCTTAGCTAAGGACTTAAAGGTTTCAATTCGATAATGATTGATGAATTCATTAAAATTCTTTCCAAAGCTTTCGTTGAGGAGCCAAGAGAGTTGATTGGGGTGTATTCCTATCTGTTGGGCAAAAGACCTGAGAGATAGGTTGGAGTCTAAGTAGGGGTGCTGTTCCCGAATATGCTTCAATACTAAGTCATGATATATTTTAGCTTTATTAGAATCAAGTAATTTTTTCTTATTAGAAGGGCTATCATCCACGTGATTAACCTTGTATATTTCTTTTTTATAAGTTAAATATCGAGGGTCGGTTTTTATGGGGAGTACTAATGGGTCAGTATATCGAAGCATTAGAAGCGACGATTTGTTTTTTATTGCATTTTCTACCCATTCAAAAGCTTCATCATTATTTCCCTGAACAGCATTTAGCAAGAAAAGAAAGGAGTCAGATGTGAAACCATTTACTTCTTTTGCTTGTTCTTCCAGTAAACTCTTATACTTCATCGTGTTTTTTATGTCACTTTTAAATGCATAAGTTAAAGCTAAGGAACCAGTTTTTTCTCCTTGTATTCCTACTTCCTCCGGAATATGCTCAAGAAAATCTATAAGCTCATCGAAAAGTCCAAGTTTGAGCAAACAAAGTGGTTTTATGGAATAGGCTGGTATATTTTTGTCATTAACTTCAATGCATTTATTCAACTGTTTTAAGGCTTTTTCATAATCCTCAATCATATAATGATAATAGCCATTAAAGAATTGGGTTTCTTCTGATAATGGATTTATGGCTCTGGCTATATCCAAATGTTTTTTTGACTTCTTTTGTTCTCCAGCAATAATATAAAGGAAGGAAATGAATTGTTGTGCTTCAGCATTATTGGGGTTGAGCTCAATGGATCTTTTCATTTCTTTCAGCGATTTATTATAATCACATTCCATAAAAAATGCTTGATTAGAAAGCTGATAATGAACCCCAGACAAATTGGGATTTAGTTTTAAGGCTAGCTGGGTGAATTGATAAGTTTTTTCCCAAGCATCCTGAAAAGGCAGAAACCCAGTGGTTCCTAAAAAGCTATAGCAATCAGCCAAACCAATATAAGATTCAGAGTGCTTTGGATCCAACTCTAATGCTTTTTCATATAATGCAATGGCTTGGTTGGTATCTTCAGGATTCCATCGATTTCTCAGATAATTCGCTTTTAGTGAGTATTCATAGGCTTGTATAATCTCTGTTTGCTTGTTGACTAAATGCTCTTGAATTTCTAAATGACCAAATTCTTCACGTAATTTATCAGCAATGATTAAGCTAACTTCATCTTGAATTTCGAAAATATTCTCTAATTTTCTATCCCAAGTCTCCGACCAAAAATGAAAATCCTCCTCAGCCTGAATAAGCTGGGCGGTTATTCTCATCATATTGTTTGATAGTCTAACGCTGCCTTCTAATATTGTTGAAACTCCTAGGTTTTCGGCAATTTCTTTAATGTTTTGTTTCTTGTTCTTAAAGTAGAAAGAAGAGGTTCGAGAGGTAACTTTTAGGCTTTCAACTTTGGCCAATGCATTAATGATTTCTTCAGTGATTCCGTCACTGAAGTACTCGGTTTCCTTGTTGCTACTCATATTTACAAAAGGCAAAACAGCAATTGTTGTATTTTTATTACTGGACTTGATTTAGCTGAATTTAGTATGGATTATTTATCTTTTTTCAAAGGTAAGTAAATGCTAGCGAATTTGGTTTGTTTGATTAATTGGTTTTCTGTTAATTATTGACAAACTTATGTATGTATCCTTTTAGATTTGCTCTAGTATCTATTTTATTGGATATGAAAAAATGTTTGTTTTAAGACTTGTTATTACCTTGTATTTACTAATTTCGTAAAAACAAATGAGGAGTCATCTGTAAAATCCAACTATCACAATATGATGCGATTAAAATTGTTATTTGTGTTTTTTCTTTCACTTTTTTTATTAAAAATATCTTTTTCAACAGAAAGGAATGTGGAGAATGAGATGGCCCTAAGCCTTTCAAAATTAATGAGGTGTTTTTCTGAGAATAAAAATGATTCAGTTCTGATATTATCAAAGGAACTCATGCAAACTTCCTCTAGTATATCTGATCCAAAGTATTTAGCACCTGCAAATTACTATTATGGGAGCTACCTTGCAATTGAGGGAAATATCGACTCTTCAAATTATTATTTCGAGAAAGCAATAGTTAATTATAGACTTATTCACGACACTGTTAGTATTGGGGAGAAGTCGATTCGACTTGCTCATCAATTAAAACTACAAGGAAAAACCAATGCTGCTATAAAAAACTACCTGGTTGGCATTAATATTTTAAAAGATACAGATTCAAAGTTTTGGTATGCTTTGGGTAACGACCATCTTGGATTTATGTATTCTAAGATAGGCGATAATTATAATGCATTAAAACATTTTAAAATTGCTGTTGCTAGTTTTGAAGAATTAGGACAATTAATGAATGTTGGGAATTTGACCAACAAAATAGGTTTAGTTTATAGAAATACCGAAGATATTGAAAAGGAAAAAGAATCTTACCTAAAAGCGATAGAGATTCTTGAGCAATTAGATATAAGTAAAAACTTAGGGATGGTTTATAATAATCTTTCCGAAGTGTATTTTGAACTGGGAGAAGAAAAAAATGGTTTCGAAGCTCTGGAAAAGGCGAAAATAATCTATGAAAAGACAAATTATCCTTTAGGATTATGCGGTTATTATTCAGTTCTTGCCTATCATTATTCTCACTCTACTCCACCCAATCACAGAAAGGTAATCGAGTATGGCGAGATGGGTAATCTTATTGCTCTTGAATATGACGATCTTAGACAATTTTCGAGTGTTTCACATATTTTAGGGGAATCTTATATGCTTTTAGGTCAGTTTGAAAAGGCTGAAGAAACACTTAAAAATGGATATAGAATTGCTCATAAATATGATTACAAGACAGAGCTATTAACGCTAACAATAACCCTCACAAACCTCTACAAAGAATTAAATAAGAGCAGTATTGCTCTGAAATATTTAGAAGAATATTTAGTACTCAGTGATAGTTTGAAAAATGAGGAAAAAATTAAAGAGTTTACTCAGTTGGATATGTCTTTTAAGTTTAAAGAGGAAAGAATTAAGGACAGTTTAAATCAGCTCAGAATCAATCAGGAATTAGAATTTGAGCATGATCAAGAAATACAATATCAAAAGCAATCTAAAATTGTAATTGTATTTATTTTAATTGTAGTTGCTCTTTTGGCCTTATTTATCTTCGTATATGCCAGAAGAAAAAGAAATCAAAAAATAGTTCTTCAAGAAAAGAATAGCATTATTAATAATTCTCTCGAGGAAAAAGAATTACTCTTAAAAGAGATCCACCATAGAGTAAAAAATAGTTTACAGCTGGTTTCGAGTTTATTACAATTACAGTCTAAAGAAATTCAAGATGAAACAGCTTTAAAAAGTATACATGAAGGGCAAGAAAGAGTAAAAGCAATGGCTTTAATACATCAGAAATTATATCAGAACAAAGACTTAACCACCATTGATTTCCACGAATATTGTTCGTTATTGGCTAATGAAATTCGTTCCATTTATTCTCAACAAGAAACGGTAAATATCAAATTAGAAATAGATAATATGCATTTTGATATTGATACAGCAATTCCTTTGGGATTAATCCTTAATGAGTTGATTACAAACTCTTTTAAATATGCATTTTCTGAATCAAAGGAGAATTCTCTGTTTATTTCTATTACAAAACATGAGGAGGGTAACTATTTACTTTTGGTTAAGGATAATGGTAAGGGATTACCAGAAGACCTAGATCTAAAAAAGGTTAAAAGTCTAGGTTTAAGGTTGGTTAAAAGATTGTCAAAACAGTTGCATGGTTCTTTTGAGTGTCTGAATGATAATGGCAGTGTATTTAAAGTGCAGTTTAAAAATACAGAACATAGGCGATTAGCTGAATAAAATTGGTGTATTTTAAACATGACATGGCAGAAATATTGTAATTTTGCCACATGGGGAAAGTTAGAATTTTAGTTGTTGAAGATGAGATTATCATTGCAGATAATATTTGCGAAGCCTTAGAGGATTTAGGTTATGAGGTTTCGGAACCAGCCATTACTTATTCCGAAGCCATCGAAACCATTCAAGAATTTCAGCCAGATTTGGCTATTCTTGATATTCAGCTTTCTGGTAAAAAGGATGGAATTGACATTGCTCAGAATATTAAGGCCAACTATAATATTCCCTTTATATTTTTAACCTCTAATTCCGATTCTCAAACCGTTGGACGAGCCAAAGAAGTATCCCCATCGGCATATTTAGTGAAGCCTTTTAGCAAAGATGAGTTGTATACCTCAATAGAAATTGCATTGTCTAATTTCAATCAGAATAAAGAGCATCTATCTACAATAAAACACAATAAACAAAATGCACTTTTTATAAAGCAGAAGAACCTATTTATTAAAGTTGAGTTCGATGATATATTATACGTGAAAAGTGATCACGTTTATGTTGAGATTTTCACAAAAGGAGGAAAAACGTTTTTAGTTAGAGGAAGTTTAAACGAATATATTACAAAATTAGGCACTTATTTTATTCGTGTGCATAGAGGATATGCAGTAAATATAAAACATGTAGATGCTTTTGAACAAGAATTGGTAATGATAGGGAAGGAGTGTATTCCTCTTAGTAAAACCTATAGAGATGGATTTATACAACAATTAAATATTTCTTAGTACGTCATTCTTATGATAATGGTAGAGTAAAAACAAATTCAGAACCAATATTTAATGTGCTTTTCACAGAGATACTTCCGTTATGAGCTTCTACAATTTTTTTCACTATAGCCAGTCCTAAACCTGTTGATTTTTCATCGTCAGTTGGCTTAGAAGAGGTGGTTCTATAAGCTTTAAACACATTTGGTAATTCATTTTCAGGAATTCCTTGGCCTTCATCTTTAACTTGGGTTTTCATGTGGCCATTTTCAATTTGAATTTTCACCCAAATCTTTTTAGCTGAATTAGAGTATTTTATGGCATTACTAATTAAATTACTCATTACCTGTTCCATTTTGTTTTTATCGAAAGAAATATAGGTTTTGGGGCATTCACAGTTGAAAACTATTTCTTGTGATTTTTTATTCGCAAATAACTCATTTTGTGCGATACATGATCTCACAAATTCATAGTATTCATATTGATCTAGGTTTAAATCTAATATCCCAGATTCTATTTTTGAAACATCTAAAAAGCTTTCAATTAAGTTTAGCGCATAATAACATCGTTCATTAATGACTTTTAGATATTTAAGATGCTGTGTTTGGGTAAAGTCGGTATAGTCGGAGATTAATAGTTTGGCAAAAGACAATGCATTACCAATTGGGTTCCTTAAATCGTGGGCTACTATTCCGAGGTATTTATTTTTCTCAAGGTTGAGCTTGGTTAAATCTCCATTTGCTTTTTCTAGCTCTTGAGTTCTCTCAACTACCTTTCTTTCTAAACTCGAATTGGCTTCTTTTAGTTTGCCAAGAAGGACTTTATTGTTACTGATCAGTTCATGGCGTTCAAAAGCCTCCTCAATGGCTAAATTAAGCTCCATTGGGTTCCATGGCTTCGTTAAATATCTAAATACTTGGCCTTCATTAATAGCTTCAATTACCGCATCTATATCAGAATATCCTGTCAAGATCATTTTAAGAGCATCGGGATATTTATCTTTAATAGAACTAAAAAAGGTAATACCACTCATTCCGGGCATACGTTGGTCTGATAAAACCACTTGTATGTCATTGTCCTCCAAAATAGGTAAAGCCTCTTCAGCACTGTTGGCAATAAATACATTATATTTTCTTCTAAATTGTCTAAAAAGTGATTTGGTTATTTCAACCTCATCGTCAATTACAAGAAGATTATGCTCATATTTAGACTGATTATTCTTCTTCATAGATTGATTTTTTTGGGTATTTCAATTGTAATAATAGTTCCCTTATTAAGAGCTGATTCTACCATTATTTTTCCTTTATGTAATTCTGTAATTATTTTATAGCTAATACTTAAACCCAAACCTGTTCCTGTTCCTATGGGTTTTGTGGTATAAAAAGGATCAAACATTTTTGATTGTTCTTCTTTATTCATTCCTACTCCATTATCTTCAACAAGTATAGAAACATGTTGATGATCTTGTTTTATTGAAAGTGATATTTCACCATTTTCTTTAACAGCCTGAATAGCATTAACCAAAACATTTAGTATGGCTTGGTTGAGCTGGCCAGGAAAGCAGTCGAGCATAACCTGTTTCTCAGAAATAAAATCGAAAACAATGTTCTTCTTTGATATTTCTGACTTCACAAGAGTTAAAGTGGAGTGTATATTTTTAATTAAATCTATATTTTTAAGCTCAGATTCATCAAGACGAGAAAAATTACGTAGATCCTCCACAATTATTTTTACTCTTTCTACTCCTGACTTAGATTCTGTTATTATATCTCCAATATCTTCACTTAGGTAGTCAATGTCATTATCCTCTCGTATTTTCTGCACTATGGTTTTCAATTCTGAGGAGGCTTTATTATGTACTTCTGTCTCTAAGTTTTCATAGGCTCCAATAAACTCTTTAGATGATTTCTCTAGTTCATAAAGATTATTAGTTACAAATGCTATGGGATTGTTTATTTCATGTGCCACACCAGCAATCATCTGACCAAGCGCATTCATCTTTTCAGAATGAATAAGCATTTGTTGAGTTTCTTTTAGTTGATCAAAAGTTTGCTGGAGCATCCTTTTTTCTTTAATTAGTTGACGCTGAAGATTGTTCACTTCTTGATTCAATGCGCTCATTTTTCCATTCTCTTCGAATAATTGAAAAACATCAGCTTCTGCAAATATGAGGAAAGCTTTATTCCGTTTAAATATTTTTGAGTGAAGCACATAATTCTTATCAACATGATTACCAATGGTTAACATCCCCTCGAAAATTAGCTCCGATTCACTTTTAAGGGAAAGAATAGTTTGGAAATTGGGATTTACAAGTTTGTTCTGAGGATTAAAATCATTCTCTGTAGTCCCTAAATATTGACATAATGTTTCGTTAGCCATTAAAAATTCACCCTTAGAATTAGCAACACCATAGGCTATTGAATTTGAATTTTTACTCATTTCAACAATTAAATCTTCCCATTCCGGAATTGTTTTAATCATATTTAGAGGCTTTACTTTGGTTTTAGTGAGTGGGTTGAGGCATGTCAAATCCTTGTTCTGCCAATTCAGTAAACGATGGAATATTTATAAGCATCCAATTATAATATGGATAAACTGCTTTATAGCTATCCTCCGACAAATTCTCTTTATAAATTTCTAACCAAGTGTTTAATTGAGCAGACCAGTAAGTGGATCTAAAGTTCCTAGATCGGTAGGCTCGGAAAACCCACAGCACTGTGTCAAGTAACACATCTGCTTGATAATTCGAGAATACTGATTCAAGAAATCTTGCATGGTTGGAATGGTTATCTTTCATCATTTCAATATTTCCTTCTCCAACCATTTCATCTACATCCTTACGTTCTAGCATTTTTTCATTCATTAAATTAACTAGCAAATCTCTTTTAGTAGAGTATTCATCAGCCACTGGTTGGCTTACTTGATTTAAAGCTTGGGCTGATGTTAATAATTCTGATTTTGTCATGATATTAGGTTTAAATTGTTTTTAAATAATTGTCGAGATCGTATAGGTTTGATATGTATTTTATGTCTTCTATTTTCTTAAAATCACCATCTTTTTTGTGAGTGAAAGCTTGCCCTCCGATGATAATGCTTAGTTCAGGGAATTCAAGTTTCAACAACTCCAACATCTTAACTAATTGCTGATAATTAAAATATATACTCATCGAAATCGCCAGAATTCTTGGGTTTTCCTCTTTAATATATTTTATCAATTCATTTATGGGTATTCCTGTTCCAAGAAAATAACTATCCCATCCATTCATCTCAAAAATGTCGGCAACCATTTTTACTCCCACTTGATGTAGTTCATTTTCAACACAGGTAAGAATGACCTTTTTATTTTGCTTTTCCAAAACCTCTAGATTTCCATATAATTCATTTAGGATACCTTCTGTTATTGCGGTTGCAAGGTGCTCCTTGGCAACCGAGATCTTGTTATTTTCCCAAAGTAAACCAACCTCATATAGCGCTTCTTTAAAAACATTTTCATAGAGCCCTTTTATCGAAGGGTGGTTGGCAATATAATCCTTTGCAATACTTGAACACATGGTTCTGTTTCCTGAAAGTAAGTGATGTAAATAATCTTGCATGTAATTATTTGCTGAGTCAGATATCATGTTCGTAGGTTTTGGTTAAGCTAAAGTTACGAAAAATATGTGAATAACAAAAAATCAGATGAAGACCTAATAAGCTTTTGTAGTATAGTTAACAATTCTGTTTTAACGATGGTTCTGTTTGAAGGCCAGAGTAATTACTCTTTTATCTTATTAATTTGATGATTAAGCTGGATTATGGTTTTGATGAGAAATCTCCATGCAAAATCTATTTTCACAAATTTCATCTATTTTTGTAGCATGAAATTATTGAATAAAAAACATTTCAGTGAGAATAAACTATTTAAAAAGATAGAGAAAGTGGCCAAGTCTGCCGGGGTTATAGTCATTTACCCAGCAGTAGTTTTGTTTTATCTTTTTAAAGAAAAGTCGGTTCCAGTTGCTAGCAAAAGTATTATTGCAGCTGCTTTGGCTTATTTTATTTTTCCAGCAGATAGTATTCCTGATGTGACTCCAATAATTGGATATAGCGACGATTTAGGAATTATGCTGGTGAGCCTTTCTCATTTGGTAAAATATATAACACCCGAATTACTTGAAAAAGTAAAATCTAGAATGACAAAATGGTTTGGTGATTTGGAAGACCTGAATAAACAAGAATTAAAAATTTTGGAAAAAATTAATGATAAGAATGAAGTATCCTTATGAAATAGAAGTATGCTGCGACAGCTGGCGATCGGCTGAAATTGCCTTTAAAGCTGGCGTTCACAGACTAGAACTTTGTTCTGCCATTGGTGAAGGCGGACTAACTCCTTCCATAGGGCTTACTCAACAGGTCATACAGAAATTAGATATACAAGTTCATGTACTAATACGCCCTCGATCTGGAGATTTTCTGTATTCAGTTGATGAAATAGAGATCATGAAAAAGGATGTGGAGTATTGTAAAAATGTTGGAGTTCAAGGTGTGGTTATTGGATTTTTATTGGCTAATGGGGAAATCGACACGAAACTAACTAAAGAATTTATTGAATTAGCTGGAGACATGAAAGTAACCTTTCATAGGGCATTTGATATGTGTAAGAATCCAATAAAAGCCTTTGAGGAGCTTAAAGAATTGGGTATCGACTATGTTTTAACAAGTGGCCAAGCAGCAACAGCCAAAGAAGGAGAAACACTAATTAGGGATTTGGTAAAAAAGTCGGACGGGAAAATAAAAATCATGCCCGGAAGTGGAGTGAGAGCACATAATTTAGATGAGCTTATTCAAAGTACCCAAGCCCCAGCTTATCATATGTCGGCAAGGATTAAATCAGATTCCAAAATGAAGTATAAAAAAACTGCTGTAGCAATGGGTGCACAATCTCTTGATGATGAGTATTTAATTTCTACCCATAGCCTAGAAGATTTAAAATTAGCAGTTAATTTAGTTCAACAATAATCTTCATATTTCCAGCGTATGAAAACCGCCAGTGTTAAGCAACTAAAAGATGAACTCAAACATCGATCACCAGAAGAATATATGGAGTTGGTTTTGAGATTGTCAAGGTTTAAAAAAGAGAATAAAGAGCTTTTAACCTATTTGCTGTTTGAGGCCCATGATGAAACCAAATTTGTAGAAGGAGTAAAGCATGAAATGGATGATGATTTTGATCAGATAAATACTGCAAGTCCATTTTATATCAAAAAAAGCCTTAGGAAAATTATTCGAAAAATTAGAAAATATAGCCGCTACTCTAATCAAAAAGAAACCGAGGTGGAACTCATGATCTATTTTGCTCGTCAACTAAAAGACATGAAACCTGACATTATGCAGTATCCAAACCTCCTCAAAATTTATCAACAACAGTTGGTCGGAATTAAGAATAAATTACCCAAGTTGCATGATGATTTACAATACGATTTTCAGGTGGAATTAGATGGTTTAAATGCTTAAAACCTAAGTTAGATCTTAATACTTCCTTTCTTTTTAGAGGCTTCTTTAAAAAAATTAGAAATATTTTAATATTATCATAAGGGCCAGTAGTATAATTAATTACCTTTGTAAGTGATTACTCACTATGCGCCATATGATAGATAAAAAAGAGAAGATATTGCAAGCTGCTTTACAGCTGTTTTCGGAGGATGGTTTTGCTAAAACATCAACCAGTAGAATAGCTAAAGAAGCCCATGTTAGTGAAGGATTAATCTTTCGCCATTTTAAAAATAAAGAGGGCCTGCTTCAATCGCTTACTAAGAGAGGAGAAGAGAAAACAAAAGCCTTGTTTAGACCTATACTCTTTGAAACTGATCCCCAAAAAGTAATTAAAAAAACTATTGATTTAGTCATTAAGATTAGAGAGGTTGAAGAAATCTTTCAGGTTTGGAAATTGGAATATAAAACTAAATGGGAAGCTGAAGAATATGGAGCACACAAAATGGAACCATTAGTTTTTGCTTTAACAGAAGCCTTTCAAAAAATGGGATTTAAGGAAGCAAAACAAGAGGCACATTATCTGCTTGTTCAAGTGGATGGATTGGTCACTAGGTTTTATTTGCAAAAAGATTTCGACTTAGATGCTTCAACCCACTTTATAAAGGAGAAATATAAATGGTCTTATACATAGACAATTTTTATCGAATTATAATTGTAAGTATTTATGGGAAGTGCTGTAATCAAAATCTCTATCTTAGCCAGATAATAAAACACAAATTTAAAATCATGAAAAAGCAATTCTTCTTATTCATTAGTCTATTATTTCTTGTTCAATATTCTGCTCAGGCTCAAACAGACCCAGTAGTTGAAAAGATCATAGAAATAGGAACCACCGACAATCAAAGTATGCAGCACCTCGATGTGTTAAGTAATCGTTTTGGAGGAAGGTTAATAGGAAGTGATGCCTATGAGAATGCTGCTGAGTGGGCTGCTTATAAATTTCGTCAGTGGGGAATGGAAGTGGAGTTTGACGAGGCAGGTGAGATTCCTGTAGGATTTAATCGTGGGCCATGGTTTGGAAGAATGTTGGGGGAAGATGGAATGAATTTGCATTTTGCTACTCCTTCATTTACTTCAGGTACCAAAGGTGTACAAAGAGGGCATGTTTTATTGGAGCCCAAAACACAAGCAGAATTTGACAGAATGAAAGGAGCTCTTAAAGGAGCTTGGGTGCTTATTTCTGGAGAGAATAAAGGTTATCCTATAGATTATTCTGAAGCAGCGGATATTCTGAGAGATTCTATAAAAGCAGAAAATGCGAAAATTGAAGAAAAGAATAACGAGATCCGACGAGAGAACTGGTATGCACGAGGAACCGATCAGCCTAAAAAAGACTTACTTCCATTAAAAGCAGAGCCTGCTCTATTTTATAAAGAAATGCGTGAAGCCGGAATTTTAGGTATCATTCAATCTTCTAAAACACCAATTCAAGCCATGTATGACAGAAAGAATACCATGGACATGACATTTGAAACCTTACCTACAACTCCAGATATTAAATTAGATGCAAAGCAGTATGCTAAAATTAAGAGGATGGCTGAAGAGCGCAGATATTTCCTTTTGGAGTTTGATATTCGCAATCATTTCAAAATGGGACCTATAAAGTATCACAATGTGATTGGTATCATCAGAGGTACTGAATTTCCTGATGAATATGTGATTATGGGCGGGCATTTAGATGCTTATGATGTGGCTACAGGTGGAGTGGATGATGGATCAGGAGTAACGCCTACTATGGAAGCAGCAAGGTTGATTATGGAAGCAGGTGGAAAACCAAAACGTACAATTCTTGTTGTTCTTTGGGCTGGCGAAGAGTTTGGGTTATTAGGCTCTCAGAGTTGGATAGATAGAAATGCAGACAAGTACGATAAGGTATCTAATATGGTAAATAGGGATGGAGGACCAACGGTACCTATGGGCGTTAGTGTTTCACCAGCAATGATGGATGATTTCAAAGCCATTTGTGCACCAATAAACGATATTAATCCTGACTTCCCTTTTGAGGTTACTGAAAGAAAATCGAGAGAAAAGCCTAAAAAAGCATGGGGAACCGATAGTGGACCTTTTGCTGTTGAGGGGATTCCAACCATAGGTTTCCGATGCGAAGATCCAAAAGGATATAATTTTAGTTACCGTGAAATATGGCATACCGAAAGAGATCTCTATAATAAAAGCATTCCTGAATATCAGGAACATGCCGCTACTGCTACCGCCATTATGGTTTATGGAATTGCCAATCTAGACCATCTTCTCAACAGAGAAGGTTATTATGTAGAAAAGCCAGTTGAAGAGGAGTCTAAAGGAAAGAAGAAGCGTGCCAAGGGAAAGAAGAAAGTACAAAAAGATTTAAAAAAGAAGTAATTACATCAGTCAAAATCTCGATTTATGAGTATAAAAAAAGATCAAGCCATTGATTCGTTTGAATCGGGTTTAAATTGTGCACAATCTGTACTTAAAGCATTTTCTAAAGATCTTAGTTTAAATGAATCTCAAGCCATGAATATGGCCAGTGGATTTGGTGCTGGAATGGGACGTTTGCAAGAAACTTGCGGAGCAGTAACTGGAGCTTATATGGTTATAGGACTTTATAATAGCTTGGCATTTCAGCTTAATGAAAACCGTAACGATGTTACTACTGCCATGATTCAAGAGTTTGAGACTCGATTTAAAACCATTCATGGCACTACTGCCTGTAAAGAATTACTGAATTGTGACTTAAACACCGATGAAGGACAATCGATGTTTCAAGAAAAAAACCTGCATAAGAAGGTTTGTCAGAAGTGTATTAGCGATGCGGTAGATTTGTTAGTGGAGGTGGTGAAATAATTCAATACTAATTACAAAGCCCATTCATTGATTATGTTATGCTATTAATCCATTTCTCACAGCTAGAAAATGTTTGGGGTTATATGTAAATAATAATATGTAGAAATGCCTAATTTGAAGAGAATATTCCTTGTAAGTCTTATCTATAGTTCATTAATTCTTTTTGGTCAAGAAAAAGGCACTGATTGTTATGAGTTTATGCATTATGAACAGAATAGAAGTTTTTGCGATACAACATATTTAACAAATGGAGCTAAACTATATTATAAATGGAATTGTGATTCTACATGGTTGACTTTTGAATTTATAGAAAGAACAATTCTAAAATCATGTATGAATACAGATCCAATTATTTGTTCCAGAACTGGCATAAGCTTTATAAAAGAATATCCGAGTTATTTGCTTTTTATTAATAAATATTCTTCTTCATCTTCTTGGTCACTAGGACTGACTTTTTTAAATAAACAAAGTGGTCAAGAAATATTTGAAATATCTAATAAGCAATTTGTATGGGGTAACTCTGATGAAGATTATGCGCTTTATTTTTCTAATACAAAGTATGATGAGCTCATTTATTTAGATTGCTTATCCAATAAAAAGCATAAATACTTTTTTAAAGAAAATAAAGTAAATAATTCAATAAGTAATAATGGGGAAATAGAACTCAATAAACTTTTTGAAAACTTCAATAAAAACAGTGATTCTTTTGAATTTGATTTTAGAAATGAAGATGACGAAATAGAGCATATTAAAATTGAGATAAACTAGATGATGTCAAAATCAATAAAATAAAGCATATTTAAGTTATTCCTACCTCAAATTCAAATACCAATCATTTGTCTGAGGTTCTTTTCCCATTTCTACAATTTCGCCCAAACGAGGTAAGGATATATTAGCATTAGATTTCTCAGCTTCTGCAGCAAAACGCTCTACAGGTTCTTTCCAAGGATGCAGTGCTAAAGGAAATCCTCCCCAATGTATAGGAATACTCACTTTTGCCTGTACATCTAGTCCGGCTTGTACACTTTCCTCAGGATACATGTGAATTTGATGCCAAAGCTCGTTATATTGTCCACATTCAACAAATGCCCAGTCAAAAGGCCCTAGCTTTTTACCAATTTCCTTGAAATGCTCATCGTAACCACCATCCCCAGTACAATACAGACTGTGTTCGTTCCACTGAATAACCCAGCCACCCCAAAGCGATTTGCCACGATCTGTTAAGCCACGGCCTGAGAAATGTCTCGAAGGAGTAAATGTAATTTTTAAACCATCCTCCGTAATTTCATCCCACCAATCGAACTCTTGAATCTGATTTATGGGAAAACCCCATTTCTCCAGATGCCTTCCCACTCCCAAAGCAACATAGTATTTGTTCACCTTAGATTTTAGCTTCATTATACTTGCATAATCCAGATGATCATAGTGATCGTGAGTCATAAAAATGGCAGTTATTGGAGGCAATTCATCAATGACAGCCAAAACATTTTCTGTAAACCTTTTAGTTTTCATGGGAGCAATAGGGGAGGTGTCATCTCCCAACATGGGATCCATAAGGTAGTTTTTTCCATTTATCTGTATGAGTAATGCAGAATGCCCTAACCATACAAACTTTGCCCTTTCTGGATTTTGAGCCCATTTTGTTTTATCCAGAGGAATCATATCTAGGTTTTCTTCTGGACTTCTTAAGTGCTTATCGGTAAACTGTGCCTTTAATAATCCTGGGATATTCTTTAGAGAAATATCCATAGTGGTTTCTGTTTGATTGATGAATTTCTCTCCATCCCACCACTTTGATTTTTCATAAATACTTTTATCAGACGCCATTACATTGGCTCCAAACTGAGGGTTTAGATTAAGGTATAAACCAATTCCAAGAACGATTGTCAAAACAATGATGATAAACCACATAAAAAATTTCTTCATTTTATAAATACTTAAAATTAGTAAGTTTTTCTGATACTTCCCAAAGTTGTTTCGCAATTTGAGTATCATGAGATAATGGTGTTGATTTTACAATTCCGGGCTTTCCTTTCATTTCGTTAAAACCAGTTGGACCTATGTATTCACCACCCAATAGATCTTTATCTAAAGCCGCAAAAAGGCTTGGCATAGCAGCATCTTCTGGTTTGTGCGATATTAGTTTTACAATAGGTCGCATTAAAGCATAAAGCCATTTGGAAACATGACGGCCTAAATCGGTATCAGAAACTCCTGGATGAGCAGCTATAGATTTTACAGAACTGCCTTTTGCTTTAAGCCTCTTATCTAATTCATAAGCAAACATTAAACAAGCCAATTTACTTTGCCCATAGGCTTCCATTTTAGAATAGCTTTTCTCACTGTTTAAGTTTTCAAAATTGATCTTTGCATTTTTATGAGCAATACTACTCAATGAAATTACTCGTGAACCCTCAGTGCTTTCTAAAATAGGCAATAATAATCCGCTTAATAGAAAGTGAGCAAAATGATTCACTCCCATTTGACTTTCGAAACCCTCCTCAGTTTTGTTAAATGGAGGAATCATAATTCCAGCATTGTTGATAAGAAGATGGAGTTGTTGATGGTTTTTTGAAAATTCGGCTGCAAAATCTCTAACAGATTTTAGGCTGTTTAAATCCAAAATCATGATTTCCAAACTTGCAGTTGGAAGAATCTTCTTGATGGTATCTTTAGCCTTTTGTGCTTTCTTTATATTCCGACAAGCCATCACCACATGCATATGTTTTTTGGCCAGCCCTATGGTTGTTTCAAAGCCCAAACCCACATTCGCTCCTGTAACAATAGCTGTTTTTCCTTTTTGTGATGGTATTTTATTGATATTAAAATTCATGATATTTCTCTTTAAATATTTGATATGGAGTGCGAAGTGTGAAGTTCGAAGCTTGAAGAAAACTTCATACTTCTACCTTTTTCCTTCTGTCTTTTACTTTCTATCTTCTAGCATTAATCTTACTTTTTAAATACTCCATGATCAATCATCTGCTGAAAGAAATCTTCCATAGTTTTCTCGATAGGAATATATTTGATATTTAATTCTTTTTTACTCTTACTATTGTCTACTAACCATTGATAGCCAAAGTTTCTACTCACCATTTTCCTTTTAATTCCTTGAAGTGGACCAACCAACCAGACAAAAAACTTAGGTAACTCTTTTTTGGGTAACGGATAAGAATCGCCATATTTAGCTTGCAGCATTTGTGCCAATTGTAGAAAGGTTTTATGGGTTGCTGATATAATGTGACGGCCTTTAGCTTTAGGCATAAATCCAGCATTGATATGGGCTTCTGCAATATTTCTCACATCTACCACTCCAATATCTAAACCAGGAGCACCCATTTTCATGCTACCATCACCCATTTGTTTGATTAAATTAAAGCTCTCAGAGGTAGATTTAGGATTAATACCTGGACCTAAAACTAAAGTTGGATTAATTACCACCAAATCCCAACGCTTTTGGGTTTCAAACATTTTCCAAGCTTCCTTCTCGGCTAAGGTTTTGGAGTAACTGTAGGCTTGATGTTTTAGGTTGGATGTTGTATTCCAGTTTTCCTCATCTGCTATTCCGCCAGGTAAATCTAAAAGGTCTATAGTATCTCCAATCACGGCGGCACAGCTACTTGTTAGTACTACTCGTTTTACGCTTTCTGTCTTGTTTACGGAATCTATTACATTCCTAGTTCCTAATAAGGCTGGGTCTATTAAATCTTTTTGAGGATCTTTTACAGAGTTGATAAAAGGCGAAGCTGTATGGTATACCAACTCACAATCTTTCATGGCCTCCTCATAGGAGCCATTTTGTAATAGGTCTGCCTTAAAATACTTTATCTTTCCTAATGATTTTTCAGTAAGCTGATTAAGGTATTTAAGTTTTTCTTTATTATCAGGGTTTCTTACTGCAGCATGCACTGTTATTCCATCATCTAATAATTTCTTGATGATCCATCCTGCTACATATCCTGTAGCTCCGGTAACCATAACTGGTTTTGATTTATCTATTGTTTTCATCTTCTTTTTTTGTTTTCATTGCAATATTTATTGCGTGTTTTTGTTTTAATTTGACTATAAAGGTCAAATATACTTGTTTAAAAATGTCACTAATTTGTGATTTGAACTTTCGAAGGGGGCAAGCCAAATTGCTTTTTAAAAGCCCTGCTAAAATGAGCTAAATCTTCAAACCCTGCTTCTAAATATACTTCTGATGGCTTTTGTTCTCCTTGAAGCAAGCGGTTTCTTGCATAGTTTAATCTTTTCTTCATGATCCACCTATGTGGTGTTTCATTAAATACCATTTTAAATTCCCTATTAAAAGTTGATAAGCTTCGTCCGGTTTGATTAGCTAAAGTTTCCAAAGGTAAGTTATATAGGTAGTTATAGTTCATGAATTGAACAATGTCTGCTCTTTCCTTCATGGAGTATTCTCTAAAGATAGCTGCATATTTGTGATCCGATTCAATGATGGCTAATAAAGCTTCTCGAGTTTTAACTTTCACCTGATCAGGATCTAGATCTTCATTTTTGTCTACATAGTTCTTAATAGAACTCATTAGTTTATGAAGTAAAGTATTGGATTTCAGTGGAACAATTCTTTCGGCTATAGGTTTTAGATGATTAGGAATTTGAATATTATTAATCACCTTTCTTATAAAATCGTTTGTAAGTGAGAAAAAATAGGTTTTAGCAGCTCCTTCTTCTTTCTTATAAGATTTATATACAGTGGCTTCTGTATATTTTCTAACTAAGGCAAACTCTCCTTTTGATACTGTGAAAAACTGCTGTTCTATACGGATGTGTAATTGTCCTTGTTCAACATAAATCAAATATGAGGAGGGTAGGTATACGGTGGTTTCTTTAGAAATATCTGATTCGCATCCAGCAGCAATTTCCAAGTCTCCACAATGTATATATTTAATGTCTGAATTCTCCATTTGACAAAACTATTCAAAAAACTACACCTAAACTTGACTAAAAAAGTCATCTGTTCATAAGACATTGTTAAAATGGTGCAGATTATATTTAATGTATGTTAAAATTAGATTTTGATATAGAATGCGTTATTGGAGAAGTTAAAAACTATGCTAGAAAAAACCCTCACCAATAAATTGATGAGGGAGCTAAAATTAATTGTAATTATAATGGATGAGAGTGGATATTGACTGAGGAGAAAATATTCTGAGTTACTCAGTTTAAGAAGCCGACTAAATTCAGAATGGCTTTAGACCTTGGAGAAATATAATGCTCACTCTGAATAGTTATCGGTTTTTTTTTATTTGATTAATTTTGATCTATATATTTTATTATCAGCTTGTACTTCTAAAATATACCAGCCAGAGTTTAGATTCCCAACTTGAATGGTCTGGTTTTCTTGTGCCTCTAAAGCTGCTTCTTGAACCATCTGACCAGCTGTATTGTATATTTTATAGCTTACTTTATTTGCCTGAGGAAGAACAAAGTGAACTAAATTTCCATTGATTGGGTTAGGATACACTTCTAAGAGTGATTCTTTTTCAATGCCATCCTCTATTCCCACATGTTGGTTACCAAAGCTTTCTGGGTTTACCAAATAATCGGTTTTTATTTGTCCAACAAAATCTTGTAATAATTCGGTACTACTCTTAACTTGATCACCTGGCGCTGTTACTAAAGCAATGTCTAGATACTCTACACTTCCTGCTTCAAAGGTAAATGGTCCCATGGAGGACATTCCTCTTCTATCACCAGGATTATTTCCTGCAGAGGCTTCTGTCCATGATTCGCTAGGCTGAGGATTTAAGCCACCAGTTCCCCAATGACAAGGGTCACTATCTCCTGGGAACATAAACTTAGTTGGAAATAAACTATCTCCACCTGCTGAGGAATGCCCATTTCCACCATAACACATTTGCGAGCCGTCTTTCCAATCTCCTTGTAATAAATTATAATATTCATCCGCGTTTTCAGGATCAATTAGATATTGAGATCCTCCGTTAGAAAAATAAAAGAAATTACACATTCCAAAGCGTTCATTATCTATTTCACCATCTTCAAAGCCTGCACCATTGATTCCTTCGTCACAATGCCCTATAGGATTGTCCAAGTCATCTTCATTCATAAAAGGGCCACCAAGTATACAAATAGCCTGTGAAGGTGGATTTTCGCCAAAACTTTCTGGTTCTCCATTCCCGTCAATTTCAGTGCCATTATAACCATAGAAATACCCTTGTTCTACATTACAACCCACATAATCATCAGCAGCATAGCCTAAATCTATATCAGCAAATAAACCTAAATAGGTATCGTAATAGTCTTCATCACTTCTGTTAAATATTTTATAGCTATAAAAAATTGTGCTACTATAAGGGCTTTCCTCATCGTGATCTAAACCCCAGGCCATACAATGAATTTCCAAACCCAATGGTAAACTTTCAGGTTCGGTATGTTCTAATTGATCATTGTAAACAAAGAATATACTTTCGTCTCCTTTAATAAATGGATAATCCCCTAATTCAGGATGGTATTCTAAATCTTGATCCACATCCACAAAAGGAGCTATAAATTCTGCTTGATTTTTAGTTGGGTCTCCATGGGCAGGCCAATTTAATATGACATCTGGCATTACATAATCAGGATCAGCATAATCAGTGATATGATTATTAACCTCTTCTCTGGTTACTTTCCAAGTTCTTAACCACTCACCTGCAACTACAGAATCACATGTTAATTCATTTCCTTGTGATAAAGGACCAGGCCAAAAACTAGCTCCATCTTGACGATATCTTTCACCTGCAAAGTGTAAATTCTCCTCTGAATTTTTCCCACCTATCCAAAGGCCCATATTAAATATAGTTGTTGATGTTGCATTTTCCGGATAATAATATACTGAGCCCGGGGAATTGCCAGTATAAGCATCGAAAAACTGGATATTCATAGGAAATACACCAGCCCTTATTTGGTTCACGGACAGAAATTCTCCTATCTCACTAAACACAATATTTATATATCCGTATACTGGCAGGAAGTGTTCAGAATCTAGCTCGTAACGAACTTTTATCCCTTCTGTAGTCATATAATCAGGCGCCTTGAAATTAATTATTGAATCATTAAAACTAATTAATTCAAAATATTCTGGAACTTGAACACTACTGATTGACAATTCACCACCTTCAGTGTCATAATCATTGAGCAAAGGATTAATTGTAACTATGTCTCCTAAATTGACAAAGACGGTATCATTTACAGCAACTTCTGTTTGTGACATCAGATTTATTGATAACACAATTAAAAAACTAAATAGTATAAATCTTTTCATAATAAAATGTTTTAGGGATTATATATTAAATAACGTTATCATATTTATTATGGTTGCCCCGCATTTTTAAAAAGTTTAATTCTTACTCCAAATTTCAATCCATATATTAAATATTGGCTTTTATAAGAGCTGTTTTCTATCTCTTTTTTATTAAATTGATATCTAAATGTAGGTTCTGCAAATAGAACTGTATTATTCAACTGATAATTGATTCCTAGATTAAACAAGCCGTAATAATATACTTGTGTATTTACCTTAGCTTCATCAATATTCATGATATGGCCAGAATAATCATATACATATCCTTGGCTCTTTAAATGGAATGCAAAGCTCACACCAGCAGAAGCTTCAAAGCTCCATTTACTGGAGTATTTATGGTATTGATATCCAAACCGAATAGGAACGTCTAAAAATTGATAGGTATTTGTTGTTTTAACACGCTCCTCTTTTTTGCACCAATGGGCATGGTATGCAGAATTTATCCTTTCTATATTGGTATCAATAGTTGGTGGGTTAATGATATAACTAAATATGGTATCGTACATCCAATAACTTTGATCTAAATCATGATATTCATGCTTAAAATAGTAATCTACTTCTTCATTTACTCTCTGATAGTTTAAACCTAATTTCAAGAAAAAAGGATTTCTCTTCTTCTGAATTCTTAAAGCCGCCCCTAGTTGATAAGAAAACTTCTCATTTTCTACTATGCTTTGCGCTGTAATGGTATCGTTGTTCAATACTGGAGAAGACCACAATAAATTATTATATATAAAAGGCATGGCTGAAAACTCAGCTTGAATTAAATAGTTTGGTAAATAAAATCCCTTTTCTAAAGAACTCATGGTCTTAGGTTGAGGAACTGTAGTTGTAAGCATAACATCTTTCTTCTTAATGAGATTATTGTTTTGCTCTACCAACAATTCTTGCATGAATAGGCTATTCACCTTTTGAAGTATGGTTTCCTCCTCAATAATTTCTTCTTTACCACTATTAATAATAGAAGAATTCGAATAATATGAGATTAAAGTCCTCTGTATGAGCTCTGTACTATTTGAAGGTTCCCGTGGTGGTTGATTTTCTATATTAGATTCTGTTTCTTCTTTCGATAGTTCTGTGCTAATGTTTTCTTCAAGCTCTTCTGGAAGTAAAACATGGCAAGATAATCCTGTTGTACTTACACCTAATTCTCTTCTATATTCTTCGAGTTGAATTTTTTCTATTTCTTGAGGAGTCATTAAATATGTCAATTGGCTGGAATCATGTTTTCTTCCTTTCAATGGATCATCGTGGGTGTTTAAACTGGTAAATTGAGTAGTTTCTTGCTTGGCGGTCTCGGTTTTACTTTCCTTTACTTCTTCCACCACAACAGCTGTAGTTGTAGTTACTATAGCAACTGCACCAATGGTTTTAATAATTCCAACAGATTTTAAAGCAATGATTGCTTTTGCCAAACCAGCTTTTATTAGTCCCGATTTTAGCGCTGTGGCTTTAATGGCCGTTAAGCTTTTTGCAATGATACTTGTGCTTTTTACAGCAGTTGCAGTTGTTCCAATAATGCTAGAACTAGTAGCCACTCCAGTTGCTGTACTGGCTACTGAACCAGCAATACTGCTTGCTCCTGCACTCCCGGCAGCGCCAGTGGCTACCGATGCACCTGAGCTAGCACTGGCACTTGCTGCGCCTCCTGTTCCAGAAACAGAGCTTAAACCAGCAGCAGTTCCGGTTCCTGCAGCCGCAGCTGAAAGACCAATCATAGCAGCCATTTTAGCTTCCATGCCTTTACTTGGCTTAGCCGAATAATCTTCTAAACCCTCCTTAAACAAACCATCCACATTGAATTCCTTATCCATGGTATCCTCCCTTCTTCAATATTTCTTGTAAGCGTAACCTAGCTTTATGGTATTGGGTTTTGGAAGTACTCACACTAATTTCCAATCTTTCGGCTATTTCATGATGCTTATATCCTTCTATAGCATACATATTGAAAACCATTCGATACCCTTGCGGTAAAAAGTCTAACATTTTTATTAAATCTTGTGCCTCTAATTGGTTCTGCGGATTTTTAATTTTTGTTTTCCATTCACTGGTCTCATATTCAGAAAACTTAGGGTCATTTTTATGACCTCTATAATAATCGATAGCCTTATGAATGACAATAGTCTTCATCCATCCTTCAAAGGAATCGTTTTTATATTTATCTATTTTCTGAAAAATGAGCATAAATGCATCCATCACTACCTCTTCAGCAATCTCCTTATTATACAAATACCTATAGCAGACACCCAAAAATTTCTCATGGTATCTACGGAACACAGCCATCTGGGCATGCTTATCTTGCTCCTTACAGGCTAATATAATGTTCTCTTGGTTCCACTCCATCTCTCAAATTAATTAACGAAGTGTTGTAAGAATTGGTTGTCTACGTTTTTCAAAAAAATAGATTCTTTGTTAGATGGGCTAATTTAGTAAAGATTCAAAGATGTATATCAAAATATAACGAATTAAATTATATCCGTAAATTCACCTAAAAGCCATTTGAAAGGCCTAACATAAAAATGCGTATTTTTGCAGTAAATAACAGAGTTCAATTTGTTAGACGAATTTGAAAATCGCCATTGCAAATTTTCAGAATATCAAAAACTTTCCTCATGGATAATTTATTTAAAAAAGATGCCCTCCGCTACCATTCACAAGGCAGAGCCGGGAAAATTGAAGTTAAACCAACAAAACCACATGCTACTCAACGCGATCTATCACTAGCATATTCACCAGGTGTTGCAGAGCCTTGTTTGGAGATTGAAAAAAATCCAGAAACGGTGTATACATACACTTCTAAAAGCAATTTAGTAGCAGTTATAAGTAATGGCACAGCAGTATTAGGACTTGGAGATATTGGACCTCTTGCTGGTAAACCAGTAATGGAAGGTAAAGGATTACTTTTTAAGATTTATGCCGATCTCGATGTTTTTGACATAGAAGTGGACACCAAAGATGTTGACAAATTTATTGAAACCGTAAAAATGATTGCTCCAACATTTGGAGGAATTAACTTGGAAGATATAAAAGCACCAGAATGTTTCGAAATTGAAAGAAGATTAAAGGACGAGTTAAGTATCCCAGTAATGCACGACGATCAACATGGAACAGCAATGATTTCGTCCGCTGGTTTGTTGAATGCCCTTGAAATTATAGATAAAAAAATTGAGGATGTTAGGGTAGTGGTAAATGGCGCTGGTGCTGCTGCGGTGAGTTGTTGTAGACTATACAAAAGACTTGGAGTAAGAGCAGAAAACGTAGTCATGTGCGACAGTAAAGGAGTTATACGAGCTGATAGAAAGAACCTAACTACTGAGAAGAAAGAATTTGCCACAGAACTTGATTTACATACTTTAGAAGACGCTTGTATTGGTGCAGATATGATTTTGGGTCTTTCTGTTGCCGATGTGATTTCTCCAGAAATGTTATTAAGCATGAATGCCAACCCAATAGTGTTTGCTTTGGCTAACCCAAATCCCGAAATCGATTATAATCTGGCCATTGAAACTCGATCCGACCTCATTATGGCCACAGGAAGAAGCGATTATCCTAATCAGATCAATAATGTTTTAGGATTCCCATATATATTTAGAGGAGCTTTAGATGTAAGAGCTACTGATATTAATGAAGAGATGAAAGTAGCAGCAGTAAAAGCCATTGCAGAGCTTGCCAAAGAACCTGTTCCAGAAGAGGTAAACGTTGCATTCTCGGATGGGAATTTAACCTTCGGAAAGGATTATTTAGTACCAAAACCAACTGATCCAAGACTCTTAGAAACCATTGCTCCTGCTGTGGCTAAGGCTGCAATTGAAAGTGGAGTTGCCCAAAGAACCATAAGAAACTGGAGCGCTTATGTAGAGAATTTAAGAAAACGACTAGGCATTGGAGATCCATTATTAAGAAAGCTCAAAGCCAATGCCAAAAAGAATCCTAAGCGAATTCTATTATCAGATGCTGATAATTATAAAATGCTGAAAGCTGCTGAAATTGTTAAAAACGAAAACATAGCCATTCCAGTACTTCTTGGTGAAAAAGCGATTATTGAAGAAATAATTGAAGAAAACAGTTTAGAACTTGATGGAGTGGAGATTGTAGATCCTCGTGATCCTCATATTAAAGCATTAAGTGAAGAGTTTGCCAAAGATTTCTATCTTAGAAAGCAACGTCAAGGTGTCGATTTGAAAAAAGCTCGACAGATGATGAGGAGTAGAAATTTCTTTGCTCCTTCTATGGTGAGAGCAGGCTTGGCAGATGGTATGCTTTCTGGTTTAGAAAGAACTTATCCTGAAACTATTCGTCCGGCCATGAAAATCATCGGTCGTAAAGAAGATAAATCATTAGTCATGGGATTATATATTTTACTTACTAAAGATGGGCCAGTTTTCTTGGCAGATACCACAGTAAATAAAAATCCAAGTACTGAGCAGTTAATAGAAATTACTTTGCAAACTGCCAAAATGGTGAAGGACTTTAATATTGAGCCTCACATTGCATTATTATCCTATTCCAACTTTGGATCAAATGATGGTTTTGGCCCAGATAAGATGAAGCAGGTGGCAGAATACCTCCATAAAAACCATCCAGAATTAATAGTTGATGGTGAGATACAAGCTAATTTTGCTATCAATAATGATCTATTGAGTGAAAGATTCCCATTTAGTAAATTAGTTGGAAAACCAGTAAATACTATGATATTCCCTAATTTGAGTTCAGGAAATATTGCTTATAAAATGCTGCAATCCATGGGAGATATAAAAGTGGTAGGACCAATTTTAAATGGTTTAAAGAAACCTGTTCATATTTTGCAACTGGGAAGTTCGGTAGAAGAAATCGTGGATATGATCATTGTGGCTGTAAATGATGCCATTAAATTAAACAAATAAATCAGTACAAACTAGTCTAGACAACTGAGAAATAAAGGTCCTTGTCATGAACATAATTTTTGTTAAAGCTTATCAAGAGCCTTTATTTTTTTGTTATTTTAGCTTCAAATATTAAATTAAGATTTATGAAGATTACATTCAACGAATTACGTAAGATAAAAGATAGTTTACCAGATGGTAGTATGCATAAAATTGCTGAAGATTTAAAAGTTAGTACAGAAACTGTACGTAATTATTTCGGTGGCGCCAATTATGAAAAAGGCGAAGCAATGGGATTGAGTATTGAGCAAGGACCTGATGGTGGTATCGTTGATATTGCGGATGATACTATACTTAAAAAAGCTCAAGAGCTATTAGCTCAATCGTAAAAAACGCTTTTCGTATACTTTTTTAACTACACATGACTTGGCTAAAGCATTATATATGGATTTAGCCCAACAGCCATATTATTGTATTATTTCTTTTCAAAAACAACATCATGAAAAAACTTGTTTATTTGATTCTTCTATCTGCCATAGTTTTGGTTTCTTGTGAAAAAGATGAAAATAAAACTAATAATGATTCTATTTTAACTATTGCAAATATCAATGGACATGTTAGTTTATATAATCAATTTGGCGGTATTACAAGTAGTGAAAGGATGTTTGTAAAGGCTGAAGGGAATGGTCAATATTATATCGGAGAGACACAAAAGGATGGTAGTTTTTTAATCCCAAATGTTCCATATTTTCACAATTATACTATTAGTTACGAGAAAGAAAATTTTGGTTCCTATCATGTTTATAATTTTGAACATAAATATACTGGTGCTGCAGGAGAAATTGAAGATACTCCACGTCTTTCAGAAAAATCAAGTGCTTATTGTACAGCGCTCTTTACTAATGTTGTAGAGGAAGAAGTTGAGTTTCAGTTAGCAGTTGCTGGTGGTTCTGATAATGGGAAAAGAGTTTTTCGATTATTATTTCACACCATCCCATTGATTAGTAATGAAACATTTAGTCATAATAGTTCCAAGTATACACTAACAGCAAGTAGTCAATCAATAGTTTTACCGAAAGAAGTATTAGAGGACATAGGCCTAGAAAGCGGAGTGAGTTATTATGTACAAGCATATGGTGATTCTTTTTATAGCAATGCTTACTTTGATGATTATGCACAAAGAAAGGTATTACCTAATTTAGGATTTCTTGAAGGGCAAACTGTTCCGACAGCTAATTTTACGATGCCTTAAAGGCAATCAGGATAGAATTTTAAGAAAAGTCTTCCACATGATTTTAAAATCAGTGAGAAGGCTTTTTTCTTTTATATAACGAAGGTTCATCTCCAATTTTGCCGGCATGATATCATTAATATAGGTTTGCTCAGGATTTGAAGACTTTTGGAGGATTTCGTTTTCATTAATATACGCTAAACTGGCATAATCCGTTAAACCAGGTCTTACCAACAGCACTTTCTTTTGTTCCTCGTTATACATATTCACATATTTGGGAACCTCCGGTCTGGGACCCACCCAACTCATATCTCCTTTGATGATGTTCACTAATTGAGCTAACTCATCCAACTTAAATTTTCGTAAATAATAGCCCACTTGAGTGATACGAGTATCGCGGCCACCAACGGTTAAGAGCCCCTTGGATTCACTATCGGGTCGCATGGTTCGGAACTTGTAGATCCAGAAAACCTGCTCATTCTTACCAACTCTTTCCTGCTTAAAAAATATGCCTCCTCTGCTTTCTAAGGCAACAGAAACTGCAATCACCAAAAGAACAGGCCAAATAAAGACCAAGGTAATTAAGGAAACGATAATATCAAAAAGACGTTTAATCATCCTCGTCGGTATTTTCTACAATCTTGTAAACTTTATCTCCTCGTCTAACTAACTCTTTTGTTTTAAAGGAAACAGCTGCACCCTTTTCTGCTAGCTCCACAACCTTCATGTCTACTCGTATTTCATCTACAACATCCTCATAGACACCTGTGGTTGGTCCAATAATATTAATTTCGTCACCAGAAATTAACTCATTGGTCTGTATTTTTAGTTCAGTCACTCCTATCTTGGTAAAGTAATTAGTGATGTTTCCTAAAAAGAGCTTTTTCTTGGTGGCTTGGTTTCCATAACGCTCTGTCCATTCACCGGTTTTTCTACCCAAGTAATAACCATCCCAAAATCCTCTATTATAAACCTCTCCTAGCTCTTTGTTCCATTTGGCTATCTTTTCTTCGGTATATTCCCCAGCTAACCATGCATCGGCAGCTTCTCGATAAACTTTTGTTACTGTTTTTACATATTCTGGTGAGCGACCTCTTCCTTCAATCTTTAAAACTCTTACACCCGCTTTGAGGATTCTATCAATAAAATCTACAGTTTTTAAATCTTTTGGCGACATGATATATTCATTATCCACCTCCAGTTCTAATCCACCATCTTTATCTTTTACATCATAGGGTCTTCTGCAAGGTTGTAGACAGGCACCTCTATTTGCCGAGCTGTTCATGGTATCGAGGCTGATATAACATTTACCAGAAACCGCCATACAAAGCGCTCCATGGGCAAAAATCTCTATTTGAACCAATTCCCCAGAAGGACCTTTAATTTGCTCTTCTTCTATAGCATTAGTAATGGCTTTAACTTGTTTCAGATTGAGTTCTCTTGCAGTCACCATTACATCTGAGAATAAGCTATAAAACTTAACCGCTTCAATATTGGTGATATTGGCTTGAGTTGACATGTGAATTTCCATACCTTTAGAAAAAGCATAGTGAATAACAGATTGATCAGAAGCGATGATAGCTGTAACTCCATGTTCTTTAGCAGCATCAATCACCTTTTTCATCTCCTCTAACTCCGCATCATAAACCACGGTATTTAGGGTAATATAAGATCTAATGTTGTTTTCTTTACATATCCCTACAATTTCCACTAAATCTTCTAATCCGAAATTTTTCGAGGATTTGCTGCGCATATTTAGTTTTCCAATTCCAAAATAAACAGAATTGGCACCACCCTGTATGGCAGCCATCAAAGATTCATAGGAACCCACAGGAGACATAATCTCCACGGCATGAGATGTTTTAAGCATGTATTTAACGTTTTTGTTATTCGGCTGCAAAAGTAGTCTTTTTTAAGGATTTGAAGTGTTTGGTCTTTTGACTGATAGTAAATCTCACTAAGCCACTAAATAGCATAGAAATGGATTAAAACAAACATAGTTGTAGCTAAAGTCGAAAACCTTTTTACAAAATCGCCAGATCGCACCCACTTTTGCTCAGCTTTGTGTACTACTTTTACTATTTCGTACAATTCTTTAGCATGAATTTCTATTCCACTATCATTTTCTTAGACAGGCATTCGTCACCCACACAAATGGTGTAGAAATAGACTCCAGGTTTTAAATCACTAGCATTGATGCTAACTTCCTTGGCCTCCTCCATTTTTCCTTCAAAGCTTTGATAAACTGTATGACCTAGCAAATCGGTAATTTCAATAGAAACTTCTTTGGGTTCTTGGAACATGGAGGTGATTTCTATTTTTGTTTCTCCTGAGAAAGGATTTGGTGTGTTTTGTGAGATGGTGAAATTGAATGCTATTGTGATATTTTCTTTAATATAATCTACACAACAATGGTAGTCAAAATATAAACCAGCTCCCTCAACATAGAAATGGCTTACAGGTTCCGATGGATTATTATTAGCCCATTGCTCTGGAGAAACACTAGTTGTTATTGGAAGTCTTAACTCGTGGTCCCATGAATCAATATAAATATTCTCAGCCAAATATGGATAAAAATAGAAGCCTTCATATAGTGTGTTTTCAGTGAAGTTTTTAATGTAGATTTCACCACCACCTAAGCAAAGGCTTGCTCCAAAAATATCTGGATTAATTAAACTGTCTGCACCTGAGATAACGTCATCAATCCAAGTAACGGCATAATAGCATTCACCGTTTTCTTTTCCCATTTGTAGACGATGATCATAGCCTAGGTTTCCAAACATATTTGTAGAAACTCGTGTATTTAACTTTGAGATGAAGTATATATCTTGTAGACCATTAGGAGAGATTGTAAATTCAAATAAATGACCTCCAAGGGCATCTGGTTCCACCCAATTGCTATCAGCAGGATTTAAAACATCTCCTTTTGTTGAACCATAAACATTTGCCACAATATGTAGTTTTCCCTGATAGTCAACTATTCCTGGGAAATCTCTATCACCATTAAGAAAAGATGGTCTTACCGTCCCTGGATTCCCATTTTCATCAATCCAAGGTTGTAAATATTCTGTAAGTGCCCAATGATCTTCTAAATTTAGTTCAATTTCATTCCAAGAATCACCTTTGTTAGTAGTATAAAAAACCTGTGGTTGGTAAACACCATATTCATACGACTCATTGGTAACACCAATCATCCACATATACCCAATACTTCCATCGTTTGACCAAGCAGACCAAGTGGTATAAAGAGCATAGGCAAAGCCTTCATCAGGATCAATAAGCCAATCTGGATTAATAGTGTTGATTTCCCAATCGTATCCACTTTCAGGATTGTTGGTAGTTCCCCTATAATGTTTCAGACCTTGGTTTTTTCCATAATCCCCCATATTTTCAAAATCCTGACCAAAAATATAAGCTTCACCATCTTTAAAAGTCATGGAGGAACGAGCCCAATCATTCTCACTTTCCCAATTATAAATGGATTCCTGATAATTATTATTATTATTAATTTGTGATGAAACAAAGGCGGTATTTGACCATTCTTCATTTATAGAATCTTGGCCTACAAGTATAGAATAAAAGTCTTCATGCTCATCACTTTCATTTGGATTAATAAAAACTGCTGAAGGATTGGTGATAAAGTCGGAAGACTGTGTTAGGAAAGATTCATCCCAGGTTTGGCCTTCTTCGGAATATGCTGAAACTATAGTCCCTTTTTGGCTGATTTCAGAATAAGATTCAGGATCCCCTTCAAATACCATTTGGAGGCTAAAATCATTAGTATTATTTAACCAATCAAATGATAATGGTCTTTGCTCTGAATGAATGATAGAAAATGCATTTGGAGAATCCCCAATAACAATACGCTCAACATAGGTTTTGGGATTATCATTATTGTTTGGCAATTTAATATCCCTCTTAGCATAATCCACTTTACTCTGACTAGGCTCCACCGGTTTCTTCATATATTTCCGATAAGATTCTTTAGAAATTTGAGCTGAAGACATGGAAATGATTCCAAAAACTAGGGTAAAAAGAAGTAATGTTTTTTTCATGAGATTTGGTTTTACAATGTGCAATACCAAAAGTATAAAAAACGTTATACAGATGCAACCATGGTGAAAAAATAATATATACGAAAAAACCCACCAGAAAACCAGTGGGCTGAAATCAATTGTGTGTGTTTTATAATCTTCTATCCTTTAAAGAAAATAGCCTTAATAATCAACATGGCCATTTTAGGATTTTCTTTTAATCTACGTGTAGAATACCCGAACCATTCTTTTCCAAATGGAACATAAACTCTCATGCGATGCCCTTTATCCATAATGCTTTTACGCAATGCTGGAGTAACACCATATAGCATTTGGAATTCGTATTCATCTGGTTTATAGTTGTATTTTTCAATCAATTTATAAGCTCCATCAACCAAAGGTTTGTCATGTGTTGCAATGGCAGGATACATTCCTTTTTGCATCATATAGTCTAAATCTTTAAGAAAATGTTCGTTTACCAACTCATATCCTTTGTGAGCAATCTCAGCTGGTTCTACGTAAATTCCCTTACACATTCTATAGTTAATAGGGTTTTCTTTTGAATGAATGTCTTCTAACCCTTTAATATCATCCAAAGTCCTTTTCATATAGGCTTGTAATACCAAACCAGTATTTTTAGGAAACTCTGCTTTTAACTTACGGAACATGTCAATTTCCAAATCAGTACATGGACTATCTTCCATATCAACTCTAACAAAGTTATTGAAAGAAGCAGCATAGGCTACAATCTCCCTGATATGTTTATAGGCCACTTCAGCATCAATCAAAAGACCGAATGAAGTTGGTTTTAAGGAGTAATTACCTTGGATTTTCGCAGCTTCAGCAGCTTTAATCACCTCTAAATACTCTTTTTTGTTAGCTTCTGCTTCATCTAAATTCTCAATGAATTCACCTAAAACATCAATAGTGGTAAGAATACCTTGATCATTGAGCTTCTTTGCTGATTTTACAGCTTGCTCAATAGTTTCGCCTGCAATATATTCCTTAGAAAAAAGCCATACCAGTTTCTTTGGCATATAAGGCAACATTCCTGCAATCATTTTGTTGAACATAACCTTTACATTTAAATTGTGAATACTTTAACGTTTGTGTCTTGGGGGCAAATGTAACATTTAGGATCATATATTGGTCATTTTCTCTTTAAAAATATTGTCAGTAAAATACTGAATTACAACAACTAGGTGAGGGAGGGTTGGTGTTTGATGTTCAATGATTAATGTTCAAAGTTGAGCAGCTCTGAAATTATCTCTGTTTATCTGTGAAAATCAGCTAAATTCATGTCATTCGCGTTCTACCTTTTCGTTTTGAGATAATTGTAAAAGATGGTAAGGAGTTGTAAAGAGTGGTAAGGAATAGTAAAAGATGGTAAGAAGTTGTAAAATATAGTTGGTCGTTATTGTTCCATTTTATCATTCAATCATTCAATCATTTTATAGAGAAATGTAAAGAGTGGTAAGGAATTGTGAAGGATAGTAAGGAGTTGTAAAGTATGTTGCTCCTATTATATCATTCAATCATTTTATAGAGAATTGTAAAGAGTGGTAAGGGATTGTAAAGGATAGTAAGGAGTTGTAGAGTATGTTGTTCCTATTATATCATTCAATCATTTTATAGAGAATCGTAAAGAGTGGTAAGGTATTGTGAAGGATAGTAAAGAGTGGTAAGGAATTGTAAAGGATAGTAAGGAGTTGTAAAGTATAGATTCCCCCTAATGCATCATTCAATCATTATCGCATTAACTCCATTAAAACAAAGACAACTGAGAGGGATTCCAGCTGCCTTCTAGTTCTAGGAGTTTCCTTTTGGCTGGGAGTCCACCGGCATAACCCACTAGTTTTCCATCACTACCAATAATTCTGTGGCAAGGAACAATGATAGAAATAGCATTGGCACCATTGGCTGTGGCTACTGCTCTGATGGCTTTTTCGTTGTTTAAATCTTTAGATAATCCTAAGTAGGTATTGGTTTCTCCATAGGGAATGGCAATTAAGGCTTCCCAAACAGTTTTTTGAAAGTCGGAGCCCAGAAGTAAAAGAGGAAGGTCAAACTGGGTTCTTGTCCCGCTAAAATACTCCTCCAACTGAAGGATTGCATTTTCAATCACTTGGCTACTTTCTTCTTCATAGTCGGCATTTAACTGACTAAGAATCCTCTTGTCTATCTGCGGTCTCATTTTTCGGTATCTCCAATCGCATATACAAAGTTGGTTTTCGTAAGAACCTAGCATAAGTTCTCCGTAGGGAGTTTTGTGATATTTGATGGTGATGATTGAGGGCATGAGGGTTGTGATTTGTTTCTTGGGGTAAAGATAGTTTGTTTTTTTCTACTGGGTTTTGTGATAAGGGAGGCTTTGGTTTTGCAATAATGATACTCACGCTAAGTCGCTAAGAAGCAACGTACTTAGGCTAATTATGGTAATTTTTGATGGTTAGGATTTGTAATAAAATATCAGGTAGAGACGCAGAGAAATTAGGCTAATAAAGATTATTATGGTTGAATTTTTAATGTTTACACTAAGGTGCAAAGAGAGTTAATTGATATTGTTGACTTAGAGTTCTATTATGATTTTGTAATGGAGATATGGAAAAATTCGTGTATCAGTCCAGCTGTTTAGGTTAGATAGATTAGTGGTAAGAGTTCAACTAGAAATAAAAATTCACACCTAAAGCCATACTCACCACTTGATATAGTTTAATCTGTCGAGAATTGATTTTATACCAGAAGAAGGAATCAACCGAAACGGCTTCTGCGAAGAATTCGATTTCTTTAATGAAATACTTTGGATTGAGTTGCTGTTTTGCAGCTACACCTCCCATAAAACACAGGTGGAATGCATTCGAAGAATAGTAACCACTGGGATATTGGCTGGGCAATTCTACAAAAGAATTTCTTCCGGTTTCATAGCTAAAGGTAAAGCCTAAATATGGGCTTATTTCCAATCCTAAATATTGTTTTCGAAAAAGAGGGAATGTGTTTTTTAAAGTGAATGCATGTATTTCGGCATGGGCATGTTTTTTGGGAACAAAACCATAGATGAATTCGGTTTGCATTTTATTTTTGAATAATTGATACCCGATTCCGCCAGATAGAAATCCGATATTTCCAGCAAATTGAACCTTAGCATAATCTGGAATTATCCAAAGTTGCTTTTTGCTTTCCTCTTCATTTTGTGACCTTAGATTGGTGGTCAAAAGAAGGATGCTAAATATGATTAAAATGAATTTGTTCACGTTTATGATTTTTTTGGAGAAGCGTTTTAATCACATTTGAATCATCTAATCTGAATTGTTTTTTTTTTTGCCCTAAACCCTAAAGGGAGCAAAAAAACACTAATTCAAAGTTCACTATCTACTTATGCCTTCTTAATTCTATGAATAATACTATTCTCCTTTACGGAGATTTTAGCATATTCAGCAAACTTGGGCCAAGGAACTACCAGGTAAGGAACACCATCTTTATAATAATCTCTTGCAAGATAAGAGTGTGCGTGGCCATGAATGGATAAAGAAACATCATAGTCATCCATTAATTTAACATATTTGGCTTCAGATTCATCGTCAAACTGGTCGCCAAAAGGAGGAATATGAGCTATTACAAATTGATGTTCGTATTGGTTTTTATCTTCCAATTTACTTTTCAGCCATTCAAAGTCGGGTGTGCTATTACTTTCCCAAAACACATCGTCGAACATGACAAAGTGGGAGTTCTGAAAACAGAAATCGTAGTTGGTTTCTCCAAACATCTGTTTATATATTTTCTCTCCATTGGCATTATAATCATGGTTACCAATTAGAGTTAAATAGGGCTTGTTCAAATCTTTCATCACCGAATAAAACAGCTCATACTCTTTAAGTAGAGCTTGGTCGGAAATATCACCTGCTATAATAACAAAATCAATTTCAGGGTCGTTATTGATTTGTTTCACAATACTAGCCAAACTGGTATAATGATAGTGCACATCAGCAATAACAGCAAAGGAAAAATCGGAAGGTGATTTAAACTGATTTGAAATGCCTTGCAACTGAATAGCATTGGTATTTAATTGGTCGTTTTCAACATTGGCATCGTAGGGGCTGTATTCAAATAGTTTACTACAGGATTGTCCTCCTAAGAGTATTGTAATAGCTACTAAAGCTATACTGAAATATCGATATATACTTTTTGGTGTTTTCATTGGATTTGAACTTTTAATTCATGAAGCCAATCTTTTAGTTTGGTGGTTTTTACTAGATATTCAAATGAAAACAGCACCGTTATGGCCATCATCACACCCACCAATACATCGAGAATATAGTGATGGTTAGAATAAACAGCGGTGAACCAAATGCCCAACATAAACACCACAAATAGGATGTTGACCCAGCCTAATTTTTTCTGAATTCCAAAGAACAGAACAATGAGAGGATAGGTGGAATGTAAAGAAGGCATTGCAGCCAAAACATTGGCATTTTTATTATAGATTCCTTCGAAAAGGGGATAGTTGATGAGCTGGTCGAAGCGGGCCAAACCAGCTCGGTTACCTGGCACACCAATTTGTAAATCGAAGCCATAAAGCTCCACATACCAAGGTGGTGCAGCCGGATAAATATAATAGATAGCAAATCCCACCAGGTTAACCAGTAAGAAAGCCAGTGAAAATTTGAGGAAAGTATATTTGTCTTTCAGAAAAAGGTAAACTCCAAAAGCCAATGGAATGGGCACCCAATTGATATAGAATAACCCGGCTAAAAAATCCATGATTTTGTGATGGTAAATAGCAAAGTATTCGTTGGGTGTTAAGCGGACCCCATTATCAAAAACTCCAAAAAGCCATTTTTCCAGTTCATAGGGTTCTCTGATGTGAGCTGTTGAAACCTCATAGTTCGGAATAATTCGCATGGAATCGTAGATAATCCAATACACGATAAAAATGGAAAAACCCAAGATGAGTTTTCTGCTTTTTTCATGGGCATAAAATCCTATGAGCCATACCGCAATGGTCATGATATGGTCGGTCCGGAAATCCCCAATAAATAGGTTCCAAAACACATAAGCCAACACCAAAGTTAGGTTGACAATTATATTTTTCTGAGTAAATCGTTGAAAGCCTTCCATGTTTAATTGTTAAGGATTTTCTCGTATTTCTGTTGTTTGTTGTCTAATTCGATACCAAAGAGTTCTACATATTCCACCTTTGGCCACACACTAGAGTTATCTGCTTGTATATAGATGTGATGGAGCTGACAGTCTTTATTTTCAAGACGAATAATGGTCTTTGCTTGAAAAGGCTTTTCCTGAATCAATTGCAAAATTTTGTCTTTATAAGCCACTAGTTCAATCTCGTAAACTCCTTCTTTCTCCTTCACCTTTTGGGATTTTAATCCGTAGGCATACCATTTTTCTATGGTCCTGAGTTCCATTCTTTGTCCCTCCTCATCGTATCTTATCCATGAAACCAATAGCGGTTCGTCTGTATCTAGGATTCCATTTTCATCATAATTGGCCTCATAAACAATGGTATTGCTATTGTGATTGCGCTGAATATAGAACATCAATTCCTGAGTTTTTTCAGGCGTGGGATAGTTTTTGGGCGCATCAGTAAATCCAGCAACAACAGTGAAAGCTGAGGTGAAAAGTAGCATCATTAATTTCATAATAACTTCTCCTTTTTATACCAATCCAAGGTCTGTTTTATTCCTTTTTCCAAATTATACTCTGGAGTAAAATCAAAATCCTCCACTAAGTTTAAGCTGTCACAAAGCCAATTTTTACTACTGATTTCATGATATTTCTCTGTATTTAGGGTGGGAACTTTTCCGAAAGCACATGCTGCTTTTTCAGTAATAAATGCCAATGCTTTTATAATTGTTTTAGGAAATACCATATTGATGGTTTTTTTATTCAACTCTGTTTTTATCAGATAATTGAATTCCTCCACGGTATAGTCTTCCAAATCGCTAGCAAAATAGGATTTACCTGTTATATTAGATTTTAAAGCATCGAAAATCAAACGACATAAATCGGAAACATGAATAAAAGAAAGATGCTGCTCTCGGCTTCCTATATAAAACTCTAAACCCATTTTTATGGACTTATAAACCTGATAATAATCTTTTTCTCCAGGACCATAAACTCCTGTTGGGCGAAGGATGAGGTAAGGAAAGTGTTTCACAGATTCTAGATACCTTTCTGCTTTCAGCTTGCTTTTTCCATATTCTGACTTGGGTTTTGGAATGGTATTGCTATTTAGCGAAACATGATTTTTTTCATCTCCTGGGCCTACAGCAGCCAAGCTACTGATGAATATGAATTTCTTTGGAATAGAATCAGTTTCTACTAAAGCCTCCACCAAGTTTCTGGTGTATTGATGATTCACCACATCGAAATCACTCTTCTTACAGGTTTTTGTAAGACCAGCTCCATGAATGATATAATCGAAGCTTTGGTCATTTTCTTTGAGCTCCTTAAATCTTTCGTTGAGGAGGTTTTTATTAGACAAATCCATCTCGTAAAACACGACAAAAGGATTTTTTACAGCTCCTCTGTCACTTGTTTTTCTCACTCCAGCATAGGTTCTAAAATTCCTTTTAATGGCTTCTTCCACAAGGTTTCTACCAATAAATCCACTGGCTCCTGTTATCAAAATCCTTTTCATGATTCTATGTCTTTTACATAGGCCCTTCTTCTCAAATGTTGTCGAGTTTCGTAGGCATCAAACATTTGATGTGAGCTTTTGTTGATTTCCAATATATGACTGGTGATAGCAGTTGTAACACCATTATCGATATAGGCTTGCATCATTTCTGAATAGAATACGGATGCCACACCTTTTTTAATGTATTCAGGAAGAACTCCCTGTAAAAGCATGTCTATTTTATTATTCTTTTTAAGAGCTTTTAAAACGTGAATAAAACCTATGGGAAATAGTTTGCCTTTTGCTTTTTGTAAAGCTTTAGAAAGCGATAAGATGGATATACCAAATCCTACCACAGTATCTTCTTCATTCAAAACAAAACACACATATTTCACATCAATAATGCTGAAATATTCTTTAATATAATGTTTGATTTGTTTTTGACTGAGGGGAACAAATCCATAGAGGTGAGCAAAAGCCTGATTATAGGTCTCAAACATAGATTGAGCATAGGGCAGAATATCTTTCCTTTTATTGGTTTTTAGTATCCTCAAGTTGTATTTTTTCAGCACCATATTAGAGATTCGTTTCACTCTTTCTGGTACTTCTTTGGGAACTTTAATTTCATGCTGTACCCAATCTACATCCTTAACAAAGCCTATTTTTTCAAGTGTTTGAGGATAGTAAGGATAATTATAAAGAACAGCTTGTGTCGAAATTTCATCAAATCCTTCAACAAGCATTCCTTCTAAATCCATATCGGTGAATCCCATGGGACCATGTATGCTATTCATTCCTTTGGTTTTGGCCCAGTTCTCCACTGCTCCAATAAGTAATTGTGCTATTTGGGGTTCATTGATGAAGTCGAACCAACCAAATCTCACCTTTTTCTCATGCCATAGTTTATTGGATTCAAAATTGATGATTCCAGCTATTCTTCCTACCACTTCGTTTCCTCTTAGAGCCATCCAATATTTGGCTTCGCAGAAATCGAAAGCAGGGTTTTTAGACTTTATCAAACTCGACTTTTCATAGGAATGAAGCTGTGGAACACGATATTTGTTTCCTTTATATAATTCATCTTGAAAATTGATGAACCTTTTTAAATCTTTTGAGGAGCTTACCTCTTTAATGATGAGCTTATCCATGTTGCAAACTTTCTATTAATGAAGAATTCAAAGTAGTTTGACGAGTCTTAACGAGTGTATCCACGGCTTTATCTATATGTTCTTTAGCATGGGTGGCCATCAATGAAAAGCGAAGTATGGCTTTACCCTTTTCAACAGCTGGATGTACCACAGGGTTAACATATAAACCTTGTTTTAGCAATTGAGCAGCAAAAGTGTAGGTGTCCACTTCATTGCCAATTTCTATAGGTAAAATGGGGGTGGTGCTGTTACCAAGATTAAAGTTTTCTTGATTCAAACATTTGCTGGCATAAAATGTATTTTCCCATAATTGCTCAATCCTTTCTGGCTCTCTTTTAATAACTTCTAAAGCCTTTAAAGTAGTGGCGGCGGCAGCTGGAGGAATACTTGCTGAGAACAAGAGAGAACGAGAATTATGTTTTAAATAATTGATGGTGTCCAAATCACTAGCAATAAATCCTCCCAAAGAAGCAAAAGACTTGCTAAATGTTCCCATGATGATATCTGTTTCATGGCCCAAGTGATAAGATTCTGCAGTTCCTCTACCTTGATATCCCATCACTCCTAAACCATGTGCATCATCCACCATTAAAGAGGCATCGTACTTTTTTGCTAGCTCGCTAATCTGGTCTAATTTTGCCACATCGCCCTCCATACTAAACACACCATCTGTTATGATTAATCGGATATGCTCGCCCTGAGTTCTTTGTAACATTCGCTCCAAAGACTCCATATCATTATGTCGGTATTTGAGTGTTTTAGCAAAAGAAAGTCTACAACCTTCTATAATCGAAGCATGGTCTTTTTCATCAATGAGTATATAATCATTGCGACCTAAAAGCGCAGAAACAGCACCTAGATTTGCTTGAAATCCTGTGCTATAAACCGCTGCAGCAGGTTTGTTCACATAATCCGCTAATTGCTCTTCTAGTTCTTCATGTAAATCCAAATTACCATTCATCAACCTTGAACCAGAAGCACCAGTTCCGTATTTGAGCAATGCTTGTTTCGAAGCTTCTATCAATTCTGGATGATTAGTAAGGCCCAAATAACTATTGGAACCAAACATCAATACTTTTTTTCTATTGATATAAACTTGACTATCTTGGCCCGATTCTATTGGAGCATAAAAAGGATAAATTCCTCGTTCCAAAAGCTGTTGTGGCGTTTTATATGCTGCTAGTTTTTTTTGTAATGCTTTCATTGTTAAAGGTCTTAGAATTCGAATTTGAATCTGGCTCTTATACCAATATCAGATACTGAAGGATTATCTAAATAAGTGAGCCTTTTTATTAAATCTACTCGGAATACCTTGAAGATATTACCAATACCCACACTCACTTCCATATAAGGGTCTTCCTCCAAAGTAAATGTTGTTGGATTGCCATAGGAATCTACAGGGAATTGCATGAGTCCGGAAGTTATTTCTGGGTTGTTTTCGTCGGTTACATTGCCATAAATTCCTTTAAAAGAAACTATGGAACGAAATTTTAAATGCTTTACCAGTGGCACTTTATTGAGGATGAATCCATTGAAATGATGTTCCACAAAAAGGCTCACATATTCATCACTTACAAACTCCAAAAAGTTCATGAGGTTATAAGAGCGAAGTTGATAAGAATAGGTTTGATTGGCGCGGTGTACAAACATTAAAGGAAACGGAACCGTACCATATATTTTTCCGGCTTCTAATTCGAAATTGGTAAAACCAATGGGCGAAAGATAGAACCGTTTGAACAGGTTTAGTTTGAGTTTACTGTATTCGTAATCGCTATTTAATACTCCTTTTAACCCTTGAGTATAGGTGAATTGAATGATAGGGTATTTTGAAAGAATGGGTGTTCTATAATCCATTCCATCATAGAATGTTTCATTGGGAGCAAAGCGGACGATTCCTGTAATTTCGCTTGAAGTAATTCGGTCGAGGGAATAGTCATCGTAATTAAACTCTAGTGTTCCGCCGGGTTCTTGCTCTATATTTTTAAGTATTAAAGTGGTGGAAAAACCATTTTTCCAGTCCTTTTTATGAGTGACTTGAAACATATCGTAGTAGATGATTTTATCGGCTTTTCCTCTTTTAAAAGATAAGAGGAGGTTATCTTCGTTGATAAACATCATCTCCATGCCTGGAAAGTTGGTGGCTCGCTGGTACATAGCTGAAATGCTATGCTGGGGCCGGTCGCGTAAGGAGCGGTTGTTGAGAGAATGGGTGGCGCTGAGTGAGTATTTATAACGCTCGTCTTTGAAACCATAAAGTAAATATCCATCAAGGCGGAATTTTTTACTGAACTTCTCACTTGTTCTACCTCCAACTCGTAGTCTTAATCCTTCTATCTCGTTCCAACTGTAGAAAGTATTTACAGGTCCAACATCCACATAACCAAAGTTCCAATAACCTGCTACCAAAAGCATTACTATGTCCATGGTTCTTTTAAAGGCTGGAATATTCTGAACGCTATCCACCATCACATACACGTTCTCCTCTTGTTGACTCAAACCTACTAAACGATTCTCGTTCCAATAGTCGGTGCTTTTATCTTTATGGTCGAGTGCTACAACTTTTGACTGAACGCCTTCATATTTATCCTCCTCTCGTTCTTGATTAAATACATAGTTTTTGGTATTTACGGTACGCTTTCCGTACATCCCAATACCCTTTTTTCCTATGTTGAAATCAACTATGAGCTTGTCTTTTGTGAGTATCCAACTCTCGTCGTTTACTTTCTCAAATTCTTGTTCAATCTGTAAATCGGTTACAAAATTGAGGTTGATGTCTTCTGTCACTTTCATTTTAGCTTTCTTGAGGCTAAAATTTCCATCGTTGGTGATGAAAAGGCTGCCTTTAAAAGCAAAATCGGCTTTATTTCTGGGCTGAAAAGCTAGTTCAATACATTCCATTCCTTCTACATCTAAAGTATCGAGAATATGAAATTTATATATACTAGGTGCAATGCTTGATATTGGACTGACAAATTGATTGGTCAGCAAATCAATATTGTTATTGTAGAGGTCTACATCTTGGTATAAATGGTCGAGGATATAGCTGACTCCATCGTTGTCAATATATTCGTGAAAGCCCACCATATTGGTTCCCGAAACATGTTCTTTCTTAGATTTTGGTGATTGACGATAGTATACTTTCGATAATGTTTCTTGTAAGAATACTGGAAGAAATGGTTTTCCATTCACCTCGGAAGTATCTACATAATCGAAGATAAATTGGAACTTTTTAAAAGCTTTTCGTTCTTGAAATTCTTTGGTGATATTATTGAGGTCGAACTCTACTTTTTCATATTTATCGAATTCATAAAAGTCGTTTGATTCTAACCTGTTCGTACTCTTATTTTCTATCACTTTGCGGATTAAATCAACCGCAGGATTATTCTTATTTCTATATCTTTTTTTCTTCGAAGTAATCTCTACCTCTTTTAGGTCGTAATTTTTCGATTCCAAGTAGAAGTTTATTTCTTGTGTTTTGCCAGGGCTTACCCCTTTTATTTGAGAGAAATAACCTAAATAGGAAGCTTCTATTTGTGTAGTAGCCCATTGGGTTTCTATTTCGAAGGCTCCATCGTAATCGGTAATGGTTCCAATGTTTTTTCCAACGAAAAATACATTTACAAAAGGAAGGGGCTCCTTGGTTTTGGCATCAATAACTTTTCCTCTTAAGCGCGTGGTGGTTTGTGAATTCGCAGGATTTATCCCTGAAAACACAAGCATAAGGAGCAAGCTAAAAATGATATATTTAGATAATGACTTCATTAAAAAAGCTATTTGAAGATATAGTATTTGTGTGTAAAGAAATTAAAGCCAACGCTGACCAAAACGGCCACAGCTACTTTTGAGAGGATGTATTGTATTTGAAGAATGTCGACAAATAAATATAAAAAAACAGTATTGAGGAGGAGGCTCGTTAACCATATTAAAAGATATCTGAATGCCTGTTTTCTGATGACTCCGTCGGTTTTTTTAAAGGTCCAGTTTCTTTCCAGTAAGAAGGCAACAAATCCTCCAATCGTAGACCCAATTATGGCTGAAAATAAATACCAGAACCCTAAAACCTCGGTAAAAAAAACTAAAAACAAAAAGTCAACAGCGGTAGCCGTAATGGCAACTGCATTATACTTAATAAATGTGCTTTTATGAATAGCTTCCCTTAGCATACTAAAGCACATTTAGGTATATTACAACTTGTATCACTATGAGTGAATATATGCCGGCTAAGACATCATCGAGCATCACTCCCCAATCTGTATGTGTTTCGTCAAACTTTCTAATGCCTAGAGGCTTAACGATATCGAAGAATCTGAAAAGGATTAAAGCTAATAAATAATATTCCCATTGTAGTGGAATAAAGAGTGCCGCAATCCACACTCCTACAACTTCATCTACCACTATTTTTCCGGCATCGTGTTCCCAAATTTGGTGAACCTTACCTATGGAGTATACCCCCAGTAGGGTGACGCCGGCAATAAGAATTAGGTTAAGGATCAGGATAGCTAGCGGGCTCATATCAAAACAAACAAAACCAGAATTGATTATAAAGAGTACAACAATTCCTAAAATCGAGCCCGCTGTTCCCGGCGCAATGGGTGCATATCCTGACCCTAAACCTGTAGTTATTAGCTTATGAATCCTCATCTATTCTTCGTAATAATCTAAACCTAAATGGTTAATTAGAGTTTCGCCCATTAAATGACGAAGTGTATTTTCGAACTTCACTTTTTGCAAGAACACATCGTGGATAGGTTCTAAACCTTCTAAAGTTTGAGGAGACTTGAAATAGAAAGAAAGCCATTCTTGAATCCCTTTCATCTCGGCTCTTTGAGCTAAATCCATAAAAAGTGCTAAATCGAGTACAACGGGTGCAGCGAGTATGGAATCCTTACAAAGGAAATTCACCTTAATCTGCATTTTCTTACCCAACCATCCAAAGATGTCTATATTGTCCCAGCTCTCTTTATCATCACCTTTTGGTGGATAATAGTTGATTCTCACTTTGTGGTACATATCCTTGTATAAGTCAGGATACTCGTTTGGCTCTAAAATACTTTCGAGAACACTTAATTTAGAGACTTCTTTAGTTTTAAAAGACTCAGCATCGTCTAAAACCTCCCCATCACGATTTCCTAAAATATTGGTAGAAAACCAACCATCTATACCCAATAATCTAGATTTTAATCCAGGGCCTAATATGGTTTTCATTAAAGTTTGTCCGGTTTTAAAATCTTTACCTGCAATTGGCATCGATGTTTCTGCAGCTAATTCTAAAATAGCTGGAATGTCGCAAGATAAGTTAGGAGCACCGTTGATAAATGGCACACCACTTCTTAGGGCAGCATAAGCATAAATCATACTTGGAGAAATAGCAGGGTCGTTTTCGTATAATCCTTTTTCAAAATTCTCTAAGCTGGCATGAACATCGCTTTCCTGGATATAAGTCTCTGTTGAAGCACACCAAATCATTACTAGTCTGCTACAATCGTTGGTAGTTTTGAATTCTGCAATATCAGCCATTAAGGCCTTGGCAGAATCCATTTTTGTTTCTTCTTGTTTTACGTGCTCACCATTAATGTTTTTCACATATTTGGTATCGAAAACAGCTTTCATTGGCTTGATGGCCGAAAGTTCTTCTTTTATTTCAAAAAGCTCATCCTTATCCAAAACTCCTGCATTCACAGCCGCTTCGTATACATTGGCATCAGTAATATCCCATCCTCCAAAAACTAAATCATTCAATGAAGCCAAAGGCACAAAGTCCTTCACCATTGGATTTCTGTTTTCAGTTCTTTTACCTAGTCTAATTTTACCCATTTCGGCAATGGAGCCAATAGGTTGTCCTAATCCTTTTCTTGCAGAAATACTACCTGCTATAAATGTAGTAGATACTGCACCAATACCTGGAGTTAAAATTCCTAATTTACCCTCAGGTTTCTGAATATTTTGCTTGGTATTCATTTGTTTGTAATTTAAATGATTCCTGCTACATGTTTTTGTAACAGTGATTTAATCGTTGATAAGCTGTGTAGTTTGTTAATACAGCCAGTATAAAAATCGGTATTGTGAATATCGATATGTTCTCTATGTATAGATATGGAAAACTGTCCATGGCATACTTAAAATCGCCTGCGAAATGACTTATAATTCCATATGTAATTGCTGAAATTCCGATGGTTAAAATCCTCTCGGGTCTTTGCATTAGTCCTACTTTACATTCCACATTCAGGCTTTCGGCTCTTGCTCTAATATAGCTCACCATAATGGAGCCAATCATGGCTATAAAAGCGAAAATGGAAGACAATAAAAAATCTTGTGAAACCAGATAGTAACAGATTCCAAGAAACATGACCAACTCGCTATATCTATCCAGAACTGAATCGTAGAAAGCTCCAAATTTGGTCATTTTGTTAGTGAGTCTTGCCAAATGCCCATCGAGCATATCAAAAACACCTGCCAGTAAAGTAATGATACCAAACCAAGCAATATATCTGTGGTCTCCTCTTTCACCAACTTCTCCTCCAACTACTAAAATAACAGCAGAAACTGTGGTTAAAATAAAACCAGTGGTGGTGACTATGTTTGGTGTAATTCCTGTTTTTTTGAGCAAAGAAACAGATGGGGTCAAGAACTTATAAGCTCCCGATTTTATTTCTTTCCATTGTAGATTTGTCTGCATGTATTGATGTTTTGATGAGGCAAAAGTAGACTTGAAATGCAGGAAAAAAGGCTTGTTGTGTATGAACTGACTTAAATGGTACTTGAAATGTCGTTAAGCGTTCTTTTATGAAAATATTGATGTTTTTACTGAATTATAAAAGGGTGATTTCGCAAGAAAACAAAGGAATGAAATCATAAGAATGTAATTAGGTATTTAAACTATTATGTATTTAATATCAATAATATAAGGTAAAGTTTATGCCGTATATATTTGCATTATCATACTCTTTATATGAATTGTTTAAACTATATGTGTTTAATAGTCATTTATAAACAATAAGCAAAGTGTAAGATACAGGATATGAGATGAGTAAAAGGGTCATGAAATATGTTTTCTTGAAATTATGAATTAGATGTAGAAAAAAGTCTCGTTTATACAAAGTACGAGTTTTCTTAGCGATTTACTTTTATCACTAAGTTTTATTATTTGTGCTATTATACCATTTAAAAACCATATTGTTTGATATAAATCGTTTCTATTTCTCTTACTTTTCAAAAGAAGTAATTTTCGTAGCTATGGCTATGCAAAGATTTTATTTCTCAATTAAGAAAAATATAATTCAATTTATTTATCCATCATACGGATGTTTAAATGCTATCACTTAAGCCTGTATTATGTATAGCCTTTTCTAACATTTGTTTTAATTCTTTTGATGTGGGAACTTTTCCTTTAATTGTTTTGGTAATTTGTTTGTCAAACTATATTTGGAAATTGCAGCGTATTAAAATAAGAAACAGCCTGATTTCTGCTACTCCAAAAGAATAAAACGTGTTTACAAATGACCATAAAGATATTCCTATCTTTGTACACCTAAACACTATTGATATGAATTTCAAAACATCCATCTTAGTCATTACTATAATAATTTGTTCTTTAGCCAGTCATGCCCAAAAGAGAATAGGATATGTTTTAGAAATTGATTCTGTGATGAAACATCAATATTTAGGGATTTCTTCTTTTCAAAATTTCTCTAATATATACCCCATGCCATTTGAACTGCAACCTTTTACAAACGAATCGGTTCATCATATTTTAGCAGGATCAAAAATTGTTCTAATAAGTATAGAGGAGGATATTATTCAAGAATATTTAATGGAAGAGGCACAGCTGTCTAGAAAAGAGAAAAAAGCCTTTAGAAAAGTATGGTTGGAGGAGCTTAAACAAGAAAAAAAGTTGGACGGGTTTTTATTTATTAACTCCTCTCAAATGAAGCCATACCAGCAAGAAAACATAGCCATAGAATTAGGAAAAGTTGGATTTATACAAAGCAACAAAAACACTTATATCAGAGTTTATCTACAAATGGAAATAAAAGCATTTGGCTCTGAAAAACCGCATAGTATAAAAGCCAAAACCAAGTATTTAAAGCAAGAAGGTTTTCCAAGTTTAAGATCGAAAAACACTAGGTTTACAGAAGAAGAATTACAATTGTCAGAAAAGGCTTATCATCAACTCATTCAAATACAATTACAAGAATTGCACGATAGCAAAAGCTTTTCTAAATACTTAAATAGCCTGTAAGCCAGTAGGTCTAAATTAGAACTATATTTTTTCAATATCCTCAACAAAAGGAATTGATGCTTGAGCTCCTTTTTTGGTTACAGAAATAGTTGCTGCTTTATTGGCAAAAATGATAGAATTTCTTACCCTATGGCCTTCGGAAATCCCTTGAGCCAAATATCCATTAAAAACATCCCCAGCTGCCGTTGGATCTACTGCAGATACTTTTATACTTGGCACTAGTATAGACTTCCCTTCCTTTGAACTATAATAGGCACCTCTTTGCCCTAAGGTAAGAACGACACCTTTATTTACCTTTTCCAATAAAATATTTGATGCCTTTTTAATATTTGCATCATTATTAGGGTCCACCCCAACCAAAAAATGAGTTTCAGATTCGTTAGGTGTGATATAATCAATATTTGGCCAAATTTCTTCACTAATATATTTAGCTGGTCCTGGGTTTAATATGGTAGTTACATCGTGTTTCTTTGCTAATTCAAGCGCATGTGCAACAGTATCCATAGGTATTTCCAATTGAATCAATAAAACATCGGCCTTAGAAATTATGTCCTCCGATTTTTTAATGTCTTCAACTGAAAGTTTATAATTAGCACCAGGAGCAATCATAATAGAATTTTTCCCACTGGTTTCTCCTACCATGATCATTGCCACCCCTGTAGCCGCATCTTTATCAACGAAAATATGTTCTGTTGAAATCTCATCTTTTTTGTATTTCTCAATGGCTTGCTTTCCATATTCATCAAGACCAACTCTTGCAATAAAACCAACATCTCCTCCTGCTCTTTTTGCAGCTACTGCTTGATTAGCTCCTTTGCCCCCAAAGTGAATACTAAAATTTGTAGCAATTTTACTCTCTCCTGGTACTGGCAGATTATCCGCACATGCCACCAAATCTGTATTAACACTTCCTATAACTACAATCTTTCCCATGATAATTGGTTTATTTTCTTTGTAAAAATACTTTAATATGATTCACTTCTCTATCGCAATACTTGTCCATATTCTTTCTGGAAACAATGTATTTGCTTAATTTTTCACTGGTTGAAACCATTGGAATATCATTGATACTAATTACTCCTATTACATATTCTGACATTTTGTTGAGGGGTTTAAAAACATAGGTCACCAATAGTCTTTTATCCTGAAAATAGAGTTCTATAGAAGCTTCTCCCTTCTCGTTGAACTGTGAAGGAACTAGTTTGGGCTCTAATAATAAATCCCCATTCAAACCTCTAACACCAAACATTTGACTGGTTAAACTTAGCATCATCCAAGCCGAAGATCCAGTCAACCATGCATAGGCTCCTCTATCTTTTGGTTCGAAACAAGATGGAATACCCGGGAATATTTTTGAATGTCGGGAATTGGTTGATAATTGGAATACTTCATCGATAGCTTGGTTGGCTTTTTTAGAGAATCCTCTTTCATATAATCCATAGGCCAACATGATGTTTTGTTGCATCCACTTGCTACCATGTTCTTTATGTCCAAAGGCGAATCCTGTAATACGACCCACATTTAAATCTATTTGCTTAAATGGGCGACACAACCGGAGTCCTTTTTTGCCTTTGTCTTTTAGCAATTCGTGAACTGAATTCAATATGAGAGGAACTCTATCATCAGGCGCAGCATTGTTCATAATAGCTAGAACCTGTGTGGTGAGATCAATCTGTATTTTGTCTTTTTTCACTCCATCAATGGCTTGGCCAATATTATCGTAATGCCCATTGTAAAAGCCAGCATCATCAGCATATTGCTTCCATTCTTTATCCTGAATATGTTCAAATATATGCTTTGATTTGGCTTCTAAATCTTTTCTTAAATCTGAAATATTAATGGCTGTTTTATCCCCACTTAATTCATGAGAAACAGAAGAAAAATAGTCGAAAACACATCGGTCTTTATCTTTAATCTGTGTATAGTCTAGGCTTTTTTGTTCTTCTAAACTATCTAACAAAGGAAGTATCTCTTTGGCTAATTTCAGCTCCGAAACCCCTTGTTGTTCAAGTTGATTGAGCCATTGAGCCATTAAACGTAAATTGTTTCCATAGAAAGCATGGAACCCTACCGTTTCACCTCTCTCTCGAGCCATATCGTAGGTATCATTCCAATCGGCACCTTCCAATTGCAAAATATTGTGTTCGCCCACAGAGTAGAATCCTGACAATTGCTGAAGTAATAAGTGTTCTAATACACTACCTAAATACACCTCATTTTCATTATCCAACTGCTTATTACCTTGGGAAATATCCCATTGGCTGTCAATTCCTTTACTACGATGTGTATATTGATCTTTCCAATAGCTCAAATCTTTTAATAGTAAATCAAAATCTCCAGTTTGATGCATGTAGAAATTGACCACAAAAACCGGCCAAGCTCCATGGTCGCTCCACGAACGGGCCAAATTATTTCTATCTGCCAAGAATTCACCATGTTCAGATCCTATAATAGTAGCATTAGAGCCATCCATTCTAATGCCTTTAAAGCTATTGATGATTTCGCTTCTGGCACTAATTGGATCTACCAATAAAACTGACAATAGATCTTGCCATAGGTCTCGCCATCCTCTTCCACCTCTACCATAACTGAAATCTGGCAAGTAAGAATTACCCAGCTCTTGATTAGCTTTTACTTGATATATGACCCATTTGGTCCAGTTATCAAAATTAGGATCTGAGGTTGAGAAACGAATTCTATTGGTATAACGCAACCAATAATTTTTGGTATTCTCTAATATTTCACATATTTTTTTCTCATTGCCATATTTTTCAAGCCATTTTCGAGCTACCTTTTCATCTTCACTAATCCCTTGTATGATGATGAAACTGGCTTTTTTATTTGCAGGCAACTCTATTTCAGAAAATCGAAAGGCACCTATAGCTTCAAAACCATCGGCTTCGCCTTCGGAATATTGAGGAGCATTCAACTTTTTATATACGGCCTCAGGATTATCTAAACTGCCCCCTTCGCCAATAAAATCTTCCATTCTTAACCAAACCTGTTCTGGTTGGCCTCCCACATCATCAGCTCCTAAAACTAAATAGCTCATATGATTTGGAGAATGGCCTTGCTCATCATGAACAATATTGGCTTTAATTCTTACCCCATGATCTTCTCTGAATACTTTTTGAAACATGGTGGTGACTTGTCGGTGATCGCGTACATGATCAGCATGACGACCAAAAAGAGGAAGGGAATAAGTTAGATCTAATGTTTTGGAAACGGTGTTGTTATTTTCCACTTCAATGTGGATGAGCTCTACCTTGTCTTCTGAGGAAGGTATAAATACCTTCATAGAACAAGACAGTTTTAAATCTTTGTTTTTTCTAGTCATAGAAAATACTCCCGGCTGTGCATTAATCACAGATTCATCAGGATTTTGAGCCCATTTATTGGCTCTTTGCCAAGCAGAAACCCCAGTTGCCGACCAAGGTTTTTCTCCTTTGATAGTAATCCAACAATTTCTAGAGGATACGGTTTTACTAATCTCTTCGGTTACAACTGGTGGATTGAGATAATGATCAAAAGAAGAACAAATATCACCTTTTAAATCGGGACTCACCCAAGATTTCATTCCTGCTGAATTCATTAAAGGAAAATACAATCTTGATAAATAATCGGCTTCAGGGGCTATAAAAGCGCCACTATTATCATCACAAAAAGACCACAATGGCCCTTGTTCTAACCTTGCTATTTTACCCCCAATTGTCTTCTTCTTCATCCGTTATTCTCCAATAAGTATTTATACACGCAATTGCTTGGCATCAAATTTAAGAATAACTGCTGAAATTATTGTTATTGGCAAAGATGAATAATATATAATTTCAATGGTTTTGTTAACAAAACTCATATTTGAAGCCTGTGACAAGGCATTATTAGGTAAACAGAATGGATGTTTTAGTCATTTACTGGATTTATTCTTTAGCTCTTCTTGCCTCTAAGTCTTTTTGCATCATTAAACAGGTTTTATGATCGATGCTATAGAAAAACAGTAAGATAGAAGTAGACATATAGAGGATTCCTGGAAATACAGAAATCATTAATTTAATTCCCATAAGAGAGGTTTCAGATTGAACCATATTAGGTTCAAATTGATAAAAAGCTAATATCCAACCGGCTAAAGCTCCACCAATTCCCCAACCAGCTTTTTGGGCAAAGGTAGCTGCCGAAAAGGTTAAACCTGTAGATCTCCTTCCTGTTTTCCATTCGGAATAATCCGCCGCATCAGCTAACATAGTCCATAATAAGGGCACTGCAGGGGCATAAGTCATCTTAGCTAGAATATTTAGAATATATATGCTGATGATATTATCATTGCCCGGAATATAAAGCAGCATAAAGAACATACCGGAAATCAAGGAACTAGCCAAAAATACATTTCGTTTCCCAAACTTTTTTGCCAAGGGTTTAGATAATGGAATGACAAGAATTAGGGCAATGGTTCCTATGACGTTAAACAACTGGACATCAGATTCTCTGCCAATATAATACTTAAAATAGTAGGCGATGGTGAGGTTTTGCATGGCAAACATGACAAAGGAAATAATACCCACGAAAAATAAGGTGACCCAAGGTTTATTCTTGAAGAGGTTTTTAATATCCAATAATAGGTTTTGCTTTTGCTCTTTGGGTGGTTTAACTCTCTCCTTTGTAGTTTTGAAAGTAATCATGAATAAAGCAAAACTAATGATGGCAAACAAAGTTAATGTATACTGGTAACCTAAAGCCGTATCGCCATTTCCGAAATATAGTGCAAGTGATAAAGCAGATCCTGTGACTACCAGTTGACCTATAAAGGCAAAAATAAAGCGATAGGAGTTTAATCCAGCACGTTCATAAGAATCTGATGTCATAACCGCGCCCAAAGAAGAATAGGGGAGGTTAATGGCTGTAAAAACTGTCATGAGGAGGAAATAAGTGACCCCGGCATAAATCACCTTACCAGTTGGACCCAGGTCCGGAGTTGAAAAAGTCAAAACCGCCAAGACACTATAAGGAACTGCCATCCAAAGAATATAGGGACGGAACTTTCCCCATCGGGTATTGGTTCTATCGGCAATAATTCCCATAAGAGGGTCGCTAATCATGTCCCAAACTCGAGCTATTAACATGATAGTACCAGCTGCTGCTGCAGAAATCCCAAAGGTGTCTGTATAGAAAATGAGTATCCAAAAACCCACCATATCCCAGACAAAATGGGATGCGGTATCTCCTAATCCATAACCTATTTTTTCTTTTAGTGATAGTTTCATTCTCATGCTATTCTTACTTTTTCGTTTGACTCAAATAACTCTCTTTTACTATAAAAAATGCTTCTTTTTTATTTCTCTTAATATCCACAATACCCCAATATTCTTCATTGGGTGTATCGTCATAAGGAACTCCAGTGCTGTTTGGTGCCCATCCTCCAATATCGTATTGGTTATTGTTTCCAGCTTTCCATAACTCATCGTTAAACGCAAATAATGTCACACCAGAACAAATATCTTGGTTTTGGAAAGTTGCTTTCAGAATACTCTCCACGGCATCAGCTTGAGCTTGTTCGTTCTCGCCTTCTTCATACCCCAATTTGGAAATGGTCATATAACTGTCACTTCCTGCTTCTGAAAGATACATGGGTTTATCACTAATGGCTTTCCATTCTTCAAATATGCTTGTTGGGTCATCCCAACGATATACATTCATGCCCCAAACATCAATATCAGGACTTGTTGCCAATGCTAGGGAATCTGGTAATTCACCATGAGCAGTAGCCACAGGATGAGTTAAATCATTCTGATGAATAAGTTTGGCTGCGGAATTTAATGAATAATACCAATTAACAATATCACCTTCGAACCATTGGGGATGATAATTGTATTCGTTTCCCAACTCCCAAAACAGAATAGCAGGATGATCTTTATATTTATTGATATAATTGATGAAACTACCCGAAAGAATATCGAAAAAACCATCTTGATTATAACCAAAACCAATAATGACTTTTAAACCAGCTTTATGAATTTTGTTTAAAACCATTACATCATCAATAGGAGAATAAAGTCTGATGGTATTGATTCCGGCTTCATTCATTAAAACTAGGTCTTGCGACAGGCTTGAAAAATCTCTACTATCCCTTCCCTTTGGAACTGGATGGTAGCAAATTCCTTTGATGAGATAGGGCTGACCATTAATCAATATCTTATTCCCAGATAATTGAACCTCCTCTTTCTTTACTTCTTGACGACAAGATACCAATAAGAGAACAAGAAAAACCAAGACTATATTTTTCATTATTTACTTTCTATTTGGTTATTATAATTGTTTGTAAAGCTTGCCCTTTGATACTTACTGACCTTGAGGATTCACCTAAAGATAAGTTTATGCTCTTGGCCTCATCGTTTGTATTTAATACGACAACTGCTATGCTACTATCTGGATTTTGAGCTGCTGTAATCATAATAGAGTCATCAGGATTATTAAATCCAATTCGCTTGGCATTTGGTCTAATAAATTTGCTGAAATGAGCCATGGTATAATATAGAGGAGTTAAGTAAACCTCATCTTTATCAGGGTCAACTATTACTGGGGCTGTACACCAATTTTTAAACCAATTGGGACCTCCTTGTCTGTCTAAAACCATGTTCCAATCTACCCAACCATCTACATGATTGTTCAAGCATCCAATGATATCTCTGGCATAACGATAAACTGGAACATATTTAGGGTGATGATGTTTTTGTTCTTCTGAAGCCCAATCCCATCCCCAGTCAGTGGCTTCTTTCGACCAATACCATTTATCGTCTTTCCAATGTGGAACTTCAGCATCTACACAAGCTTCCGACTGGATTAAATATTTGTCGGGTGCTAATTCGTGAGTAAGGTTTAATGATTTTGGGAAAAAGTTAAATGTGCTGGCATACCAATGAATAGCAAAGCCATCGAAATATTCAGCTGAAGTTTCATCTTTATAGATGATTTCGGCCCATTCTTCCAGTTCATGTCCTCTATTTTGATCGTAGGCTAATATTTTTACATCATGCCCATCAGCTTTGAGTTTTGGTCCCATATGATGATTTACAAAATCCATCATTTCCTCAGGAGAAAAATGCATACTCTCCCAATTGTTTCCGTTTCCCAATGGCTCGTTTTCTACTGTGAGTCCCCAAATATCAATACCTTCTTTTTTATAAGCATCCAAGTATTTTGAAAAGAATAATGCCCAAGACTCGTAATACTCTGGCAACAATTTTCCACCCACATAACTGTCATTGTCTTTCATCCAAGGTGGTGCTGTCCAAGGAGAAGAAATGATTTTAAAACCATCCTCAGAAATAGCCATAGCTTCTTTAATCATGGGGATGATATCGTCTCGGTCTTCTTCAATAGAAAAGCTTTTGAGTTCTTTATCGCCTTTTAGAGGAGCGTAAGAATAATTAGATAGTGAGAAGTCGCAAGAGTTGATGTGTGTACGAGTTAATGAGTATTTAGCGCCTTCGTTTCCAAAGTAGGCTTGTAAAACAAACTCTCTATTTTCTTCGCTCAGCTGATTTAAAAGATAGGCAGAAGATTCGGTAAAAGAACCTCCAAATCCGGTAATGGTTTGGAATTTCTCCTCAGGTAATATCTGTATTTCTACTGCTTTATCTGTTATTTCGAAATCTGTCAACTGCTTCAGTTGATTTCCGCTGGCTGAAGTTTCAAATACTTCAATATTTAGCTGGTCTTTTTTTGCACTACAACTCATCAAAACGACTAGTATTGATAGGGAAATAAATTGGACTATATTTTTCATAATTCTATTTTAGGTCATTTTTTAATCAGGGCAGACACACTTTAATTTTGTCCGCGGATTATCGCAAATTAACACAGATTATAAACAATGATCAGCTTTGCTGACCCTTGTTTATAAAAATCAGCGGAATCTGTGGATAGTTTTTCTTTTTATTAAAATACATATTGATTTCTAAACATAAACTCAAAGTGTGAGTTTGCCCTACATTTTCTAACGCTTTACTTTTCCTCTTCTTTCAATTAAAGCTTCACGAATTTCATGAGCTCGTTTCTCAGAAATGCTATATTTCATCATCAGCCATATGGCAATCAAGGCAAAAACTATTGGAATGATGATATCTGCCAATCTTAGATTAACAAGAGCTTCGGAAGTTTGAATCTCTACATTTTGATCGAAACCAACCATTTTTAATACTACGCCACTCACTAAAAATGCCAGTGCTGTTCCCATTTTCACCATCAACCAATAAACGGCTCCAAACATTCCTTCACGTCGAGATCCATTTTCCAATTCATCTAAATCGCAAACATCGGCGGTCATTGACATCATAAGTGTGAATAAACCACCAATACCAAATGAGATCAAAGGTAATGGTATAAACATCAACCATGGATTTGCTGGATCGAAACACCACCATTTTAATACATACCCCACAATGGAAAGCAAAGTTGAAATAATGAAAGCATTTTTCTTACCCACTTTAGTGGATAGCTTAGTGACTATTGGAATGATTAAAAATGCTGTTGCTGCTGCATTTACTGTACTAAACCATGGAGGCCAAGTACCTGCGGCACTGATGCTTCCATCGAACAAATAGTAAAGAATAATGAAGTAGGAAAACTGTGCAATAGTTTGAAATCCATTGAAGATTAAAAAGGTAGCCCCACATAATTTCAAAAAAGGCTTACAGGTTAAAGTTTGAACTATTGCTGCCCAGAATTCTTTCAAGTTTTCAGCCAAATTTTTCATGTCAAGCTTAGACTCTCCCTCTGCTTCTTCTGGTAGTTTCATCTCTTTACAAAACAATGCTGGCAAAGCTCCTAGTATAATACTTGCTCCACCAACCCATATGGATAAGACGCGAACACCCGTTGTTGATTCCTCAAAAAACAAGTCAGAATTACCAATTAAAATCCAAAACCAAGGAGCAATCATCCAGGCCATTTGACCGAAGAACTGACCTGTTGCCATTAACCTTGTTCGTTCATTATAATCAGAAGTCATTTCGTATCCCAAACCTATAAAAGGGGTGGAATATACTGTAAATGAGATAAAGAATATAATAGACAGGCTTAAAAAGTAAAAGAAATTATAAGTTTGTGAATTTTCTGGATATAACTGCCATAAAATCATAAAAGCAATTCCTGTGATGATACTTCCAATTAGGATATATGGTTTTCTACGTCCCCAACGCGAACGAGTATTGTCTGAAACATAACCCATAATTGGGTCAATCAAGGCATCGAAGAATTTTGGTAAAGCAGATAACAAACCAGCTAAAACCGGGTCCATTTTAAAACCATAGATAAGGTAGAACATAAAAACACCTAATGCTGCCGGATAAAGGTTTATAGTCAATTGTCCTGCTCCATAAGCTGCTTTTTGTCCAAAGGGAACTTTGTCTTCGGGGGCTGTTTTGTATGGTGTCATATCTGTGATTTTTAGTGCTAAATAGTTTTGTTATTTTGGTTATTAGTTTTTGTCAGTGAGTAAATGTTGCATCGTAATCTTTGGTTTCCTATCCACGGTATATAAACCCCAGTGTTTTTCAGCTCCATCCATTCTTCCTGGCTCGCCTTTCCAATCCTCATCAAAGGCTTCAAACCAAAAGGTGGTGATATTCATTTCTTTTGACCAGTTCATTAATTCTTGATAATACTGCCATTGCTTTTCTTGGCTGGCACGCTCACCAAACTCAGTGGCGATAGTGGCCCAACCAGCTTCAGTAATAGCTATCGGCGCATTTGGAATCGCTTGTCTCACTTCATTATAGTTTTCAATGGTATAAGAAAGTCCTTCGTTAATGTATTTACCTTCCCAAACTGGATAAATATGTAGGGAAACAAAATCTACGGCTTTAGCTAGTTCTGCTCCATGGTCGGCCCACCACTTATAATTATCGGCGACGGTTACTTTTTGAGGAATCAATTTCTTCACTCTTTTCACATAAGAGATTATCGTATCTGTGGCCACTTTGTGGTCGTTCCAATCTACCAAGGCTTCATTTCCTACATTTACTGCAATAATGATATCCTTGTATTTGTGTGATAGCTTGATGGCTCTTTCAATTTCGGATAAATTCAATTGTTTATTTTGTTCTAATTCAGCTTGTGGAATAGGTTCTATTAGCCAAGAACAAGTTTCATGATTACTCATTTCGGCCTGAAGCCAAATGCCCAACATCACTTTAATATTAAGTTTGTTTTCTTGAATCACCTTAAGAACCAGTTCAGAATTCTCTCTACTATCATAAACTCGAATGAGATGAAAATCGGCATCCTCCGATAGCATTTTTAAATCTTCCAGAGTTTCCTCATAGCTAGGATTCACAGCTCCATCTCCTCTATCGGGATGTTGACCGCTTCTAAAACCAGAATAACATATGGCTTTTGAAGTTCCCATTAAAAGGGATTCTTTGTTTTGTTTTGATATTTCGTTTGAGTGCTTTGATTCGCTCATTTGTTGTTCGTTTTTCTTTAAATCGTTCTGGCATGAAAAAAGCATGGCTAAGCTGAATATTAGTATCATTTGCATCCTCATCATTCCTCCTGTTTTTGCCTTTTTCATTTGTTTGGTTTTTGTATTTTAATTTTTCTTCAGTCTGCTTTGCTCAATCGGATTTGCAATCCGATTTTGTATCATGATTGTTTATGCGGATTACAAATCCGCATTAGCACTTACCTTAATATTTCAATTTTTCATTTGAATTCCATAATCCCCAAAATGGTCCCACATCGCCTTCTGAATCTTCTTTCCAAGATTCATCGAAAGAGGAGAAGTAGAACATTTCTATATCTTCTTCTTTTGACCAAGCTTGCGCATTGAGGAAATATGTCATGGCATTGAATTCACCTGGCTGGGCTCCGTGCAGCTTTTCTCCTTGGCTTGGCCATCCTGTTTCGGTGATGATTACCTTTTTACCATTGGCAACTTTCTTTGCTCTAGCATACATATCTTTCATATAGAGCAAGGAATAATCTATGCTACATCCTTCCCAAAATGGATAGCAGTTGGCTAAAATCACATCGCAAGCTTCAGTAATTTGAGGATGGTTTTCAAACTCGTAATACGCATCCACATACCCCACTGAAACTTCTGGAATTTCCTTTTTTACTCGATTGATATAATCTAGTAATTCTGTTTCTGTTAAGTCTCCTCTATACAAGACTTCGTTTCCAACCACTGCAATATCCACATGACCATCTTTGGCCAGTTTTATCAATCTAGAAATCTCAAGCTCGTTTATCTCTTTGTCTTTTCCTAACCAAGCGCCAACTAGGGTTTTCATTCCCATTTGATGAGCTATTTCAGGTATCAATTCATTTCCTTCGGTACAAGAAAAAGACCTTAGCCAATTGGTATGAGGTTGAATGATTTTCAATCGTTTTCTCACCTGCTCTTCTGATAGTTGCTCCCCTGGCTTTTGTTCGTTTTCGTAGGGGCTAAAACATAAGCCATGCATGGGCTCTTTTAAAGATTCATGAAAAAGAGAAACTATTTCGTCCTGTGTTTTATTGAAAGCATTAAAACCTGTTAATGCCCATATTTTTTTGCTGTTAAACGACATTTTATTCTTTTATAAATGTGATTTCTACTAATTTTATTTCTCCATTTCTTTGGAAAATAGATTGACTGAATTCTGTACTTAAACCACTGCTTTGTAGCTTTTCAGTATTTCCATTTTGCATAGTAATAATGATGCTTTGCTCATTAGAGAAGCTATATACAATAGGGACTTGACAGAATGTAAATCCTAATTGATTCTTTTGTAATTCAATGTTTTCTGTTTGTCCAGCCAATGAAATGTATTCGAAGTTTTGAGGCTTTTGGAGGATTTCCTCATCATTGAGTAAAGAAGGTTCAAAAACGATTCTCCCGTCGTCGATAAACAAACCCATTTCTCCAAATCTGGAGATAAAATCTTCCTTCACTTGACCTGTTAAACCTGGTTGTTTCACGCCAGAATCTAGCGGAGTGTGTGAATAGGCATCCGTAGGGAAAGCACCATATAATTTTGGCGATTTATATAATCCTATTCCCGCTTTAATTTCGTAATAATGATTCTTTAATTTTCCTAGCATATCCTTATCAGCACCGTGTTCTAGGGCTGTGAGGTAGACTTCTTGTGTGGCCAATAATAGCTTTGAAACCATATGCCAATAAATAGAACCCAAACCTTCGTAACCATAGAAAGTGCCAGACCTTCCAGTAAAAGCCTTATGGTTAAATATGCTTTCATAAATCTGAAGAATCTGCTCTTTTTCTTCTTCTACCAAATGACTATAGCTTCCTTTTCTTAACTCGTTTAAACCTTTTTCTAGGGCAGCGGCATTGGTAAATATTCCATTAAAATGGCAATTATTACTATTGTCAGATTTAATGATGGATACTTCGCCATCCTCTACCAATTTCTTCAATAATTCCGACTGAGTCATTAAATGGCTTGGGATATTATTTTTTTCTATAAACCGAGGAAGTTCACGGTTAGGATAGAGCATATAGCTGTATTGGTCTTTTCGATAGATGTCGCTCTTCTTTAGCGAATCGAGGACAGCTAAGCTTTCTTCAGCTGATAAATATCCCGAATTGAGAATGGCCACTTGTCCTTCTAACATCTCATATAGATTGCCGATGGAAACAGAATCTTCATGGAAACTAATGAGGTTGTATGCATGAAATAAACCATCCTCTCGTTTATTCTTCTCAATGCTTTGGTCCAAAAATGAAATAGACAAATCACAAAACGATTTTAAATCTTGAGTGGATAATTCTTTCTTCTCTCCTGAGAATGAATATTGATAGATTTCTTCTCTGAATTTGCTGTGAATCTTTCCTAAGACATCAGCGATTTCCTTTCTGTTCTTATCGCTAAATCCATCAGCAAGTAGGAATTGGCTTGCTTTAAGGGTTTGAAATATCTCAGTGAATACCTTGGCTATCTCTTCAGAAACCAGAACTGATTTATGTTGCGAATTTTCAAAATATTGACCCCAGAACTTCAAAAATCTTCTTAAATGATATAGGGTCACCATTGAGGTTCCATTTCCTACCAATGCATTATTGGCATCATTCCATTCCGGTCTTTGTGTATTAAGCCAAATTCCTGCTTCTGGAATGAAATTACTCATTTTTGATAGCAAAGTGGCCAATATCTTCTCGCTTAAATTGACTTTATAAATCTGAGATGTAGATTTAGTTTTCAATAATTTGGCATCGGCACCTAAATATTCTACTTCAGAATTTATCTGCTGATTCAATTCATTATTGAATACTACGGTATCTTTTGGGTCGGCAACAATATCTTCGTAAGGCTTTATTTGATAAGGAACATTAGCATAGGTGAATATCTCGCTAGTGAGCATTTCATCTAATTTTCCAGGGTGGAAATTATTAGACAGCTCGAGTAATTTTTGAAGATAAATAATTTGATGGTCGCCCCAATATCCTATATATGCCCAAGGGTCGTCTGGATTTGGAGATTCCCAATCAATACCATCGCGCATGATTCTGTAAGGATTATATCCATCAATGGTTGAGGCATTTACAAACTTGCTGATGATGCCTTCTATAAATTCAGGGAAGGAATACGAGAGTGCTTCCCAGTTCTGGAAGATATCGCGCCAATTGCCTTGGTAGTTATATTTTACACTGCCATCCTCATTCTTGGTTTCCACAGAAAACTGATTCCAAGGTCGACTTGGGTCACCATGACGGCGGCTAAAAGTAAGAGGAAGGTATTCGTATACAATCCTCAATAAATCGGAATTATTGAGTTCTTTTACTTCAGAAAGTAAATCGATATAGGAGATGCTTTGAGGAATCTGCTCGAGCCAGTTTTGGTGTTCTTTAAAAAGCAGCTTATTGATTTCCCATAAATACTGCTTAAAATCTCTGGCTATTACCTGATAGTTATCGGTAAAAACACCTCCACGCATGATGTTAAACATGGTGTTGGAGTAGTGACGCACGCAACACAAATCGGTATTGGTTACCTGAAAACCATCAGCATAAGAAACCATTTTCTTGAGCTTATTGCTTCCTTTTTCTATGTCTTGTAATACGAGTTGTTCTATATCTTGAGTATTGGCTAACCATTGCTGAAGGTTAGAAAGCTGACTAGAATCCAAATTGATTTCAGCCACTGTTAACCAAGTGTTTTTCTGCTTTGCATTTAGTTCTAATTCTGATGATATAAAGTAGGCTCCTCTTGTGGCTCTAATATCATATTCAGGATTGATATCAATTCCTTGCATAAACTGCTCTACTTGTTTATCGGAAATGAGGATGCTACTCTTAGAAAATTCTCCTTTTGACCAAACCGCTGTGGTTTTTAATGCTTCGCTAGGCTCTGCTCTATCCACAGGAATGGCACTGAGCATATATAAACCTAAAGTGCTTCCTTTTATTAATTCACTCTTTTTATAGGCATCGAGCAAATTACTGTATTCGTTTTGAAAATTATAATCGACACCATAAGGAAGAATGTTTTTTATACCATCGAGCATTTTCACTTTCAAAGTATCATTTGAGAGGTTATGTAGTGATGATTTTTTTACAAAACCAAACTGCTCACTATTAAACCATCCGTAACGAAAGCTCAGCTCTAAATCGTGATTGAGCTCTTCGAATATAATGCTGTTGCCATAAACACTTTTGTATAGATTTCGGCTGATGGAATAAAACTTCTCTGATTCTTCTGTGAAAGGATTCCACAGTTTTGTGCAGCTTTTAGCCTCAACAAGAAAGTGTGAGCTGCTTCCAGTAATTCCTTTATAGTCGTGTATTTTATCGTCGGTATAATAGGGAAATAGGGCTTTGTTTCTGTCTTTTCGTCCAGCAGACAAAGAGCCATTGCTTGAAATAAACATCCAATGGTCAGAATCGCTCACCACACTGATAAAGAAATCAGTCATTTCATTATAATTCTGGATTTGATAGTATTTTTCACCTTCAAACTCCACAAACTGACCAGTTACTTCTTTATGAGTAGAAGTAACATCATGGTTTCCAATATAAATTCTATCCTTATTCATTTAAACTATATTATTTTTTGGTTGATGTCTAATTATTCTCTGCAAGAAAACTCCGATAAAGTGTTATGCTTTTTCTGAAAACAGTTATTGACAAAAGTCAACTCCTTGGGGAAAAATGGGCGGAGGAAAAACCCCCACCCTCCTCAAATAATTACCAAATCATCCTTATTGCTTGATAAATTTTGAATGATAGACTTTGCCATCATTATTTTGGGAATAAATGAAATATGCTCCCTTTGAAAGTTCACTAACATCTACACTTAAATCAGATGACCTAGATTCAGAAACCATAGTTCCTGAGATTGAATAGATTTTAATATCATTACTTCCTGTAGGAAGATTAATATAGCTTGTTGCAGGGTTAGGATACACTGTGAATTCCTCTATGCTAAATTCGCTAATTGATACTCCATCTTCTAGGAATTCAACATTATCCCAATAGTAAGTTTGTTCGCCAGCTTCGGCACCAGTGATTCCAAAGTTGAAGAAAATACTTATTTTATTATAGTTATAATCGAAGTTGATAGCTGCAGTACCAGTTGCTTCATTGCTAAAGTCGAAAGTTAGTACTTCCCATGCTTCTGCTACTGTAGTCATGGCTTCAGTTTCAACAGACATAGTTGGGTCACCAGCATCCTCTACTTTTAATCTTACTGGAATTCCAGCTTCAGGAGACCAAACAGAAACTGTCATAGAAGTTTGACCCTCAACAAAAGGTATAGGATTTGCAAAACCAGCATTTCCACCAACAGTAGTTCCTGCCCATAATTCAGCAGCATCAGTTTTTATAGATTGTGCCACTTTGTTATCAGTATTTTCTGGGTCAACAATAATTGATGAAGCATTTCCACCAAAATCAATTAAACCATAATTAAGATTCTCGTCATCGAAATTAATAGGTAGGTCAATTTGTGTTGGAGGAGGAGCATCATTAAAAGCTGGTCCTTGAATATCATCTATATAGAAAGTATTGTCAGCGCTTACTGCAAAATCGAAGAAGATGACTACTTTATTATAAATTCCAGATTCTGCACCGGCGAAATCATAACTTAATTGTACCCATTCTCCTGTAGTAGTAACATCCACAGATACTTCAACAAAAGCTCCATCAGCTGATTCGAGTTTTAATAGCGTTTGACAAGCAATTGGAAAGTGACCTTTTAATTCAAAAGTTGTACCTGTAGTAAAGTCGATGGCTCCATTCAATTCCATATACATATGTGCCCATTGTTCTCCACTTCTTACCCATTCACCAACGTTTGCACTGGTATTAATACCACTGGCATCAGGATTAGCTACTGTAGTTGCACCATTAGGCCAACCCATAACTACTTCGTTCTGATTATCATCAAAATCGTTATAAATATATTGCGCATTCACTGTAATGATGCCAATAAATAAAGCTAAAAATGTAAATACTTGTTTCATAATAAAGGTTTTAAGTTTTTATATTCAATTTGTTTTGTTTTAGAATTATCGAGTAATAGAAAGATTGGTTTTATTTATTCTTGTTGATATACTTTTACAAAATCTACTTCCATAGTCTGTGGGAAGGCTTGTTCATCTATACCTTTCATATCTCCCCATGCACCACCAATAGCAACATTTAATATCAGATAAAAAGGTTTATCGTAGGGCCATTTTGATTCTCCAAGGCCTTCGTTTTCATAAGTTAAATAGAGCTGATTGTCCACATAGAACTTTAATACTTCAGGGCTCCATTCTAGGATATAAGAGTGGAATTCCTCATGAGCTGTAGCATTTAAGATAGTAGCTGTTTTTTGAGTGTTTTTTTGCCATTGATAGTCTTTGGAATGGGCTGAAGCATGAATAACTCCCAAATCGTGACCTACATGTTCCATAATGTCGATTTCTCCAATGTCTGGCCAATTGCCATCATTAAAAGACCATCCTCCGGGCATCATCCATATAGCTGACCAGGTTCCACGAGCAGGTGGTACTTTTGCACTTACTTCGATTTTCCCGTATTGCCAATTGGCTTTTGACATCAATCGTGCTGAAGAAAACTGTTTCCCTCCAACACTGTCTTTTCTGGCTGTAATTTTCAGAATCCCATTTTCTACCCAAGCATTGTTTTTATCCAATTTGGTATAATGTTGTGCTTCATTATTTCCCCAACCTGCAGAATTCCCTTCAGTATCGTAATCCCATTTTGTGGAATCGGGAAGCCCGGTATAGCTAAAGTCATCTTGCCAAACCAATTTCCACTCCCCTTCTTTTGTGGCGGGAGATTTTGGGTTTGAATCGCAATTTGTCATGAGTATTCCTAAACTTATAATGACCAGAAAATTTATTACTATTTTCATAAGGCTAGTTATTATAAACTCTGATATAATCTACTTGCATGGTTTGAGGGAAGGTAGTGCTGGCATTTGGGGAACCAGGCCAATTACCACCAACAGCAACATTTAAAATGAGAAAGAAATTATCATGGAATTCACTCAAACCACTTGGTGTTATATCAGCTACAAAAAACTGTGTACCGTCTACAAATCCTTTAATTTCTTGCTCATCCCATTCCACACTAAATATGTGGAAATCATCTGCAAAAATTCCATTCGTTAATGTAAATGATTCACCATAAGAGGCATGTTGACCAGCATTATCCCAATGCAGAGTTGAATGACTAACATTATCTCTATCGTCGCCACCAACTAATTCCATAATGTCGATTTCACCACAAGAAGGCCATCCAACAGAATTAAAATTCGCTCCCAACATCCAGAAAGCAGGCCAAATACCTTGTCCATAAGGTAGCTTGATACGGGCTTCTATTCTACCATATTTAAAGTCGAATTTATTCTGAGTAGTGATTCTAGCAGAAGTATAATCTCTTCCACCATAAACCTCTTCTTTAGCTGTAATGGTTAGGTAACCTCCACCAACACTGGCATTGTCTTCTCTGTCGGTATAATTCTGGAGCTCGTTATTTCCCCAGCCTCCTCCGCCGGTTTCCATATTCCAAATATTAGCATCAGGTAATCCTGTATAGTTAAATTCTTCTGACCACAATAAATTTGGATTCCCTTGATCATCTTCAGCAATAGTAATCATTTGAAGCTCAGAAAACATTTCCTCTCCACTGATTACCTGAAGTTCAATTTCATAATCACCAGCCAAAGGGAAATAGGCCAAATAATCATTCTCATCATTCACTATTTCGTCACGATATTTCCATTTGAAAGAATCGTATTCGCCCTCTGTGGTATTGCTGAGGAGGATATAATTTGGATTTCCTTCATTAGGAACAGCAGTAAAACTAGGCTCTAGTTCAGAAATCACAGATTCGCTAATGCTCAGGGTCTGCGAGTTAGTTTTAGTTGTACCACTATAATCCAAACCTTTTAAACTAACTTGATAATCTCCTTTTAATGAATAGAAAATTTGAAAGGTTTCTTTTTTATCAGTGGTGGTAATAATGTCTCCATTTCCAAAATCCCAAGTCAAAGAATAGTATTCTCCTGAGGAGGCATTTGAAAAAACAACAGTATTATCATCCAAGTATTCAGTATTGAAATTGACAGTAAAATCTGATTCTTCCTCTTTACTACAAGAGAAAAATATCAATGTAAGCAATATTGAAATCAAGCTGATTTTATAACGTGTATTCATGATTATGGGTTTTAAATAGTCTCTGCCAGAAAACTCCAATAAAGCGTTATGCTTTTTCTAAAAACAGTCATTGACAAAAGTCAACTCCTTGATTTTCACAAAAACCAAGCCTTGTTCTCGAAGCTTTCTTGCGAGAGACGCAGGGTAAATGTAAAGTTTTCGTTCAGGCACTAAGTATAAAGAAGAGGGAATCCAATATTGCTTACTGGAACCCTCTTATTATTTATTGAACTGGTTTCTCGCTAACAAAAGTGTGATACCAAGTATTGGTTTCATCTTCCATTATTCTTACGGTTAGTGTAGTTTCAGTAATATCTATGATATCATATTCACTTCTACCAACCCACCAACACATCACTCCATTATCAGAAAGTGTCATGGTTGTTCCGCGGTATTCACCAGCTAATGCAGCATTTGATGAGGATGGTGAGAACATTACATTCTTCACTCCGTATAAATCTGGTACCACATCAGTATTATGACAAACATCGCCATCTACACCAATATCTCCAGCATAGGTTCCAGGAATAAAAGCAGGACCAGCAGTTTGCTCAAATGTTAATCCATTATCAGTTTTCGTGAAAACGAACTCTGCATCATACATACAAGCTTTGTCTGTATCCCATGAGCCAATTTGCCACCATGCAGCCCATGTGAATTCCAAGTTTCCATAATCATCGGAAGTTGGGCCCATACCAGCATGACCAGCTATATTGCTTGCCCAATACCAATTTTTTGAGCTACCACCAGTTAAGAATTCTAATGCTTCTTCATCTTCAAAGCTGCTATAAACTTCTACTTGGTCAACTTTTGTGGAAGTATTTCCACCAGTTCCAACTGCAGAAACAGTAACATTATAAAGATTTACTCCATTAGTTGCGAATTGGTAGCTTAGCTTACCTTCTGGTGCAATCTGAGCGTCTCTTCCGTCACCAAAATCATAAGTATAGGTTATTGCATTATTTGCTGTTGCAGTAAACTCTACCATACCACTTCCATCTCCATTTGGAAATTCGGCACTAACACCAACAATTTCATAGGATAGGTTAAGGGCTGTAGGGGTTTTTAAGTCAACCAACTCATGCTCATCTTTATTACATCCGCTAAAAGCAATTAATAAGGTGGCAAAAGTCATTATTGTATATAATTTTATTTTCTTCATCACTTTTGTTTTTAAAGTTTAACCAGTTTATATCTCCACCATACACCTTCGCCAGCTTCAATATCTACCATCATTGTATTGGCATCTTGTAATTCAACGATATAGCTTATTGATTCAGGTGCTTCTTCAGGGCTAGTAAGCTCTTCACTATTATTGGCTTTAGGAATACCTAAATAGGCTCCTACACCAGATAATGTAATAGTACCCGCTCCTTCATCATAAGTAAATGTTGCAGCATTTGAACCATCGTGAGGGGCTACTGGAGCTCCACAACCATCAGCTTCAATTCCTTGCCAAGCTTCTACCCATGTTTCAGAACCTAGAACATTATTGAATGTACCATTATCATTAAAAACATATGTATCATCGAAAAAACATCCACGATCAGAAATTCCAGCATCATCTATTGACCACCAAGAAACATCGCCTTGACCTGGTCCAACACCTAAAGAACCAGCTTCTGGAGCCATTTGCCAAGTACCAGATATTGGAGAGGGTTCTCCACCACCACCTTCTTTTACTAACTTATATCTCCACCAAACGCCTGCTCCAGCTTCAATATCTATAATCATGGTATTACCACCATCTTGAACTTCAATGATATAGGTAATGGATTCAGGAGCATCAGCAGGGCTAGCCAATTCACCATCATTATGTGCTTTTGGTATTCCAAGATAAGCACCAATTCCATTAAGCATAACTGTTCCAGCAGCCTCATCATAATTATATGTTGCAGCAGCAGAACCATCATGAGGAGAAACAGGAGTATTACATCCGTCTGCTTCAACACCTTGCCATGTTTCTACCCATGTGTCGGCACCTAAAACATTGCTAAAGCTACCATTTGCTGAGAACACATATTCATCGTCGAAGAAACAAGCTCTATCACTTACTCCTGCATCATCTATTGCCCACCAAGAGATATCACCTTGTCCAGGACCTACGCCTAAAGAACCAGCTTCAGCAGCCATTTTCCAAGTACCCACTAAACCAGTTGATGGAGCAGCTGAACCAAGTTTGATATCATCGAAATAATAATCTGAATCATCTCCAACATTATCAAAATCGAAGAATATCACAATTTTCTGATAGCTTTGAGAATCATCTATTCCAGAGAAATCATAAACTAATTCTTCCCATTCGTTAGAAGTAGTAGTTGTGGCATCCATTTCGTAAGCAATATCACCACTATCTAGGTTTTCAACTTTTAGTTTAACAATGGCTCCAGCTTTTGGTGACCAAACTTTTACTTTAAATAGTTGACCTGCTGAGAAGTCGATAGGTTCTCCAAGAGTCAATAAGCTACCTCCCCAAGTTTCTGCACCTGCAGACTTGAAAGAATGACCTACTTTATCACTGGTATTAATACCTGAAACATCAGGATTGTCAATTACAGTTGATGTGACACCACCAAAATCTGAAAAAGCATAATTTATAGTGAATGATTCGAAATCAATAGGGAGTGCTATAGGATCACTTGCCGCTGATATACTTAATATTTCAGTATATTCAGTAGTAGCAGCACCAGAATTTTTAGCAATTACTTTTAATTCATAATCACCTGGTTCAGCATAAGTATGTTGTGTAGATTCTCCAGGTAAAATGCTAACAGGAGTTTCGTTTTCTATATCTCCAAAATAAATATCTATGATTGATGCCATATCTGCAGTAGCTGATACATCAATAATACTTGGGTTCACTTGGTCAGGAGTAAGGGTAACCACTAGGTTTTCTGGAGCCTTGAAGCTAACAGTTAATGCTTGTTCTGCTTTTGCACTTAATCCTGTTAAACCAATAGCTGTAACACTTACATTATAGTTCCCCTCGGAATAAACATGAGTAATTGCTTCACCAAGGTCAAAAGTAGTTGGCATTTCGTTTTCTACATCACCAAAAAGTACGCTATAAGAAGTCACACCCTCGGCAGATGGAAGAACAGTAACTAAACCCGAATTATCTTGTGTTACATCGAACATGATTTCAAGCTTAGAAGGAGCTTGGATATTGTCCAAGCTATAAGTTGGATCATCCTTTACACATGCTGTTGAAACAGCAATAAGGAGGATGAAACTCAATATATTTTTAAGTATCTTCATTTTTCTTGAGTTTTATATTAATAATTAGGGTTTTGAGACCAATTGCCAGTTGAGAATTCAATTTCCTCAAGAGGAATAGGGAATATCTCATGTTTGCCAACTACAAAACCATCGATTTTTTCAGCTGCTTGTCCAGTTCTTACTAAGTCGAAGAAACGATGTCCTTCACCTAATAATTCCATTCTACGTTCTTGATAAATAGCTTCTGTTAATTCAGCGCCTGACAAATTGATGTCGTGGTCATTATTTCCAAATGCTCTTCTTCTCACTTGGTTTAAATAATCTTGCGCTGTAGCATCTGAAAGACCACCTCTATTATTAGCTTCAGCAGCCATTAATAAAACATCGGAATATCTGATAGCTCTATAGTTATTAGGATTGGTCAAGTTTTGGTCACCTGCAGCATCTGCACCTCTTTTACGAGGGATATACTTTCTGTTGAAGTAACCTGTATGTTCATTTCCTGTAGTATATGAAGCACCAGTAGAATCAGACCATGCAACGATATCTAAAATTGTAACGGCATCTCTTTGGTCGCCTTCTTCATAAATACCAGCAGCTTCTGGGGTAGGAACATTAAAGCTAAAACCAGGAGTAAATAAGTCTCCGTCGTAACCTCTAACACCACTAAAACCAACCGCTACATTCCCTTCAGAACATTGCAGACAATCGAAACTAGCACCTTCTATTTCGGTATACTGAACTTCGAATACTGACTCCGAACCATTTTCACCTTCATGCTCGAAAATAGAGTTATAATCTTCAATTAAAGTGTAATTTCCATTTTTGATAACCTCCTCAAAAGCATTAGCAGCCTCAGTGAATTTATCTTGGTATAAATAAGCTTTTCCAAGAAGTGCATAAGCAGCTCCTTTTGTAGCTCTCATTTGCTGTTGTGGTACATCTGGTAAAACCTCAATTGCAGCAAGAAGGTCTGCTTCAATTTGAGCATATACAGCTTCTTTAGAGGAACGAGGAATTGATGTCTCATCTCCTAATTGGAAACGTTCATTAACTTTCATAGGAATACCACCAAACCATTTTACTAATTCAAAGTGGTAGTATGCTCTTAGGAATTTAATTTCTCCTATCATCACATCTTTACCTTCGAAACTAGTTTTATCTTTATACTCCATAAAGTAATTACAGCGCTGAACACCAGCAAACATCAAAGACCAGATTTCATGCAAATTAGAATTCACAGGAGTGTGAATCATATCATCTATTTGCTGCCAGCCTATTACATCTGTAGGACTTTCACCACCACAATAGGTATTATCTGAAGCGATTTCACCAACAATTACATTTTGGTAAGTAGGTTGCAACAAATCATAAGCAGCAACTAATGCCAAGTAATAATCATTTTCAGAATTAAAGTAGTTTTCAGAGTCGATTGAATATTGAGGACTTTGCTCAACAAAGTCGTTGGAACAAGAGTTTATAGTTAAGACAAAACCTACAAACCCTAAAATCATGATTGTTTTATATAATATATTTTTCATTGTATTAAGTTTTATAAGTTAAGGCTAAATCCAACAGTATAAATTCTAGAAGCTGGGTATACTCCATAGTCAATTCCAGCACCAATTGGCGCTCCACTTGATGCGGCAGGATCGTATCCAGAATAATTTGTTAGTGTCCAAAGATTATCTATAGAACCAAAGATTCTAAATTCTCTAATATGTATTTTTTCAGTCCATCTTTGAGGAATCACATAACCTAATTGTACTTTTTGAATTCTGAAATATGAACCATCCTCTACATAGAAATCAGAGAAGATATTATTTGCTGTAGCAGCTGTTGTTACTCTTGGAACTTCGTTACTAGTTCCTGCTCCTGTCCATCTGTCAAGGATATAATCCATGCGATTTACATTTGGCTGAGCACGTTCGTAATTTCTAACAATTTCGTTTCCTAAAGAAGCATAAGTAAAAACAGAAAGGTCGAGTCCTTTATATTTAAAAGACATATTAAATCCCATAATTACGTCAGGAATTGGGTTTCCAAGGTTTGTTCTGTCATTAGTATTTAAAACACCATCACCATTTAAATCTTTAAATCTGATATCACCAGTTTGAGCATCGGCACCTAGAGCAATTTGACTTGGATGTGCATCAACTTCGGCTTGTGTTTGGAAAATACCATCGGTTTCGTAACCATAGAAATAACCAATTGGTAAGCCTTCTTGCATTCTTGATGGAGCAGGTTGACCTACGCCAAATGAGCCACCTTCGATAAAACCAGTACCATTATTTACTTCTAATACTTCGTTATTGATAGTTGTCACATTATAGTTAAGATTGAAGCTTAATCCTTCAACAATTTCACCTCTATATCCTACTGCAAATTCGAAACCTTTATTTCTTACAGTACCAGCATTAACTGTAGGGCCAGAAGCACCAGGAGCAGTAATACCTAAAATACCAGAAACTGGAATATTACTAATTAGAAGGTTTGCTGTAGTCTTGTTATAATAATCGGCAGTGAAATCTAGTTTATCCTTGAAGAAACTCATATCGAATCCAACATCTAGTTGTTTAGATTGTTCCCATTTGATACCTGGATTAGGAAGTGGTCCCATTGCCATTCCATAAATCAATTGATTGTCGAATACATAGGTACCTTCACCTGTAAGCTGAGCTAAATACTGATAATCAGGAATTTTATCGGAACCTAAAATACCATAACTTGCTCTTAGTTTAAGGAGGTCAACATTGTTGACGTCTTTCATAAAATCTTCATCAGAGATAATCCAACCTGCTGTTGCGGATGGGAAATATGCTGCTGCATTATCTGGTCCAAAACGTGTTGAAGCATCACGACGAAACATTGCAGATACTAAATATTTACCTAGATAATCATATTGAACTCTTGCAAAATAAGAAAGTCTTCTTTGGTCGAAAACATAAGAGCCTGTAGATTTAGCTTCGCTAACTCCATTGGCTAAACTGATATCAGCAAACTCCCAAGAATTGTTAGGAACGTCATATCCAGTACCATTTAAGTTATTACCCCAAGTTTTAAATACTGTTGTACCAATGGTAGCAGTTATGTGGTGTTTTTCTTCAAATGTTCTTTCGTAGGTAGCAAATGCATCAAAAGTATAATCATTAAAATTATCTTTAGATTGATAAACACTGCTTCTTGTGATATCAAATACTTTTCCACCATAATCAACCATTTTAGAAAATGATTTGTAATTAGTGTTAGTCGTATTAAATCCGATACGAGTTGTGGCAGTGAAATATTTAGCAAAAGTGGCATTCAGACTGGCATTACCATTAAACTTGTTTAGGTAATAGTCATTATAAGTATTCTCAATTTGAGCCATGGGGTTAATAACCTCAATACCTAGGTCAGTTGGAGCTAAATAATGACTGCCTGATTCATCATATACAGGATATACTGAAGGCATATTTAGAGCATTGAATAATACAGAACCTAAACCAAAATCATTAATAGATTTTCTGTTGATATGTGTATATGTAAGAGAAGAATTAAATTTTAGCCATTTATATAAATCAGCACCCATACTCATTCTTGCTGTACTTCTATCATAACCAGTTTTGTCTCCACCAATGATACCTTCTTGACTCAAATCAGATGCACTTAAACTATAAGTAACTTTCTCTGAGCCGCCCATAATACTAATATTATTATCAAAGATAGGAGCTGTTTGAAAAAGCTCATTTTGCCAATTGGTACCTTGACCTAAACCAGAGATATCTGGAAATGGAATCGTTTGCCCATTTGCAGCATAACTTTCATTGACGATGGCTGCGTATTCAGTAGCATCTAAAACACCAATTTTTTGGCTTGTTTCTTGAATACCAAAAGAAGAATTAAAAGTAATACGAGTAGGTGAGCCTTTTTTACCTTTCTTGGTTGTTACTAGTATGATACCATTGGCACCAGTAGTTCCATAAATAGCAGCTTGAGCATCTTTAAGCACAGTAATGCTTTCGATATCGCTAGGATTAATGGTATTTAAATCTCCAATGTATCCGTCGATAATTACTTGCGGAGAAGCATCTCCATTGGTAGAGACTCCTCTAATACGGATATCTAATCCAGCTCCAGGAGCACCAGATTGACTGGTTACATTCACACCGGCCATGGTACCTTGTAAGGCTTGTTCCACTTTAATAGGTTTCAATTCATCGATAACCTTTGAATCCATTTGTGAAATCGCACCTGTAACATCTTTCTTTTTAATCTTACCATAACCAATAACTACTACCTCATCAAGAGTAGTAGAATTAGATAGAGTAACATTAATTTCGATTTTGCCTTCAACGGCAATTTCTTGTCCGGCCATTCCCACAAAGGAGAATACCAAAACTGCATCTGGACTAACACTGATGGAATAGTTACCGTCAAAATCGGTAAGAACTCCATTGGTGGTTCCTTTCTCTAATATGGTAGCTCCAGGAAGTCCCAAATCATCTCCTTCAGCAAACACTCTACCGCTTACTGAAATGTTTTGGGCTTGCATTCCAAGAGTCATTATTAGAGTAAAAACTACTAGTAAAACTTTTTTCATACGATTGGTTTTAATTTAATTTTGATTTTTAAGAAAAAATTATTGATTTGTTAAAAATTTCTATAACAATCGATTGCGAAATTAGTAGCAAGAGGAGGGAAAATCAAAAAAACAGCTTCATCAAAAATACATCACAGATGTTTTTAACTACATCAAATACTCATCATATCAAACATTATAATTCTGAATATTAGATATATATAAAACTACTTAAGTGTAATTACTTACTACATCAAATGATATTTTTCAAACCAGGGGGTAAAATGTTAAAATTTGAGGATAAACTCAGTCAAATTCATTTCTCTATCGAGTTCCAATTTTTTTCTAAGGCGGTATCTACTAATCTCTACTCCTCTCACGGAGATATTCATAAGGAGCGAGATTTCTTTGCTCGATTTATTCATTCTAAGATAAGCACATAATTTAAGCTCACGGGGCGATAAGGCAGGGAATGCGGTTTTTATTCTCTTCAAGAACTCCTCATGTACACTTTCGAAGTTGGTTTCGAAAACATGCCATTGTTTATCGCTATTAATCTCTTTTCTGATTCGCTTTAACATCATTTTGAGCTGATGTTTATTCTCTTCGCTGGTCACTTTATTACTAATTTCCTTAAGCTCATTTATCAGCTGTATAAGGATTTCATTTTTGTGAATAGTTTCATAGGTAGAGTTTACCAATTCCTTATTTTTTAGCTTAATACTGAGTCTAAGCTTATCATTTCGCATTTTTATCAACTCTTTTTCTGCTTGTAAAGCTTCTTTCTGTAGTTCTGCTTCTTTTCTTTTAAATATTCGAGCTTGCTCTTCTTCATGCTTTCTTTTTGCTGTTTTTAATCTTTTATTAATAATGATGAAAAGAATAAAAAGCAGAATTAAAAAAGCAATAAAATAAATGATAAAAGCTAAAACTGAGCGATAATAAGGTGGAGAAACTGTGAAATTAAATTCTTTTGGTGTGCTGGTGATACCATAAAGGTTTTTGCTTTTTACAAGGAATGTGTAATTTCCTTCAAAAAGATTGGTGTACTCTTTAGTGTTTCTGGTGTCCCAACCTGACCATTGCTCTTCGTAGCCTATTAATTTGGTAGCATAGAGAACATCTTTAGGGTTTTCAAAGTCGTTTGCTGAAAACGTAAACTCCATGTTATTATTAGAGAAATCTATCTGGATAGTCTCCTCCAAATCTGAATAATAATAGATAGAATCGGGGTTATGAACCCTCATTTGGTTTATATAGGAGCTGAATGGAAGGTTGTAATCCTTTAGTACGTCTAATGAATAATATTCGAATCCATTTTCTGTGGCTATTAAACAATGGTTCTGGTCTTGGGTATTCACAAATTCGAATCCATTTACAAATTGACCTTGTAGTTTTAAAAACGGGAGTGTGACATTCGAGTATTTACCATCCTCACCTAATCGAAATACTCCTAATTGCTCTGACTTTACATACCAAATATTATGATTATCATCCTCAGTAATCATTCTAATGTCTATATCTTCAAGGTTTGTATTAAAGAACCTATCGGAAACAAAATCATTCTTTTCCTTGGAATAAGATACCACTCCATTTCCTGTTAGAAAGTAAATTTCGTTATCTAATTTACTCAGTCTGTATAATTGCTCATCAAGACTAGTATTTGTAGAATTGAAGTAATCTACATTTAAAATGGATTCATAATCATCACTTAACTGAAATCTATAGACGCCTTTAAAACCATGCATCATCCACAAATTCCCCTCACTATCGAAGGCTATATCTCTTGCTGATTCAGAAAAGCCATCCAAGGTTTTTTTATAGGTCCACTTGTTTTCTATTTTCTCAAACAAGATTAATCCGCTATAGGTTCCTCCAATTACTTTATTTGGGTTATTGGGAGTTTGAATATAATTCCATCCTCCTTGTACATCAGAAATTTGATTTGCTTGTTTGTCCTCAACGATAAAGGTTCCATAATTATGACCACAAAAAAGGCTTCCATCAATTTCGGTTAAGGACCAAACCTGCCCCTGAGTTTCTGGAATGATACTAATTTTTTTATCTAATAATTCATCTTGAATAGATACTCCCAATTTCTTTACTTGTAAGCCTTGATTGGTTCCTAAATAGAGGTTTTCTTGAAAATAAATGGCTGCATATCCTGTTCCTAAGCCATAATTATAGGACATGCTAGTTAATGGGGAACTAATTTCTACAAAATCTATTCCTTTATCCGTACCCAACCAAAGATTACCTAAGTTATCTTCACCAATACTGAGTATCGTATTGTTTTGCAATCCATCCGACATGTTCAAATGCTGAAGCAACTTACCCTGTGCATTTACAATTACCAATCCATTTTGAACAGTACCAAAAGCAAAAGCTCCAGATTTTGTTTTATAAGAACAAAAAATCTGATTTTTTTTGAGAAACTCATTCACCTCAGAACCCCAAGGTAAAACTGAATTACCATCATAAATAAAAACACCTTCGGTAGCTGTGGATATCAACATCTTACCATCATGTTCTATGATTCCCCAAATTTCTTTACCTTTTAGTAATTCAGCTCCTTTTAATGGAAAAAGCTTACCCATTGCAAAACGAAGTAGTCCTTGCTCCATATCATTCACGTAGAAATCATTATTGACCAAATATGATAAATGAAATTCAGAAGGAGCAGGGATAATAGTCAGCTCTTCATTACTATAAATCATTAATTGAGAAAAAGACTGATAGATGATACCATCTAAATGAGGAGTGATTTTCCATACATCATCAAAATCATTTTCTTCTTTGGAGAGGAGTTTTTTTATGGAATGAAAATCGAAAAATCCACTCTCTTTTTTCTGATAATAACCTATTTCGTTAAAACCACCAGAGAATATCATTCCTTTTTCATCAATGTAGAGGCTTCTCACTAAACCTTTATTTGTAATGGGAAAATTCCTCCAGTTTACCCCATCAAACTCCAATAGACCTGAATTATTTGCAAAATACATTTTCCCATTGTCACCCTGTTGGATACCCCAGTTTTGAATACCCGCATTAATCTCAGAACGGGAATAATTACGGACACTTGATGTGCCAATAAAACCCTGTTGTGCAATACTAGACAAACAAAACAATAGTGATATAAGAATTAATGATTTACTTAGGTTCAAGGTCATGAGGTATATTTAACCTTGCTAAGTTATAAAATCAATAGCAATAGTAATGATAAACAAGAGATATTAATCAGATTTTCTTTTTAATGGAATAGAAAAATCCATTTGTGTTAATGCCCTCCACAACCATTCTAAAGGACCATAATAATGATTTTTCATCCAGTACTGACTAAAGCTGACTTGAAGAATGAAGAAGAGAATTCCATAAATCAAACTCCATGTTGCTCCCGTAAATCTATACAACCCTAAGCCATATCCATAAAAGATGAAAACGCCTATCATAGACTGACTAACATAGTTTGTTAAACTCATTCTTCCATATACAGCTAAGTAAGAATACAGTTTGCTTTGCTGAATCTTATATAGATTAAACAGAATATTGAGAATATAAAGAATGTATGGGTAAAGCTAGTATAAGCGCCCAACAGTACATTTAGAAAATAGTGTTGAGTTTCTCCTAAGTTCATTGCAGGCATTAATGACTTTACCAGTACAATCACCAATGATAAAAGGAAAGTAATTAAAGCAATCTTTCGAAGCACTTTTTTATTCTCCAATAAATTAGGGAAAAACTGTTTCCTTCCCAAAACCAACCAATCAAGAACTTACAATATTTCAAAACATGTAATAATGGGAAATACCTTAAAGTCAAAATGATGAAAGAAACCATCAAGTGATTACTGATGCTAGCCATATGAAACCCAAACCTCAGATAATAAATAGCACTTAGTCGATGTGTTAGAATATCAAATAAATCTCAAACCTGAAATTCAAGGAGGTCAATACTCCGCGATTTTCAACTATACCTTATCCTCTACCAAAAACAACTTGCCAAGCACCAACAAATATCCAAAACAAGCCACTAATAAACACCCCAAATATCAATACAAATAAAAAGTCGCTGGGGATATGAAAAGCAGGGGAAATTAAGCTTGGTAAAATGCCAATTAGAGCAGAAACCAATCCTATGAAAATGCCCAAAATGAGGAGGCCTAGATTTTCAATGAGTACTAAATTTAGAATTTGTTTCTTATCATAGCCAATGGCTTTTAGTAGGTCGAGTTCTTTGCGTCGTTCGAGCATATTACGTAGCAATACTATTCCCAGTCCTATGGTGCCTAAAATAACTCCTAAGCCACCTAAAATCATAAAAATGCTCAAGTAGGTATTGGTCACCGAGTAAAAGTTTGCCAAACGAGTTGGTGCTTCAGTGAGTACCATTCCGTAGTCTGACAAATCATTATTCAATACTTGTTTTAACTCCTCCGCTTGTGCTTCTTTCGCATTTATCATCATATAGCGAGAACCAGCTGCTGAAGGAAAATTATCCATAAAGGCATCCTCAGAAATAAGAATATTCCCCTGAAAAACACTGGCGTTTAATCCGCCCACCAAAACTAGCTTAATGGCTTGTCCAGCTGCATTAAAATAATGGAGGGTATCGCCAATCTTCTTCATCAATCCCCATTGTATCACCGTTTGGTCAGCTATGGCCGGAATGATTCTCTTGTTACTTAGCTCTTCTAAATCAAGCCAAGGATGATTATTTTCTTTCAATTGTGCTGCAAAGGAAAAAGCGCTCAAACTATCAAACAATACCTCATTAACACCCAGAATTTGTGGCTGCTGTACCTGATTTAAATTTAAACAACTAGCATCATCACCATTTCGGCTATGAAACTGCACAAAACTTGTCTGCTCAAACAGCTCTTCTTCTGTTAATCCTAAGGCTTCTCTACCATTTACTGTATTTAGATTCTGCAAAATGGGAACTGTAGTTTCTGCCCAAAACTGGAATCCTCCTGTGCCGGAACTTCTTTGGTTTTCGCTGCCATCAAAGGTCTTTCTATTGGCTCCAGTAACCATAATGGTAAAAGTTCCAATGGCCAAAAGTGCAATAACGGCGATACTTCTGTTCTTATTTCTTCTGGCATTAATAAAAGCCAATTTCCATCTATTGAATCCTCCAGCATTCCCTCCCAGTTTCGGTAAGACATATGATATGAGAGCCGTTAATCCCATTAATAACATAAATCCGGCCATCAGCATTAAAGATGCGTTCTGAGCAATGGATTGTGAAATGGTATAAGCCAATATTCCGGCTGTTGATATGATTCCAATTAAAGCCATCCACAAATCTAATTTTCCAGATTTTACAGTAACGATTTCATCCTGTCCTTGAATAATAGAAATCGCTTGTTTCTTCAACATCTTTCTGATGACGAAGTATATAGAAAGCAATGAAATGATGATGGAAACCACTATTCCAATCAATAGGGTTTTAGGCAGAATAAAAACTTCGAGCATATCGGCATGTACCGCTTTATTCCACACTCCATTTAAACCAGAAATCATCCATTTATTATAGAGGATTCCGATAAATCCACCTGCAATAGAACCAAGAATGACTGTAAATAAAGATTCCCTAATTCTTAATTTCAGAATTTGTTTTCGGGAATAGCCCAAGGAGAATAAGAGTCCAACTTCTTGGCTTCGGCTTTCCATATTTAGTCTATACATGAGCACCATCAGGAGGATGGCTGCCGCTATCACAAAAAAACTAAGGCTTAAAAAAAGCTCTCCAAAATCGACTCCATTACTGGCTGCTCTTTGACCTTCTGCTCTTACATTTTGAAAACGAAAACCTAAATCTAAAGGACTCAAAGCTCCCATGATAGACTCCTCTAGTTTTTCTTTATTAGTTTCTTGGCTTGAGAATCGAATGGCCGTATAATTCCCATAAAGATTATCCCAAAGATTTAATCCAGTAGCTAAAGAGATAATTGCTTTTGGTGTTCCTTGAAAATCATCCCAATAGTCCTCGTCTTTATCTTGGATTTTCTTTAAGTCGATAGGGATTCCCGCATCCCATTCACTACAATTCCCAGCAGTGGACAGCCCAGGGAAATCAGGCATTAAATCTCTTTTAAATGGAGGAGTCTGTAAAGGCAAAATATCCTTAATAACAAAATAACTTTGCTTTTCATCCAGGGTTCTCAGAGGTCCAATAATGAAATACTTCAGCATTAAACTATCTCCAATATTCGCCTCTAAATCATCAGCCAGCCATTGGTTGATAATGATTTCATTCGAGGCTAAAATTTCTCCAACAAACTCTTCAGAAGCCGCAGTAACAAAAGAGTAAGGGCATGATTTGGAACCAATACTTAAGCTGTTCACGAAATAAGTAAGAATGTCTTGCTTCTGCAATTCTAAGCCATTTACTTTATCTGCAATGGAATGGTCGATAAATACCCTATCTGATAATAACTCAAATTGCTCTTCTTGCTCTAAATATCGAAGCTGAAGTGCTGCATCTTTTAAAGTCCAATGCTTCTGAAAGGCCTCCTCTAATTGATGAATTCCTAATCCATCGCTTTCTTCCGCAATGATTAAGTTAGATAAGCCACTAAGTTCCATTTCTTCAGCCAAAATAGTTCTATCAATAAATATATTATAGGTATTGGCCTGTTGATTTTTCAAACTAAACCCACTCAATTGTTCTGAGGATGCTATTCCAGCTACTTTTAATCTTAAAGCAATAGATGGGTCTTCATCACTGGTAAATGGAGCATTTAGAGGAATAATATCAGCATTTTGAATACGAAGAAGTATGGTTTCACCAGTTTGTAAATGGAGTTCACGAGCCACCTCCTCTGAGAGTATCACTTCGTTCTTTTTTATCTCAAATCCTTCTCCTTTGGCAAAGTTCCAGAAATCATTATCTACGCCTAAAATCTGTGTTCTGTTGATACGTCTTTCCGCATCGGGGTTAATCGCAATTCCCTGAACCAATAATACAGAGGCTAGATTAGAACTTATTTCAGTGGCTATCTCACTAGCTAATTCAGAACGAACAAATCTATCTTGTGTAGAAAGCGCAAAAGTGGTTTTCCCTAATCGTTGGTCCACATTTTTCTGCAAACTCAGCTTTACACTATCTCCAACAATTAATGCACCGGTGAGCACTGCTGCACTTATTAGCGTAGCCAAGAGAACCGCCAGATGTTGTTTCTGGAAGAAGCGGAGACTTTTGTTTATGTATGTAGATTTGTTCATAAAGTATTAGTTTCTCTTAAAAAAATAAGAACGTTGTTAGGGTTAGATGCAGGATGACCGATGCTAGATGCCATGCTCTTTCTGAAACTTATCTCAATTCCAATCTTCAAATTGTAAAAAGACATATTTTTTTATTTAACTCCTCTTTTAAATGCTATTAGCATATTCATTAATTCATATGAATCATCATAAAACCTTTGGAATTCATTTTTATCAATATAATTTCGCCGTTTTGCTTTATGAAGACAAGTCACAACTTCTGCTAAGGAACGAATAGAGTATCCTAAAAACTTTCTGAATTCTGGATTCGATTGCCCAATAGAGCCTTCGGAGATATTTAAAGCTATGGAATCGCCAGCTCTTAAAACCTGTGATGACAAATTGAATTTTTCTCTATCAGGAAATTTCTTAATCATAGCATCTATATTCTCACCAAAATCCATTGCCTTTTGCCAAATAATAAAACTCTCAAACTTAAATCTCATGATGCAATATATTAAAGGGTTAATAATCAAAATAAAAATAGTCAATCTTATATACGAAGCCCCACATCCAACATCGGTCATCGGTCATCCGTCATCCGTCTTCCCCAATCCGTTTAACACCCCACCCTTCAATTCATAAACCTCACCAAGCTTTTGCGCAATTTCTCTAGAATGTGTTACTAATACTAAAGCAGCTCCTTGTTCTTTACTCAACTTCAAAAGCAAATCACCAACTATATCTGCTGATTCCGAATCCAAAGAACCTGTTGGCTCGTCGGCGAGTATTAAAACTGGCTGGTTGATTAGGGCTCGTATCACTGCTACTCTTTGGCATTCTCCTCCGGAGAGATTAGATGGAAACTGATGGACTTTATTTGATAAACCAAGCTCCTCTAACCATTCAATGGCTCTTTTTTCTGCTTCTTTTCTGCTTTTCTTATCGCCATAAGCTATGCTTGGTAAAAGTATATTCTCCAAAACATTGAGCTGTGGTAAAAGGTGATGTGACTGAAACACAAAGCCAATCTTTTGATTTCGAAATAAGGCTAAATCTTTATCATTTATGTCTACTAGTTCTTTTCCATCAAATGAAATACTCCCAGAAGTAGGTTTATCTAAGGTTCCCAATAAGTTCAACAAAGTACTTTTTCCAGAGCCAGATGGGCCAATGATTGCCAATGCTTCCCCTTGCTCTATTTTTAAAGAAATCCCTTTTAAAACCTCTTGTTCTAATTGAGCGTCTTTATTAAAATAGGATTTATGTATGTTCGATAATTCTATCTTCATTTCATTAGACTTTCATATATACTTAATACCTTCTCACTCACTGGGTCAACAGCATATTTTTCTCGAACCGCTTTACTTCCCACCTCACTCATTTTCTCTATCTTCTCAGGGTCTGATAACACTTCTTTCCACTTGCTCACCATCGCTTCTACAGTATTTGGCGAATAAACAACACCTCCTCCGGTTTTTTCAATAATTTCAGGAAATGCTCCTAAAGCAGGCTGAACCAAAGGAATTCCTGCTGCCATGGATTCCAACTGATAAGTTCCAAAGGCCTCACCTTTTAAAACCGGAACGGTAAGAATCGTCAATTGATTAAAGAATTTAAAACGGTTTTCAGGCTGATAATCTTCAATAATCATCACATCCTCTAACAGACCTGCTTTCTTTAATTTCTTCATTTGTTGATTCACAAATTTCTTATCATCTGCGGTATAGCCTCCAGATAATTTCAATAAAACATGCTTAAATTGTGCATCTTTTTTTAGTTCGATAAAAGCATCTATTAATAAACCAAAGCCATGCTCCTCGTACATTCTAGAAATATATCCAATGGTTTGAGGCTCTCTCAATGGCTTGGCATACTTATATAAATCAGCATCCACACCAATGGGAACAATATGCATCTTTGAATCGGGAATTCTCATTTTCTGCTTCATCTCCTTTGCGTAATAATCACTTACGGAAATAAAAGCATCCACATCTTCACCTTTTTCGCTCATGAGGTCCCAAACTATCTTTTTGTAATGGTCGTTCATGGCATCCACCCAAACATCTTCATCTTGTAAAGAGCAAACCACCGGAACATTCAACTGTTCTTTAATTTGCTTGGCCAACCCCAATAATAATGCATTGGAAAGGTGTACTACATCTGGCTTTTCATGGACTTTCAAAAAATCTATCAACTCTTGTAAATCTTGCTCTTGATTCCCTTCTTTTCCCTGAAGCATAGAAATAGTCATGGGCTCTAAACCTTCTGTACGGGTAGAACCTGCTTTTTTAGCAGCATAACGCAACATGGAGGAAGAATTAAACATCTTTTCCATCCATGTGGGCATATTTTTGAAAATCTTAAAGTTCTGTTTGAGGTAAATATTTACCGCTCCAAAAAAGATGGGAGTGGTATTTTCCTCTACACCGTGCTCCATGGTTAAAGGAAGGTAAATGGGCAACATCATGGCGTCGTGACCGAGTTTAATTAAAGACTTGGTATATCCGCTATCGCGCAAACAATTACCACAATAAAAGGTACCACCAAAGCCGGGAACTATATTTACAATCTTCATTTGGGATGTTTTTGTTTCTTGAGTTTGTAAAGATAGGAAAGTTAATTCTTTCGAGACGTGACTTGTTTTCCTTTTGTTTTACCACAGAAGCACTAATTAAGAGTGTTGAAGTTTGTAACAATAAGAAAAAAATGTTGCTCATTATGATTTTCAAATACCTAAAGATATGATATTGCAAATGTATATGTTGAAATCATATATGTCCTGAAATTTCATATTTCTACCACGAAAAAGAAAATATTAGAATGATGCTCCTAAAGATTATAAAACTGCCATTTAAACAATGATTACTAAGAGTTTGAAAAACTCAACAATAATTGATAATCAAGATTCAACCTAAATCAGGATCTTAGAAACTGGGTTATTATTTGTTATTATCAACAGCACAATAAAAAAGTTGAACATCATTTAACAAAAGGCAGATAAACCTTATCTTTCATTTCTTCATATTCCTTTTCACAGCTACTAAAGGTAGTAATTCCACCACCGCTTTTAAAAACTACTTGTTCTCCCTGCTGCTCTATATAGCGTATCATTACAGCACTATCGAGGCTTTCTCCATCGAAATACCCAAATACTCCAGTATAGTATCCTCTATCATATTTTTCGGCTTCAGAAATTACCTCTAAGGTTTTTGCTTTGGGTGCTCCACTAATGCTACCTGCAGGCAATAGTGTAAAGAACCGATCTCCTAGATTATTAAAGAAAGTAGCGTCTATATCTCCTCTAATTTCACTACTCACTTGCAATAGATTTTTATGATTGGTTTTTACTTCGGAGAGATATCTAAATTTCTCTACCCTCACATTTTTACTCACCATACTCAAATCGTTTCTTATCAAATCAACAATGGTATGGTGTTCTGCAGTTTCTTTTTCATCCTCCAAAATTACCTTTTCTGCATTAGGAATACTAGCATCTATAGTTCCTTTCATGGGATATGATGAAATTTCACCATCCTCTATTTTTACAAAAATCTCAGGAGAAAACACCACCAGTTTATCTTTAATCCAGAGTTTATATGGTGCTTTAGCTTGCTGAAAAATTTGTTGAAACGAAAGGTTAGTGTGAATATTTGTGGGTTTGGTTAGATTGATCAAATAGGTATTTCCAAAATCTAAATTCTTTTTGGCAATTTTAAAAGCTTCACTGAATTCAGAAAAACTGATGCATTCTTTCTCAAAGCTAATAACATCAGGCATCTCTGATTTCATGGGAGGGAGGAAAGAAAACTCTGGGGTCTTAAAATAAATACCAGAATTAGCTATATCTTTTTCAGCAATAAGAATATTTTCATCCTGGTTGAAGGATAGAATAAAAAGAAAAGGTTTCTTTTGCCTTCCCCACTCATTCATCTGTAAAATGGCTTCTTCTTTATTATAAATCCTCATCATTACTTATTTACCTTAAAATCACTTACTATCTATTAAAAATAAAACAATTTCTGATGGCTGGCATCTTAAAAATTAATTTTATCAGTTTTTAGACCCACCTCGATTTATTAATTTCCTAATATTGCAAAAGTAAAAAAATGCTCGGTGAAGAAACTATTGATATTAGATAATTACGATTCTTTTACCTTTAACTTGGTGCAAATTGTTGAACAGCATCAAGAATGGGATTTTGATGTCATTAAAAATGATGAAATTGAAATGGAGGAAATACAAGCCTATGATAAAATAATGCTTTCTCCAGGTCCCGGCCTTCCTTCTAGTGCAGGAGTGATGCCTCAATTGATAAAAGAGTATGCCGCTCACAAATCGATATTAGGGGTATGTCTTGGCCATCATGCCATTGCAGAAGCATTTGGAGGTTCACTTTTTAATTTCGAGCAGCCTATTCATGGTATCAAAAGAAAAGTGGATTTGCTTGTTGAGGATGTGATCTTTAAAAACATTCCTCAGCCGTTTGAAGTGGGATTATATCACAGTTGGGCAGTTTGTGAGGATGATTTCCCGGACGATTTAAATATTGTGGCCATGAGTGAAAATGGAATCATTATGGCTTTAAGGCATCAAAAGTTTGATGTGAGCGGAGTTCAGTTTCATCCAGAAAGCATCATGACTCCTTATGGTAAGGAAATGATTTGGAATTGGTTAAGCCAATAAAATGAGTACAAAGATTGAAATACATAGTTCCAGACTTCTTATTAGAGAAATCCAAGCAAGCGATGCTTCAACTATTTTTAACTACAGATCCGATTCTCATATTAATCAATATCAAGGATGGATCCCTGAGAAGCTTGAGGAGGTTGATGAATTTATTAGGAGTAAAATTGCTAAAGAGTTCAATCAATTAAACACTTGGTTTCAAATGGCCATTGTGGTAAAAGAGACTAAGGAGTTCATTGGTGATTTGGGAATTCATTTTCTAGATCATGAAATAGTTGAACTTGGTGCTACCATATCAAAACAACAACAAGACAAAGGCTATGCTACAGAGGCTTTAAAAGCAGCTATTGATTATCTATTTCAGAAAGTGGGCAAACAAAAGATAAAAGCATCAGTGGATCCACGAAATTTAGCCTCCATTGCCATGATTGAAAAATTAGGATTTAAAAAAGAAGCCCATTATAAGAAAAGCTTTTTACTAAGAGGTGAGTGGGTAGATGATGTGATATATGGGTTGACAGCAAATTAATCGGCTATTTTAATTTTAGCTTCAATGGCAGAAGTGGAATGTCCTGGTAGGAATTCTATGGTTTCTACCTTTCCTCCTTTGGCCATTACAATATCATAACCCACAATGTCTTCAGCTTTATAATCTGCTCCTTTTACTAAAACATCTGGCTGTACCTTTTTAATTAAATCGTAGGGAGTATCTTCATTAAAATAAACAACTAGGTCAACAAATTCCAGCGCAGCCATAATATGAGCTCGTCCAACTTCATCTTGAATGGGGCGATGTGGGCCTTTTATTCTACTTACCGAATCATCAGTATTTAAACCAATCACTAAAACATCACCATAATCTGCTGCTTTTGATAAATACTCCACATGTCCGCGGTGCATAATATCAAAACAACCATTGGTGAAGACAATTTTCTTGTTTTCACTGATCCACTTTTCCAAAACCTCTTCTAGTTGATTCTGGTTCTCGACAATTTTATTTCTTATTTTGCTCAGGTAAGTCATTGAGAGGTTTTCTTTTACTCAAAAGTAACATGATATAACTTACTCCGCCTGCCAATAAAATAATAAGGGTTTGTGCAGCATGATTAGCAGTGGCATAAGCAGCAGCTGCATAAGAAGGAATATCATATAGTTGAGTGAATAATTCGGTAACAATAAAGTGATAAGATCCAATTCCACCAGGTGTGGGGGCTACTATTCCCAAACTTCCGATGGCCAATACTGTAAATCCATCAACAATAGATAACAGAGAGGTTTCTTCGAAAGAATAAAAAGGAAGAATGATCATGCCTAGATATAAAAGCCAAATCATAAAAGTGTTAAAGAGAAACATCATCTTATTCTCTAATTTGGCAATACTTTTCATACCAGACCACATGCCATCGAGGAAAGCTTCAATCTTACCATAAAGCATGGTAGTTTTAAAAAAGGGTCGTAGTTTTCTGAATATCACAATACCAATAATAATGGTTGCAACAACAATGGCTGTTAAAATGAGAATTGCATTTAAATCACCGGCATAACTTCCTAGTAATGGGCTAATGATGACTGCATTTATGAATCCACCAATAAGTTTAATTTGAAATAACACAATGCCAACTATAATAAGTAGCAGGACTATCATATCAAATACTCGTTCTGTAATTACAGTACCGAATAAGGTATTAAAGGGAATATTATCTTTTCTACTTAAAACCACACATCGAGAAACTTCGCCCATTCTTGGTAATGCTAAGTTTGCCAAATAGCCTGTCATAACAGCATAAAAGGTGGTATTTGTTTTCGTTTTGTATCCAATCGAATTAATCAACTGGTTCCACCTTAAGGCTCTAAAGAAATGACTAGCAAGGGCTAATACCATAGAATATACCAACCAAGAATAGTCTGCTTTTTTCAGTTCTGCCCAGATATCATCCAGATTTATATTGCGAAATGCGAGGTACAATAATACAATTCCCAAGACTAAAAACATGAGATACTTGAATATTGAGAACAGTTTATCTTTCAAACTATTGGGGGATTTTATTGTTGTCATCAGGGAAAATGATTAAAGGCTTATGTTTTTTTGCCTCATCAAACTCCATACTGGCATAGGAAACAATAATAATTTTATCGTTAACTGCCACCAAACGGGCTGCTGCTCCGTTAATTCCAATAACACCACTTCCTCTTTCTCCTTTGATTACATAGGTATCCAAGCGATTTCCATTGGTGATATTATAAATGTGAACTCTCTCATTTTCGATGAGGTTTACCGCATCCATCATATCTTCATCAATGGTAATACTACCTATATAATTGAGGTTGGCTTGAGTAATGCCAACACTGTGAATTTTCGATTTTAAAACATCTATACGCATAGCTGGCAAAATTACAAAATATTTATATGATTTCAACACCATTGAAAAATTGTATCTATCTGATAATCTGCATTCACAAAGCTTTTAACAAAAAATATGTTTCAATAATGGCTCTATAATCTCTTGATCAGCCTCCTTAGAGACTCTATAAAAGTCTATTTTTGCAAAAAAAAATCAATGGAGGAAATTAGACGAAAGATTAGTGAATCACCAAGTATGCGCTGGGGAATTTTAATTTTAGTGGGATTTATTCTCTCTGCCAATTACTACTTTTACGATGCTTTTTCCACTTTAAAAGATCAACTCATGAGTGAGTTTGGCTATAGTAATACCCACTATGGTCTTTTTGTTTCTTTTTATTCTATCCCAAATACTTTCTTATTAATGGCTGTGATTGGAGGGGTCATATTAGATAGGCTTGGAATTAGAAGAACTGGATTCCTCTTTATCTTTTTTATGGCATTTGGAGCTATGCTTACTGCCTATGGAGCATCAGACTACTTTAGAGAAGGTGGATTTGCTCATGGTTTGTTTTCTTCTATTCTGCCTAATTACTCGCCTGAATTGAAAATGATGCTGGTTGGGCGTTTTTTCTACGGCCTAGGCGCTGAAACGAGTATTGTTGTTATTAGCAAAATACTGGTTAAGTGGTTCAAGGGAAAGGATTTAGCTCTAGCATTTGGTTTGAAGGTAGGTTTTGGGCGTTTGGGAACATTTGCAGCACTACAGTTATCACCACGAATTTCTGATGGAGGAGCACATTTAAGCACCGCAATTTGGTTTGCTGCAGTATTGGTGTTGGCCGGATTATTAGCATTTATGGTTTATATGCTTCTCGATATTAAATACGATAAAGAAGTTCAAGAAACCAAAGCTCAAGAATCTAAAGAAGGATTTAAATTATCTGATATTGGTAATATATTAATCAATCCCGCTTTTATTTATATCGCTCTCATTTGTGTGACTTTTTATTCTGCGGTATTCCCTTTCTTAGCTTTTGCCCCCGACCTGTTCTTAAATAAATTTGGATTGTCTAACATTGAAAGTGGAGAGATTACTTCATTATTACCTCTTGGAACCCTAATTTTTACTCCTCTGTTTGGCTTTTTGATAGATAGATATGGCAAAGCAGCTACGGCTATGGTTTTTGGAGCATCGCTTCTTGTGCTCATCCACATAAACTTTGCATTTACTGATTTTGCTCCTCATATCCCTATGATATTATTGGGTATTTCTTTCTCTTTAGTTCCGGCTGCTATGTGGCCAACCATGGTGAGGTTAGTTGACGAGAAGCAGATTGGAACAGCTTATGGCTTAATGTACTCCATCCAAAACCTTGGGTTATTTGCTTTCCCAATTCTTTCAGGTATTATTCTGGATTATACGAATCCCGGAAGTCCAGAAATACTAAATTACACGCCTACTATGTTGATGTTTGCTGGTTTAGGGGCTTTAGGACTGCTATTTTCAATTTTATTAAAAGTTGAAGATAAAAGAAAAGGGTTTGGTGTTGACTTGGCATTGAATAAAAAGCCCTAATTTTGCAAATGAAAATTCGTACTGAAATAAAGAGTAAAACCCTTCAATAAAAAATGAAAAGTCATAAGATTTTAATACTCGATTATTCCATTGACCAATTTGAATCTCCTTTAATAGAAAGCTGTATTTCAAGCGATATGGAAACGCATGTTTTTCATATTGAAACTGAAGAATCATTTCCTAAGGATTGGGAAGAAATGAATTTTACTCATATTATACATACCGGTTCTACACTCTCAATAAATGAAGTTTCGCCATTTACTGAAAAAGCTGTAGCACTTATCCAAAAAGCATCGCAGCTAAAAATATGGCAAATGGGGATTTGCTACGGACATCAATTAATTGCCTTAGCATTGGTAGGTCAACATGCAGTTCGCCCAGCATCAAAAGGCTTTGAGGTGGGTTGGGAAAAAGTATATTTCCTCGATTCTGCGGTAGGTTTATTAGAAGTTAAAGGAGAAGAGGATGTTTGGCAGCATCATTTTGATGAGGTGGTAGAGTTACCCATTTGGTCTGAGTTGTTAGCTACCAATGGTCATACTCATATTCAGGCTTACATCAATTACGAATCTTGCGTATTGGGTACTCAATTTCACCCTGAATTTGATTTAGAAAAAGGCAATGCTTTTTTTAGAAAAGACAGGATGAATCTTGTAAATCTAGGTGTAGATGTGGATGAAATATTAAGGGGAGAACCTACTTTTGATTCCAAATCTGTATTCTTTAATTTCTTTCTAAAACAAGAATATATTAGACGTTAGTCCTAAACAAAAAGCCTAAGAAACAAATGCTTCTCAGGCTTTATATTTTCAATATCTAGGGTAGAAAAGCTCTAAGACAACTTCTCTTTTATTCCATCCAACATAGTCTTTGTTAAACACTTAATGTCGTATTTATAATTTAATCCCCAGTCTTTTTTAGCTACGCTATCATCTATACAAGCTGGCCAGCTATCTGCAATAGCTTGACGGAAATCAGGCTTATAAGTGATTTCAAATTCTGGGATATGTTCTTTTATTTCCTCAGCCAATTGCTTAGGATTAAAACTCATTCCTGCCACATTATAACTTGAATGAATAGATAAGTCTTCTAATTCGGCATCCATCAAGTCAATAGTAGCTTGAATGGCATCATCCATAAACATCATCGGAAGACTGGTATCTTCAGACAAGAATGACTCATATTTTCCTTCTCTAATAGCATCGTAGAAAATCTCCACAGCATAATCTGTTGTTCCTCCTCCGGCTTCAGTCTTATAAGAAATCAAACCTGGATAACGAATACTTCTGATATCTAAACCATAACGTTGGTGATAATACTCTACCCATCTTTCTCCAGCCAACTTACTGATACCATAAACAGTATTTGGCTCTGTAATAGTATATTGCGGAGTGTCTTGACGAGGTGTAGAAGGACCAAAAATGGCAATAGAACTTGGCCAAAATATACGCTTCACATCAGTTACTTCTTTTGCTAAATCCAAGATATTCATTAAAGATTGCATATTGATATCCCATGCTTGCAAAGGAATCTTTTCTGCATTTCCAGAAAGAACTGCAGCCAAATGATAAATCTGCGTAATCTTATGACGAATGACAAAATGGATCAATCTATTGTTATCCATTACATCCAAAATCTGAAAAGGTCCACCCTCTAAAACATCTGCTGGCGGTTGTTTGATATCTGTAGCAAATACATTTTCGCTACCGTACTTCTTTCTCAACGCAATAACGAGCTCAGAACCAATCTGTCCGGCAGCTCCAATAACCAATATATTTTCCATTTTCTTTGCTTTTATTTGATGCAAATTTATTAAAATCAATATCTCGTTTGATGTACTTAACGGAAATAGGTAAAACTCTGATCATAATAAAGCTAATCTATCTTATTTTAATAGGTAATTCTTAAACGGAAACCCACATTCATATCGACTTTATTATTATCCATTCTATTTACAATAAACACTCTTTATTTTCTATATTTGTGCAAATCTTGATGATCTAAATCTTGAGTTTGGATTTCCACATCCATTAAAGGTAAAGATTATCAGGTTCATATACTACAACAACTAAATCACTTGATTTCATCAAATTGTATTTTTTATTGATGAAAATACTCATTTTCAGGATTAGAAAAGAATTGGGAATCGCTATTTGACAAACATATTTTAAAAGACTAAAACCCTATGAACCCTAATTTTACATTTTTAGATTATTCCATTTTTGCCCTTTATGCCATCCTTATTTTAGGAGTTGGAATTTGGGTTTCCAGAGGTGAAAAAGGCGTTAAAAAAACTGCTGAAGATTATTTTTTAGCTAGCAAATCATTACCATGGTGGGCTATTGGTGCTTCTCTAATTGCTGCTAATATTTCAGCGGAGCAGATGATTGGTATGTCGGGTTCAGGTATGGCAGTTGGATTGGCCATTGCTTCCTATGAGTGGATGGCAGCGTTAACCCTCATTATTGTTGGTAAATACTTCCTTCCGATTTTTATTGAAAAAGGATTATATACCATTCCAGAATTTATCGAAAAAAGATATTCTACTCAGCTAAAAACCATTTTAGCGATTTTCTGGATTGCATTATTCATCTTTGTGAACCTTACCTCTGTGCTATTTCTAGGTGGAAAAGCCATTGATACCATAATGGGTTCTGGAGACGGAACTATGATTATGCCGGCCATCATTGGCTTGGCTCTTTTTGCTGCGGCATATTCGCTCTATGGTGGTTTGGCTGCTGTAGCTTGGACCGATGTAATTCAAGTTACTTTGCTTGTGGTTGGAGGATTGATTACATCCCTAATCGCATTGGATTATGTAACTCCCGAAGGTGGAATCATCAATGGTTTAAATCATATTTACGATACCGCAGGTGATAAATTCCACATGATTCTGAAAAAGGAAAATCCAGAATTTATGAACCTCCCCGGCATTGGTGTTTTGGTGGGTGGACTTTGGGTGGCTAACTTATATTATTGGGGTTTCAATCAATATATCATCCAAAGAACATTGGCTGCTAAAAGTTTAAAAGAATCTCAAAGAGGAATTATTTTTGCTGCATTTTTAAAGATGATCATTCCTTTAATTGTTGTTATTCCTGGTATCATTGCTTATGTGATGTTTTATCAACCTGAAGGAACAGCTTTAGTGGATGGTGTTCAGGATGCATTTTCTAAATCTGGTGGAGGTGTCAATTACGATAAAGCCTATCCTTGGTTAATTGGTAGTTTTGTTCCAGCTGGACTTAAAGGATTAGTTGTTGCTGCATTAGCTGCTGCCATCGTTTCCTCTTTGGCTTCTATGGTCAATTCTACTTCCACCATTTTCACAATGGATATTTACCGTCCATATATGGCTAAAAAAGATGGTAAAGATAGAGATGTACAAGTGGGTAGAATTAGTGGTGCTATTGCCTTAGTTATTGCCATTTTTGTGGCTCCTGCTTTAGGAAACATTGACCAAGCCTTTCAATATATTCAAGAGTATACCGGATTGGTAAGTCCTGGTGTATTAGCTGTTTTCTTATTGGGCCTATTCTATAAAAAGACTAATAATAAAGGTGCTATCGTAGGTATTCTAGTTTCAATTCCAATTGCTTTGATGCTAAAAACTCCATCCTTAGAATTACCTTGGATGGACCAAATGTTCTATACCTTCCTATTAACTATGGTAATTATTGTTGGTGTGAGTTTAACTACTAACCCGAACGATGATGATCCTAAAGCCATCAAGTTTACTTCTAAGATATTCCATACCGACAGTGTATTCAATATTGCTGCTTATGCTATTTGTATTATGTTGGTGGTGCTTTATGTTTTGTTTTGGTAAGTAGTCTCTGCTAGAAAACTCCGATAACAGCGTTATGCTTTTTCTGAAAACAGTCATCGACGAAAGTCAACTCCTTGATATTCAAAAAACAAGCCTTGTTCTCGAAGCTTTCTCCCCAGAGACACAGGGAGAATCTGGAGTTTTCTTGCAAGCACTAATTTCCGTTCAAATAAACTATATAATAATCTAACACTTTCTAGCGTTTATATAGCTCGTAAATATTGATATATGAACAAAAAGATAGTATTATTCTTATTAATCCTCCTCTCAAGTATTTCTTATTCTCAAAACAATAATCCTAAAGTTGACAAGGTTTGGACTGAGAACATTCATCAATTTACTACGCCAATTTTAAGTTTAAAATCTCAAGATTATTCAGACTTGCAATTTTTAAAGGCATTATTAGAAGGTAAACCCTATGTTTTTATTGGAGAAAGCAGTCACGAGGTGAATGAATATTTTCTTTTGAGAAATAGGTTGGTTCAATATTTATATCAAGAGTTGGGATACAAAGTTGTTGCCATAGAAGGCTATAAACTAGTTTGTATGGAAGCCAATAATATGAGAAATGAAGTGAGTTTAGATAGTTTGTATAATTATTGTTTTCCCTATAGGTCTGACATGATTATGCCAGAAGGAGCCCGATTATTTCTAAACTTTTTTAAAAACTCAGACATTCAATACAATGGTTTCGATATAGATTTGGAATTCCCCAATCGTTTTCAGCAACTTGTAAAAAAACACTTTCCATTGGTTCCCGATTCAATTCTTAGTCTTGATTCTGCTTTGATAATGAGTTTTAATAAGGGAAAAGGACTGGAATTTAAAGCTTGGGATGATATTTTGAACGATTCCATAATATTTCCATTAAACTCAAAACGAGATCAAGAAGTCTATCAAGCCATTCTTCATAGAAGGAACTGGTTGTACAAAATGGCAGTTAATAATCCCCATAATAGGGATTCCATTATGGGCAGAAATATGAATGATATTATTACACGCTTTTACCCAGATGAAAAAATCATCTTTCTGGCCCATAACTGGCATATAAGTAAATTTAATCTAGACCATGAAGTGATGGGAGAATATATCCATGATTCACTGCGCAGTAAAACATATGTTTTAGGTTTGTATGCTTATCAAGGTAAAACTGGTGTTAGAGATAGTGGTCCTGTGGAACTTGTGAAACAAAAGAAAAACTCTCTTGGAGCCATATTAAACACAGCAGGGCATGAGATTGTTTTTACCGACTTTTCTCAGCAAACAGAAAAACCAGAAAACTCATGGATGTTTAAAGAAATACAGTCGGTTTCATGGGCTTTTCAAAGGCATAAAATCATTCCTGCTAAAAGATATGATGGCATCATTCAGATTAAAAATATTACCGCAACAAAACTAAAATATTTGCAATATGAGAAGTAATAGTTTTTTATTGATTGCCCTATTATTTTTCTTCGTTTTTACTGAGGAAAATAAAGCTCAAAATATGGGAAGTATCGTTTTATCCGATAGTATCTATCCTGTATGGGAATCAGATTTTGAAAAAGCAAAGTCATTATTAGTTAAATATGAAGATCATTTTATTCCCCAAGATATGGTACTCATTCTGGATGATATCCTCGCTAATGGGGATGTGGATTTTTATAGAGATAGAATGACATATTTAATGATAAACTATGGCTGGAATATAAATAATTTAGAAAGAAATAGTTTGGCATCTCTAAGCGCTGAATTAAGCCAAAACAATATGTTTGAATGGACTGCTCAAGCATCGCAAAGGCACTATCCTATTTGGATAAAAAACAATATGGAAAGTATTCTGATTCAAGAAAAAGTAAAAGCCATCTTACATACAGACCAAGCTATTAGAGGTTTACTATCTATCGCAGAAGATAGCCTTCAATTGAATTATTTGTATGAAATGATTTCAGAAGTTGACTATAGTAATCTATTGGATTTATGCGATCTGAGCTATGAAAACAAGGGAGTATTATTAAATGATTTTGATAATGGAATAGCTATTTACAATAATGTTCTATTTATCTTATGGCATAATTTAAAAAGCAAAAAGAATTTCCAAAAATCATGGGATTTAATTCTTCCATTTATTGATAAAGCATATTTCCAGAAGAAAATAGATGCAGGCGCTTTTGAAATGTATGACGTCTGGTCTTCAAGTCATTTTGGTTATCAATATTACGGCACATTAAACGATACCATAAAAGTATTTGATAGCATAAAGCAAATTGAATTTAAAAATAAATATCATTTTTAGATGATTAGCCGTCTCTGTCAGAATTAGGTTTAAAGAATGATTCTTAGAGGGCAGGGTTTGTGGTGTTTAATGTTTTGTTTTGGTAAGTAGAGAGGTTTTAAACAGATGACATCCTTTAAAAGGATGTCATCTGTTTAAAACAAACGTTCCCAAAGAAATATCCACTATTTAGAAAGTTAAAAAACTATATTTTAAGCTATTTGCTTCTAGATATTTTTATTTTTGCACTCAATACAACCAGTATGTGAAGTAATTCACAAAAGATAAAATAAAGAGGTCTGAAAAACCTTTGTGCAATTAATTAAATGTGGACCAAAAATTTAATAAGATGCAAAATATAACTAGCAAAGTTTTTAAGCCTAGCAAGAAGGATCGTCGTGATATGATCCAATATACCAATCTTCAGCTAGCAGCATTGGGGCAACCATTATATCATGATGATAATAACAGCTCAAACAAACATTCCGATGACAAATTCATCAGCCTAACAGAGGATTTAATTAGTAGTTTTAGAGAAAAATCTCGTCTACTATCCAACCACCTTTGTCCTGCCGATGCTCGTATACAAGAATTTATAAATAATTACCTCAGTGAAATTCAATTCGATCAATCTTTATCTCTACCCTCCTCCACTTTCGTTTTAAATGGATTAGGATTAGCGAGAGAAGTGAGTCTTCCTCCAAATGGAAACAGCTTCAAAAGTGATTTGGTCAGCTCATACAGAATTAAACAAGGAGTTCTAAACAATCCGAAACACGATAAAAGAACAACTAAAGGAACGTTCCATATTGTTAGAGGAGGACTTCCGGTTCCACCAGACAAAAAAGAAGTGCCAAAAAGAGCTTTTGCGCATCTATTACATGCTGCATTAAACCCTTCAAACGATTTAAAGATATTACCTTTCACGGCTAATCAAGAAGACAAAGCTAAGGTAATGGTTTCTTTATTGATGCGCCCATTGGTAGTTCCTGAAGTAAAAGGAATTAGCCTTGAGAAATCAATGGAGATTCGCTTCTTTGCTCCAGGTAGCCTGGTAAGTAATTTAGATTTTGTAGAGAATATCTTCGGAAATGCTGGTGATCCTAGTTTAGCAGAAAATGATTCTGCATTGGATATCGATCATTGGACTGGTCACACTGGATGTATTATTTTGGCTCCTCAGCTTTTAACTCTAAAGAAGAAAGATATTGGTCTTCCTCATTGTGAGGATGCTACTGCTCGTCAGCGTAGAGATGGCATGTGCTATTCTGATCCTGATGAATTATATAATGAGGGTTCTGCTTTTAAACTCACCTGTAGAGACGAAAGTGGAGTGGTGATTACTTTAATTGCCGACAACTATTACGGATACTCAAAAAAAGAAATAAAAACTCAGATCAGTTATTCAGCTAATCTTTACGGAAATGCTGAAGAAGAACACTCTGGAGGAGCTATTGCTTTCCCAAGAGACAATATGATGGATCGTGTTTTTGGAAATGTATTCTCTGCTAAATTAGACAAGAAATACAATTTCAAGAATTTAGTGAAGACCTTAGGAGATAGTATTGAAGTTCAAGCCGAAGGTTATGCCATCGATAAGAAATATCCTCATGTGATATATATTCCTGAAAATGCTGATATTGATATACATACCTCTTCAGTTTCTTGGACTTATGGTAAAGACAAAAAGCATACATTAAAGCTTTCCCCTCTTAAGACCTATGTTCACCCAAGTGGAAGTAAGTTTAACTTGAAGAAACACGCGAAGCAAGCTTTATGGAGAATTACTCACACAGCTGCTGAAGGTATTTTCTTACATAAGCCATGTACTGTTTCTGGTGGAGGAAAATCTGAGATTTCTAAATCCTTAGAGAATGCTATTGAATATAGTACTTTCCATATTAAAGATATTGATGAAGATTTTAAAATGGCCGATGAAATTCTCAATAGAGACTATTCTACTCGCTGGAAAAACATCCGCCCAGATGCCAATCCTTCTCGCCCCTTATTGAGTGCTAAAAGAACTTTAGGCTCCACCGTGAAATTGCTTAATACTTCCGATCAATATAGCGATGAGTATAATGCTTGGATTCATAGTATTCCTGCTCATATCAGAGTTTTGGTGTTATATATCAAACGTCTTTATCGGGATGAAAAAATGAGCGATTGGAAAAACCATATGTCGGTAGAAGTATTGAATGGTCGCAATGGCAACACCCTGATGTTTAACAACCAGAAGGTAATTGCCAGTTATGTAAGAATTGGATTTAGCCAAAAAGGCGACTGGTTATTACATAAGCTACGTTCTGATTATTTACCTGCTCATAAAATCCAGATGGAGGATGATATCTCAGCAACTGTTACTTTACCAAGCAGTCGTTTGAACGATTTAAACGCGAATTACGACAATAAGAGTGTGAAAATAGTTGAGAATTGCGAAAGTCATCTATTCCAGCGTCCTGATGAAGCCATTTATCGTGGTTACGATGTGGATGCTGAATCTGACATTGTACAAAGCAATACTTTCTTAACCAATTACGAGCCACTTAACAAGCAAGATGCTATAGACCTCTATGAAGACACTGTAGAATTTGAAAAGTATACACAGCCTGTTAAAGACTTAATAGAAAAAGTAATCAAGAGAGATAAAGACGGTTATTTTGTAACGCCTTCACACCCAAGAATAGTGGATGGAGAGCCTACTAAAAACCCTCGTTATCTTCAAAGAAATATTTACAAGCAAGAAAGAGAAGACACACATGTTGCTGAGATGGGAATTCGTTTAGCGCGCCAAATTGGTATGGACAAAGCTGTTCATTATCCAGTAAATGCTGTTCTTCCAGGTAGAAGAAATAACCCTTCTGATAGAGAAGCTGGTATTCGTCCATTAAGTGTTTACAACCCTATTCATTATCAAGAATTACCAGAGCTATTTATGGATTTCATTTGTAGTTTAACTGGTAAATCTCCATCTACAACTGGAGCTGGTTCAGAAGGTGCACTTACCAAAGGGCCTTTCAATATGTTAGTGGCAACCACAGACTTGAACAATGCTTTGCTTTCATATATCCTAACAGGATATGAAGGATTTAGTTCAGCAGCTGGTTGGGTAGGATCTGAAAATAGATTCGATCATGATATTAGTATTTTAATCCCTGAAATTTGGGCTAGAATAGACAAAACAGACCGCGATCCAAAAGAACTAATTGCCGATAATTGTCTAGAGAAACTAGAAGACTTTGAGCATGAAGGTAAAAAGGTATTAGCAAGTCGTTTGGGTTATCGTATTACTAGCAAATTTGCTTTCAGGTGCATGAATCGTTTGTTTGACGAGCCATTGGCAGTGTTTAACGAGCGTATGTTGAAACCAGAATTACAAAGTATGGAAGATTTTGTAGATGGAATCAATAACATTACTGAAGTTCAAGAGAGAGTTGCTAAAACTTATTTTGAGGATGGTAGTATTGAATCAGCCATCTTACCTTTACAGATTTTGCTAAACATAATGGCCTATGGTCAGTATGAAGGTAAAGACATTAGCAATCCAGAACTAAGAAAATACTTCGATCGTGATTATGTAATTAAGAGCGATTGGTACAATGAGCGTTTAGAGTTAAAACAAGAAAAGGATATTGCTTTCCATCAAAAGCAAATCTCATATCTTAAAAACTTCATGAAACAAGGCAATAATGCAGAGATTATTGAGAAAATGGAGATCGAAAATAAGCTAGCAAAAGCTAAGAAGACCTTAGCTCATGCACGTTCTAAACAATACATGAAAGACTTGGTTGGAACTATTGGAGCCGATCCTTTATTCAAAAAATAGATTAAAATTGAATTTTAATTGCAATGGCGGAACTTAGGTTTCGCCATTTTTTTTACCATAACAGCCTAATCACAAAAAGCCTTTAAGAAACTCATAAAGCTTCTCTCTAGCTTCTAATTTTGCTTTTTGATCTCCTGCAGCTGTTCCACCTAAACTATACTCGTATGCTTTTCCTTCGATAGTAAGAAACCCATTTCTATCAGGCTCATTTGATTCTATATCGGGATTAGTAGAAATAAGATGACCAGCATTTTCAAATTGGATATTATGGAAAGGATATTGAAACTCATGTTTCAATAATCTACTTTCTATCTCGTTAGCCATTTCTACAGATGGCCATACTCCATCTTCTTTTCCTGAAAACAACAGTATTGGGCCATTGATATTTTCTACTCTAATACTAGCTTTTTCATGCTCCTCTAGATTTTGCAAACCAGATTTCCAATAGGCTAAAGTGTTAATTTCGGAGGAGGTATTTGGAGAGATTTTCTCCATTGGGATATAAGGAATGTCAACTCCTTTATAAGTCCAGCTGGGTTTTAGTTCATCAGAATTAAAAGGCAGAACTGTATTCGACCAAGAAACTGAACTTGGAGCATAAGCCACGACTCCATTTATTTTTTGTGGCATTACAGAGGCTAATACTAATGCTAATTCAGCGTTTCTAGAAGCTCCCATTACCAGAATTTTACTGGGGTTCACTGCCTCTTGTTTTCCTAACCATTTTAAAGCATTCTCGAAATACTCCAAAGGAATTTCTTCTGGTAATGTTGGTAATCCTTCCTTTCGAGTATAGGGTAATGACAAACCCACATAACCATTTTGAGCAAATTGTCTTCCCCAATAATCTCCCCATTGGCCGCCTCCCAGAAGAATGACAGCAACCTGGTTTTTAGCCTCATTTTGGGCGTAATAGTTTCCTTGAAATCCATCTTGATGTATTTCTTGTGGTTTAAAACCATCAAATAAAATATTATCTATTAATAAATAAAGCCCTATAAAAAGTAGAACTGCTAAAAAGCCAATGATATAATTTTTCATGGGGTAAAAGTATATAAAATTATTTTTTTGGATGACAAAGAGTTTAATGGTTAAGAATCACTTGCTTTTTTATTACTTTCATTTTTGAAACACAAAGAAGGTAAAGGGTTTCTCAATTTAAAGGAAGGAATTCAGATATGATTTCTCCAAATTTAAAAAGTATAAGGGTGCAATAACCTATGCCTTTCCTTATAAATCATGATAAATACAAAGTTGATATTAAATTAGTTAAAGCATGTTTCATTATTTCTAATCTTATATTATATTTGCAAGAACAAGAGTCAATAACATCACTAAGGCTCTTAACATCAGGTAAAATATAACTGCCTGTACTCTTTACTCAAGAACTAAAATGAACTAAATACTTGCCCATACAAGGGTCTTTATATACTAACACAAAACTCGAAAAATGATGTTCAAAATTTTTAAAATCACCCTCCCCATTTTTGCATTAGCCCTATTTATGATGGCTTGTGACCAAAAACAAAATCAGCAGGCTAAAGAAACCATTAAACCCATTGAAAAAGTGAAACACACTCCCGCAGTATCAGAGGAAGCCGCTTTTCAGCGAGCAGAAACCATTGTGAAAAAGATGAAACTGGAGGAAAAACTGGATTTAATAAAAGGTCATAAGGGGTTTTTCATCAAAGGCTATGAGCAATATGGTTTACCCGATGTGTATTTGAGCGATGCCACACAAGGTGTAAATATCAGAGATAGCTGGTTGGGTGATGATATTAGCGATTATGCTTTACCTAAATCGGTATCTTTCCCCAATGCATTAGAATTGGCAGCCACATGGAATCCTGAAATTGCCTACGAATATGCTCACAGTATAGGAGAAGAATGTAGAGCGGCAGGCATCGGAATCCTTTTAGGTCCTGGAATGAATATCTATCGCAATTCTCAATGTGGAAGAAACTTTGAGTATATGGGTGAAGATCCATATTTAGCAGCTAGAATAGTAGAGCAATATGTGGTTGGTGTGCAGAATACTGGTGTGATTTCTACAATGAAACACTTTGTGGCCAATAATACTGATTATAAACGCCGTGCTTCCAATTCTGTGGTTTCTGAAAGAGCTTTGCATGAAATCTATGTACCAGCTTTTAAAAGTGGAATAGATGCAGGAGCTTTGGCTGTGATGACTTCCTATAATCAAGTGAATGGTGAATGGGCCGGACAAAGTGACTATGTAATTAATAACTTACTGCGTAGTCAATTAGGATTTGAAAATTTAGTGATGACCGATTGGTGGAGTGTTACTGATGCTGAGAAATTAGTAAAATCGGGACAAGATTTAGAAATGCCAGGTGGCGAAACCATGGAGAATTTAAAAGAGCTTATAGAAAGCGGGAAAATAGACGAGAAATATATTGATGGCATGTGTATCAATATCATTAAAACCTTGGTTAAGATTGGATATTTGGATCGTCCTATGAAAGATGAATCCTATCTAGAGAAATTTGCTCAGCACGAACAGGTGGCATTAAAAACAGCACGGGAAGGCATAGTTTTATTAAGAAATGAAAATCAGATTTTACCTATTGCCAAAGGCAGTGAGAAAAATATATTGATTACCGGAATGTTTGTGAAGAGAAACATCTATGGTGGTGGTTCTGGTGAAGTAGATGGTTATGATATTGTAACCATGCTAGATGCTTTAGAGGAGGTTTATCCGAATATTCAGTATAAAGAATATGCCACGGAGCAAGAAATGAAAAACGCTGATGTAGTGATGGTAAACGCAGTGACTTGGGACTACGAGGGTAGCGACAGGCCATTTGCTATTTCTGAGAAGCAAGAAGCACTCGTTCAACTAGCGGCGAAAGCCAACCCTAATACTATTGTGATTGTTAGTTCCGGAGGCGGAATTCGCATGACAGACTGGAATGATATTAATGCCATCCTCTATAATTGGTATCCTGGGCAAACAGGAAATATAGCCTTAGCTGAAGTTCTCACCGGACAAACCAACCCCAGTGGTAAATTACCTATGACCATAGAAAAGGAGTTTGAAGATTCTCCAGCTTATGGATACAGACCTGTCGATGCTAAATTCCTGAGTGAGCACCCAAGTTATTTCGATATGGATGCTCCAGAATCGGAAATCAACCGTTGGAGTTTTGATACTAGAATTCAAGATGCACCAAATGAACTCTATGATGTGAATTATGAAGAAGGTGTTTTGGTGGGTTATAGATGGTATGATACAAAAAACATAGAGCCATTATTCTCTTTTGGTTTTGGTTTATCCTATACAGATTTTACTTTAGGAGAAGCAAAATTATCATCTGAGAAAATTATTAAAGATGAAAATCTAAGAGTTTCTGTAAAAGTTAGTAATACTGGTAAAACAGCTGGTGCTACTGTGGTTCAGATTTATGTTAGTGAGAAAAACCCAACAGATATTCGCCCAGTCAAAGAGCTTAAAGCCTTTAAAAAGGTGATGCTTAAAGCTGGGGAGTCTAAGCATGTAGATTTAATCTTAAGTCAAGAAGCATTTGCCTTCTGGAATAGCGAAACTAAAGCATGGACAGTAAATTCAGGTCAATTTGAGATTTTAATTGGGGAATCTTCTCGGGATATTGGTGAGGTATTAAGTGTTGAGATTTTATAGGAAATCGAAATATTTGGCGAATATTCATGAGTTGACCTTGTTTAAACTAACTGGCGAGTTGTTGAATATGAAGTTTGAGTAGTTTGTTCAATATATCTTACAAACAGTTGCCCGACCATCAATGGCCGGGCAATTGTTTATTATGCTTGTACTTCTTTTAGAGAGAAAATCATTATTTTCAATGATGAGGCTTGATGTTTTTTGCTACTACAATAAAATTATTCCGGGAAACAGAAAAACTCCTCCTTATAGTTTTCTCCTTCGTCGAAACCTAAGGAACTTCAAACAGTTTCTGTTTCTGTCCTCCACAATTTTATCTCCGCTTTACACAAATACTATTAGGCGGAGTTAAAACGCTTTGCGTTTTTAAAACTTCGGAGCCGTATTGGTTATAATTACATAAATATGAACACAGACACTTTACTTTTAATTTTTAAAGCTAAAAGAAGAATCTCAGGGACTCAATCCTTCATATTGTTTTGGGTTTATTCATGGCTTAGAATTGCAAGCATTTTCTGAATTCCCTTTTGGGCCAAAGGATAGAGGCTTTAATCCCTTTCGTCTTAAGCCTTCCCTTAAACAAAAAAATAAGCCCCATATTACTTACAACCTTTTTCAGTAACATAATTCCCAATATTCTTACAAGCATGGATTGACTTTCTCCAACTATTTTTGCCTCCCTTAAAAAGCTGTGATTTCAATACAATTTGGGGAATGAAGTTCTCACAGCAGAATACATAAACTTGGAGGAATGAAGAAATTAAACATTAGTGATATCATCAATATTATTCTGGCAGCCACAGTAATCATCTTATTATTGGCATTATGAGCAAAATAAAGATGAGTAAAACTGTAGTACAAAAAGTTTATACTGTTGTCATAATTATTTTGCTTTTGGGTGTATTAGCCATGCAGAGAGAACAAGTTTTTGGCTACGAACTTTTTGTGAGCAAATCGGATGTGAAGCAAACCGCAACATTTACTCTTGATGATATTCAAGATTTGTATGATGATGCAACAAGTTACAAAGTACAGCAGGACAGTATCTTGGTTTTTTCAAATAAAACTCAAATTGGTTGGGCAAATAATACAAGCCCTAGTTCTGATTCCATTGTGGGTTTTGCCTCCTCAGTACCTTTATTAGTGGCTTTCGATATGGGGGATAAATTAGTCGGAATTAAGCTGCTAAAGAATTACGAATCGCCTGATTTTGTTGAAAAAATAGTGAAAACAGGATTTATGGAATCTTGGGATAATCTTCACATTCTAGATATTGGGAATTCTACGGTTGATGCGGTTTCGGGTGCTACCTTAACTTCTGTGGCCATCATCAATACCATTAAACACAGTATTGGGAAAGTCACAAATCAGGCTGTTTTCTTGGATAGAAAACCTGATTATTTAGCCCTACTAAAATCAGCCTTAGCCTATTTACTCTTTGCTTTAGCACTGACTCAATTCTTCATTCCAAAAAAGATGAAGACGATAAGAACAGTGCACCAACTATTGGTGGTCATTATCTTGGGCTTTTGGTCCGGAACATTTCTTTCCCTGTTTTCTTTCAATAATTGGATGCTACTTGGCATTGATTTACCAGCCAAATTATTTGTATTTATGGTGTTGGTTTTGAGTATTATACTTCCGCTCATAACAAATAAATCATTTTATTGCAGTCACTTATGTCCGCTTGGTGCATCACAATAATTACTATGAAAAATTAAAAAGGATAAGATTAAATTACCTGATAATGTAAAACTATTTCTTTCTACACTTCGCGAAAAGGTTTTTGCCATCATCATGCTGCTTTTATTCACCGGAGTGAGTATTGACTTGACCAATACCGAACTTTTTTCAGCATTTCTATTTCGGTCTGCATCCATTCCCATAATAGTTTTGGCAATATTGTTTTTACTATTGTCCATATTCATTCCACGCCCTTGGTGCAACTATGCTTGCCCTACCGGATATTTATTAGAAACCATTAGAAAACCTATAAAAAAATAAACCCATGAACAAGAGTCATTTATTAGCATTATTACTATCCATTGCCTTATTTATCACAACCTATAAATTGGTTGACATGAAGCACGAACTTGAGGATGTTTCACAATCGGCAACTACTCAAAAGGAAGCCATTCTTTCTGTTATTCATAATCGAATGAGTGTGAGACATTATACCGAACAGAAAGTTTCAGACGAAGATTTAATCACCATTATGAAAGCGGGTATGGCGGTTCCAACTGGTTTCGATGCTCGTCCTTGGCAGTTTATAGCTATTAAGGATAGAAATACTATGCTAGATTTGAGAAAAGAGTTGAAGTATGCCAGTGGTTTGGAAAGTTCGCCAGCAGCCATAGTTGTTTGTGGCGATATGAGCAAAGTGAGAGACGAAGCTCCAGAATTCTGGATAACAGATGCGTCGGCAGCCACCGAGAATATGCTATTGGCAATTGAAGGAATGGGTTTGGGAGGTGTTTGGTGCACTTCATATCCTGGATTGGAAAGAATGGAACATGCACGCCAAATACTCAATCTACCGGAACACATTATGCCTTTAGCTGTGATTCCTTTGGGTTACCCTATCGGTATTGAGAAACCAAAAGATAAATTTGATGAAGCTAATATTCATTGGGAAAAGTGGTAACAGGAAGTCATACTTAAAGTATTTATACCTCTAGTTTTTTGCACTTCTTTCCCAAAGGACAATCTTCACATTTAGGGGTTTTATTGCAAAATCCTTTGGCATGTTCCACCATTAGTCCGTGGTAATAATCGTAGGTGATAATATCACAAGGAAGGGCCTCCTCTATCATCTTTTGAAAAGAATCGTAGTTTTTAGGCACATCAAAACCAAAACGGGTGAATATTCTTCGGGTGTAGGCATCTATTACAAAAGAGGTTTTATTGAGAACATAAACCAGAATAGCATCGGCGGTTTCGTTTCCTACTCCTTTTATGGAGAGCAATTCTTTACGTAAATCGGTGGTGCTTTTTTTAGAAACTTCCTCCGTATCAAAATTATATATTTGAAACCATTCACATAGTGCCTTTAGTTTTTTTGCCTTTTGATTTTGAAATCCAGCTGGACGAATTACCTGAGCTAACTCTTCATTTGAAATGCTTAAAACAAACTCTGGATTTAGGTTTTCTTCAAAATTCCTAAGAGCTGAATCTACATTTCTCCAATTGGTATTTTGCACCAAAATAGAACCCACCATTAACTCGAATGCAGAATTGGCTTGCCACCAGGACTTGTTTCCTTGCCATCCATTTCGCAAGATGCTATCGCCATAATATTCTGATAGTATTTGGAATAGTTGATTGATATTTTTATTTATTGCAGCCGATTCTTTCATTTATAATTTTTTACTTTTATAATCTTGACAAAGTTAGTACAAAGTAAGATTACGACTAATTAAAAAAGATAAACCTTCTCTTTGAATATCTGATTTTTAATCGTCCGAATGGCCAAATCAGAATTCTGAAGCACGGCTTTGGTAATTTGATTTCCCTCCTTAATAAATTCAACTAGAGCTTGAGGTTTCGACACCTTAGAGAATTTTGTGGGATGATGTAAACCTTTGAGCAAAACAAATTTTGTCTTTTTGTTTTCAGCTTGAAAATAGAGATTAATAATGGTTTCCACTCCAAATCTAGAGGCTCTAATTTTGTGGAGAATGGGCAATAGGTCTTTCTTATAAACAGCTCGTTGACCTGAAAAAGATTTAAAAGGATTTACCTTATGATTGATTAATGTATCCTGTGGCTGACCCAATACCATATCTGCTTCTTCAGTAAATAGAGGATTCAATAATTGCCAAATATGAGTTTCATTTAAGTGAGATAAATCTGCATCAATAAAGACAATAATTTCACCACTAGACTCGTCCACTCCACGAGCCATAGCATATCCTTTTCCTTTGTTGTTTTCCAAATTAATGGTCTTAAAATCAATAAGCTTCTCAAGTTTAGAGATAATGTATGAGGTATTGTCATAAGAACCATCATCCACAACTATGAGTTCATTTGTTAAGTGGCATTTATGGATGGATAATAAAACTTCTCTTATTGTTGATTCTTCGTTATAAGAACAAACTATGGCTGAAACTTTCTTCATTTTGAGCTTTTTTTAATTCGAATTCGTGTAATTTATTTTGTGTTTCTTGGCTTCCATGTGCAATTTGCCTTTCTGATTTATGAAAATCAAAAGTGCCACAACTGCTTCGTGGAATATCTATAACAATATCGGGTTGGCTTAATTCTAAAGTTAATTTTGAAATCTGTGATAACATCATATTACTGGTGTCATTTATTAAACCAAAATATCCTTTGCCCTCTGATTTCTTAAAAGGAATGATTTGATTCAACTGAGACAATAGGACTTGTATATAATCTGTATGTCTAGTTTCTTCTAAAATCTCGCTTTTTTCTATATCACGTAACTGAAAGATTTCTGTAGTAGTATTCACATCCACAGCCATAAGTATATCATCATTTTGTCTCTCTACACGATTGGCAGGAACCGGATTTATCACTCCGCCATCAACTAATTGCATATCGGCAATACGAGCTGGTGTGATGACCATGGGTATGGAAATAGACGCCCTGATGGCTTCCCATAAACTGCCTGAACTAATCACTCGTTCTTTCTTGTTTTTAACATCGGTAGCTACTATGGTTAGAGGAATGGGCAAGTCCTCTATGTTTCGGTCTGGGATGAAATTCTGAAGTTCCTTAAAAGCCTTTTCGGCCTTGATGATTCCACTCTTACTAATGGTGAAATCCATTTTTTTGAATACACTCATCTTATTCAACTTTGAAACCCACTCCTCAAACTCATGGAGCTTTCCACAAGCATAGACTCCCCCAATTAATGCGCCAATAGAGGAGCCTGCAATGGAAGAAATCTCGTATTTGTTTTCATTCAATGCTTTTATAACTCCAATATGTGAAAGGCCTCTCGCTCCTCCACTTCCTAGTACTAATGCTACTTTCTGTTTCATCATAATTATTGTTTTGAGCCTTATATCTTATTTCAAGTCATTTTCGCTATTCCTGATTAAACCAATAACGTGTAATAGTCAGTTTGTGAGCAAAAAAAAGGTGAAATGATTTATTAAGCTGCTACATATCTTTTATCTAAACTAAAGTCTTTAGGGAATTTGGCATTCACCCCATCATATAATTTTGCTACTTCTTTCATGGTGGTTTTCATATCTGTAGTATCCTTAATGATTCCTTTAATGCCCAATTCTTTCTTTTTGTAATCGATATAAGCCACAACTATAGGTACATCAGCTCTGTTGGCCATATAGTAAAACCCTTTCTTCCAATGGGAAGTTTCTGCTAGTTGTCCTTCGGGGGATAGTACGATATGTAATTCCTCAGAATCGTGAATATAGTTCACCACCTGGTCTATATATTTACTGTTTCTATAAACCGGAATAGAACCAAAAGCTTTAAAAAAGTATTTCAAAGGAAATATAAAGAATTCCTCTTTCGACAAAAACTTGTAATTAACATTCTGCTGCATAAAGTAAAGCTTTCCAAATAATCCATCGAAATAGCTGGTATGTGGAGCAAAAATAATTACAGACTTTTTAATTGGGGGAAACTCATCTTTAATGGTCCATCCCAAAACATCGTTGAGTAATAGTTTTGAAATTTTGTTCATCGTTCTTGTTTTACTTTGACAATCCCTTGGTTAATATTTTCAATAAGTTTTCGAAATGAGGAGCGTAATCTTCATACTTTCCTTGTACATAGAAAGGAATCTCTAGACCCTTAATCACCATTACATAAACATCTAATAAAACATTTATATCTTCAATTTTGTCAAGCTCATTGTTTTCTATACCCTCCTCAAGAATTTTTCTAATGCTGTCTTTCTCCCATCTATCGAGATCTGCTCTAATATCATCGGTGAAATTAAAATGCTCGTTAAGGTCAGCATTTATGGTTTCGTGATAGTTGGTCGCCTTATTGAATATCTCCATTCTATTGATTAAGAAAAGCTCAATCTTTCGTTTTGCTGATAAGTCTGCATCATCAATTATCAGGCTTAAATTAACTTTGAGATCCTCCATTTCATTTAGAACAACTTCGTTGAACAATACTTCCTTATTGGAGAAATAATAATAAACCGATTTCTTGGACTTCTTGGCCAACTTAGCAATTTCTTCTATGGAGGTTTTCTGAAACCCAAAGCGACTGAATAATTGCGTTGCTACACTAATTATTTTATCTCTGGTATTATCTAATGTTACAATATTCATCTTTCGACTATATTCGTTTCTTAGTACAAAGAAAGATAAAATATTTTACATAGAAATTAGATTTAGCTTTTTTAACAAAGGGGTTTTAACTTTGAAATAGGAGAAATTAGCACATTTAAGATAGTGTAAGTTTCATATCCATGATTTAGCAAATATCAATTTAGATAATCTAACAGGTTTAAAATCTCATGTTCTTTCTCTTGTCTAATCAATTATTTAATGTATAATTTAAAAGTAAATCACAATATACATTACTGATAATCCTACACTTATATCCAAGCATCAATTACATTAGAATTACAACTGTAACAATTTGAATTCATGCGAATTATATATTTTCGTAATTATATTTTCACACCGCATTATCGCCCCAACCGCGAATCACATAAATCCCAATGTCCTCATTATATTTTACAGTTACATACACCATTCTACTGTCACTTCCCCAATGTGTAATGGGTGGTCCAGTTTGGTCATTCCATCCCTCTTGTTCATGAAGCATAAAAGTGGTTCCGTCATCCAATAAAATGCCAAGGCGGTACTCACTCCAATACAAGTTAGGAATACTTAAATCTATATTTACTGATTGCCCAGAAGCTAATACTGTTCCAGCAGGAAATATATTGCCAGTCCAATCACCAGTTGGTCCCGAATCGGGTTCCCCAGCATTTCCATGAGGACGTATCTGCAAAATAGTTATTGAAACATCAGAATCACTGTCATTTCTAAATTCAACATGCAAAACATCATTGGGTTCAACAGGATCTTCTGCTTCATCTTTATCACATCCCGACATAGAACTTAAAAGAAAAAAGGCTGGAAGTATCAAGAAAATAAATATCCTTTTCATAGCTTTATTAATTTTGAATAAAGATACAAAGCTGTTTTTTAATTTATAGTAGAGAACTATTTTGTGATTAATATGAATGCATATTCGTTAATTTAGATGTGTTTTTAGTGCCTTGATGGTATAATTAATTTCACATCGTAAATTCGATTTTTATCAAATTCGAGCATGGCATTGATCATTAAAAAATGGGTGAAATGCTTTAAATCAGTTACCTTAATCTCAGATTCTTCAATGATACCTTCATCCAAAAGGAATTCTCTTTGAGTTCCCAATAATAGTGGATTGCTTGGAGTAAACCATTTCCCATTTCTATGCATAAACACAAGGTTACTGTATGAAGTATCTGTAATATGACCATCTTTTACCAAGATAATTTCGGAGGAGGCTGAAAATTGAGATTTAAGTTTTGTAAATTGCTGACGGTCTTCGAACTTGTAATCATAAGTCATTTGAGTTTCTACGAGACAAAAGGAGTTTATCTTCCTTTCTTGATAATGTGCAAACTCAATTTTTTGCACTTGATTTTCATACAATACTCTACACTTTACCTTTCCCTTTTGATATTCTTCAGGAACTTTCAAAACCTCTTCTAAATAAATATCTCCAATAGTACACATAAGCTGATGACGAGATCGATTCATTCGCTCATTATGATATTTTAAGCGTTTGGCTTGTCCATTTTCTATCTGTATCGTTTCTAATAGTCTCATTTTTTCTAATAGATATTTTTGCTTCTAAGGCATTGAAAATAAAATATTGATCATCTATTTTTGTTCTTATTAACACTGAGTCAACGAAAAATTAATATTCCAAAATTTGTTTCAATTCAAGCTCTACAATACCATGTATATTCCCATCAAATGCACAAAAAACCAATATAATAACGTTTCAATAATGGATTTTAATGATGCAAATTTATAAATATCCATCTATAATGCCTTCGAATTCGTCCTTCTTCAAGGGTACATCCAAATTAATCAAAATAATTACCAGTTCTCGAAGAGTTTCAAATAATATTTGAATTACGATTCGAACCCTAAAAAACACTTCAACTTTCTTTAACTCGTTTATTGTTATAATAGAACATCAGAGTTTCTATCTAAATATACAAATCCACCAACCAGCTTGATTTCAACAAAATAGAATTTCCTCATTGAAAACCCTGTCTATCGTCAGGCAGGCTTTGAGTCTCCTCTGTGTAACTTATATGTTTGTTTACTCAAAAGATAGACTTTATTATAAATCTTAAAACCACCTCCTTTGGTGGTGGTAATGTTCAAATGGCTATGCCTGAAAATTATTAACTTTGTTACATGAGTAATTTCAAGAAATTAAGTCATGTTATTTATCGCTGTACTTATCATATAGTTTGGACACCAAAATATAGATATAGAGTTCTCGATGGTTTAGTTAAGGATTCTCTTAAAAAAGACATTCCAATGTTATTAGAATGGAAATCTTGTGAACTCATCGAAATGAATATTCAGGTAGACCATGTACATTTGATAGTTAGTGTTCCACCCAAATTATCTATATCGCAACTTATGGGGATTTTGAAAGGTAAAACAGCGATCAAAATCTTTAAAAGTTATCCTCAGTTAAAAGTGAAGCCCTACTGGGGGAATCATTTTTGGTCACGAGGTTACTGTGTTGATACTATAGGTCTTGACGAAGCAAAGATCAAAAAGTATGTAAAATATCAGGAAGAGCAAGAACGACTAGAGGAGCAACAGAGGCTCGACTTTGGCCCCTTATAGGGGCTTTTCAAGTCCACCTTCTTAGAGGGTGGATTCTTTAATATTACAACCTAACGGATTTTTCCGTAGCGGATATAAAACTTCTATTCGACCCCAAATTGCTAAAGTCATACGTGACAATTTTGGAGATGAAAAGTTTTTTATGTTAATGGATTTGGCCAATACAAACGGAGGAAGTCCTAAATCTCGGTATAATATAATATCATGGATTAATGAACAGATGGATAGTTTTTATGGAGTATATTTCTTTAATACTTTAACTATTTCTCAAGTGATGATAAAAACGGGTTCTATTGTTTCTCACTCTCCACAAAAGGTTAAAATATTTGATGACTATAAAGAGGTGATTTTAGAGATAAAAGCCAGAAATAAACTTAATTTTATTGAACCTAAAAAAATAGTCGACTTAAGTGAAAGAACAGATATTTCTGTTGATGATTGGGAAAAAGATATCGTTTTTAAATCACAATCTGGAATGTATTACCCTGTTTTAAAACAGTGGCATCACGATTTTAATGGAGGATATACTATTACTTTTCAGGTAAAATGGGATATTATTATTCGATTGTATTACGGAGTATTTGGTGACAATACTTTGTGGGAAACAGAACAATCTTTGAATGAAATCCTCGAAGAATTGGGGTTGAAAGATAAAGCTTTTCACTTTTATATTGATTTTTCAAAAGCCACCCAACTTTCTCTTAAATATCGTAAGGAGGCTGTACAATGGTACCTAAAAAATACAAATGAAATTAAAACAAGTGGCTTCTATCATTTGTCACCAATTATGCAGAATGCTATAAATGTTGCAATATCTTTTACTTACCCTTCACGCTTGAGAAATAAAATATTTGTTATAAAAAATGTTGCTGATATATTTAATACTATCGAGGATTCTAAATATTCCAATTTTTCTAACTTTTTTTCACATATACAAGAGGCACCTTGGTATTATCACTTTTTGAGTCCAGTAATTGATGAAATAAATGAAAAAACTCAACTATT
>JADGDY010000001.1:0-839 GCA_016744655.1 Bacteroidales bacterium | reverse complement strand
GTATTAAATAATATGAGTAAATCAGCCTTAGTGAGTCTAATTCAGAATGAGCGGGCCGAACGAGATAAGAATATAGATGATTTGTTTTTTAAATTAGGACGATTATCATGGGATGAAAATTATCATTTTGATAAGTATGAAATTGATGAGTCCAATCAGCCTTTTGCGAGTTTACATAATTCTGTGCGATTAATTCAAGATGATTTAAAGGATATTTTAGGTAGAAGAGACGATTTAATTTCTCAAGCAGAAGAATCAGATAAATTAAAATCAGCGTTCTTGGCTAATATGAGCCATGAGATTCGTACCCCAATGAATTCTATTATTGGTTTTGCTGATTTGTTACTGGATAATCCTGAAACACAAGGTGACGAGAGAGTTTTTGTCGAAGTGATTAACCGAAATGGGAAATTCCTTTTATCTTTAATTAATGATATCATTGATATTTCTAAGATTGAAGCTGGTCAATTGGTTATTTATTTAACGGAGGTAAAGCTTAATGATATTATAAAAGAAGTTTGTGAAAGTTTTAGCCATCAAGTTAATAATGTTAAGAATTCAAAAGTAAACTTTATCATCAATAATCGGGTATTTGAGCAAGACTTACTTGTTAAAACAGATTCAGTGCGGGTTTTGCAAGTTCTTAATAATCTATTATCTAATGCCTTTAAATTTACTAAGGAAGGTAAGGTTGAGTTAAAAGTAAATATGCAAAATAAAAGAATTCTCTTTAAAGTATCTGATACAGGTATTGGTATCTCTGATGAAGATATCCCGTTTCTATTTAATCGTTTTGGGAGGAGTCAGAATACTCAAAAGAACATTACCCATAGTGGGAC
>JADGDY010000044.1 GCA_016744655.1 Bacteroidales bacterium | reverse complement strand
TCACCTTGATAAGTGAATACATATTTCTCAGGATATATTCTTTTGATGCCAGTTGCAACAGCAGGAGCTCTACCGTGAGCAGCTTGAGTCATGTCGATATTCATGAATTCGTAAGCCAAAACAGAACATCCAACAGGAGCAACACCAATAGTTTCCTCAGTAATACCCATTTCTTCTACTACTTCCATAGTAACTCTATGAGCGGTACCATGACCACAACCTGGGCAATAGCTCAGCTCTTTATCGGTCATGTTCTCAGTTTTTGAATAAACTAAGTTTTCAGGTTTCATTATTTCTTTAACATCCATGCTCTATCCTCCAATAATTTTTTGTTCTAAGGCTTCTAAAATTTCCTCAGGAGAGTGAATAATACCACCAAAACGTCCAAAATGTTCAGCTTTAGCTTTTCCTTCGATAGCTAATTTAACATCCTCTATCATCTGACCAGCACTCATTTCTACTGCTAAGAAACCTTTAACTTGATCTGCCAATTTATTCAATTCCTTCATTGGGAAAGGATAAAGAGTGATCAATCTGAAAATACCAGCTTTGATACCTTTAGCTCTAGCTTGTTCCATTGCTTTTTGAGCAATACGAGCACTTGAACCATAAGCAACAAATATATATTCTGCATCTTCGCAATTTATCATTTCGTAGCGAACTTCATTTTCGCACATTTGCTGATATTTTGCTTGAAGCTTTTTATTATGTGCTTCTTGTTTGAATGGATCTAATTCTAAAGAAGTAACAATATTTCTTTCTCTGTTTGCAGGTTTTCCAATAGTAGCCCAATCACCATATTTCTCCTTAATTTCCTCATTGGTCATTCTAGGAGATTGTTCTGGCATGGTTACTTTTTCCATCATCTGGCCAATAACACCATCAGAAAGAATCATGATAGGATTACGGTATTTAAATGCTAAATCAAAAGCATCAGCAACAAAGTCAGCCATTTCCTGAACTGAAGCAGGAGCTAAAACTAACATTCTATAATCACCATGTCCACCACCTTTAGTAGCTTGGAAATAATCTGCTTGAGAAGGCTGGATAGTTCCTAAACCTGGTCCTCCTCTAACTACGTTTACAATAACTGCTGGTAATTCTGCACCAGCGATATATGAAATTCCTTCAAGTTTAAGGCTTATCCCAGGGCTTGAAGATGATGTCATCACCTTTTTACCAGCGCCAGCAGCACCATAAACCATATTGATGGCAGCAACTTCGCTTTCTGCTTGAAGACAAACCATTCCGGTTCTTTCTTCAGGACGTTCCATCATTAAGTATTCTATCACTTCTGACTGAGGCGTGATAGGATATCCAAAATAGGCATCACAACCTGCACGAATAGCAGCTTCAGCAACAGCCTCATTTCCTTTCATTAATTTTATTTCAGCCATTTATTATGTCTTTATAATTATTATTAACTAGCTATTTTAACCTTATAAACAGAGATAACTCCATCAGGACAAACAATTGCACAATTTGCACAACCTATACATGCTTCTGGATTTTCCATGTAAGCATAGTTGTAACCTTTACCATTCACGTCTTTCGCCAAGAGTATGACATCTGTTGGACAAGCAGGAACACAAACGCCGCAGCCTTTGCATTTTTCCACATCCACATCAATTGCACCTTTTACTTTCGCCATTTTTATAGATTTTAATATTTCAATTACTGCGAAATTAATCATTTTAGATCAGAAATATTAGTGCTAGAAAGCCCCAAGCACCTTGATCATACAATTTAGAGCAATTATAAATTGATTTTTAAAGAGCGTCCGTTTACGAACACAGTAATCTCCTGTATTATAAATACTTGTGAATTTAACAATTAAAGAAGGGGAAGATTATCAGTTAGATAGGTAAAATACGGAAATCTGAATTCAGGATTTTATTTACCTAATTCCTCTACTTGGGAAGTGATAAGACAAATGTAGAACCCTCTCCAGAATTTGAGCTGACATAGATATTTCCTCCTAAGATTATTGCCAACTTTTTAGAAATAGAAAGACCCAATCCTGCTCCTCCGAACTTTCTATTGTATCCAGTTTCACCTTGCTCGAAAGATTCAAATATTTGCTCTAACATCTCCTTAGAAATACCAATTCCTGAATCTTTAACTTCAATTTCTACAGTTGATTCAAGTTCTTTAAATGAGATATGGATAAATCCTTCTTCGGTAAATTTAAGGGCATTTCTCACTAAATTCATAAGGATTTGTTTTACCCTAAATACATCACTATTAATAACAATTCCTTGGTCTTGGATATTTAATTTAAAATCAATATCCATTTTATCTAACATACTGATCTCTACCGGGAATGTTTCATACACCTCATTTACTGCTTTAACAATATCAAACTCTCCTTTTGTGACTTGCATTTGACCAGATTCAATTAATGAAATATCAAAAATATCCTCAATAAGATTTAGTAGAACATTGGAGTTATTATTAATAATTCTAGCGAAATCTTGAATTTCATTAAGGTTTTCTTCTTCAAAAATCAGATTTGCAAATCCTATAACGGCGTTTAGAGGAGTCCTTAGTTCGTGGGACATGGTTGCTAAGAAAGCTGATTTCAATCTATCAGATTCTTCTGCTTGCAATTTTGCCGAAAAGAGTTCGTGTTCAGCTAGTCTACGAGCAGTAACATCTCTACCTAATACTATGAGGTTTTTACGACTACCATCCTCATTAAAAACAGGAATTTTAAAAACATCGTAAATAGCTTCTTCCTCACTTACTAATGGAATAACTTCATCTTTTCTTACTATCTTCTTTTGCTTCCAGCATTCCTCATCAGTTTGCATACAAACACTAAATGCATCTCGATATATTTCGTGGGTTTCATCAGCTAAATCAGCATCTGTTTTACCTATATAATCAACGTCTTTTAAATGGAACAAATCTAGATCAGAGGCATTTGCTAACAACCACCTACCTTCTCCATCTTTAAAACAAATGATATCAGGTGTTTGATTGATTAATTCAAGAAATAGTTCACTGTTCATGTTCGAAGGTTCAGATACTTCTTTTGTCTCTATTTGCTGGACTATGTTCTCAAATAATAAGGTAAAACATCCTTCAGCACTTTTTACTATTTTTAATTGAAGTTGAACCAAACTATTATCCTTTAATAAAACTTGAACTTGATTGGTGAAGAAATTTGCTGCAAGAGTTTCTATCCAAAAACCATCATGAAATTCTGTGTTTATTATGGATGTTTGTATTGTACTGATTGATTTCCCAATCAAATCATCAGAAGCTAAACCTAAATAGCTGAGCATTTTATCATTAACAGAAACTATTTGTTGCTGTGATTCCAAAACAATGACACCAAAAATCCCATTTAAGTCATCGAGTTTTAGGTATCCATTTGCCTGATTTAATTCTGTTTTGTTTTTCTTTCCAAAAAGTCCCATAGTAAATTGCATTTCAATTGCTCAAAATAACGAAATTATTGAATACCATAAAAGATTTTAGTATATTAGCAATAACCAACTTATAAACAATTGACCTATGTTACCAAATAGTTTTTACCTCGCCTTTGGAAATTTACTTTATGCTATTGCCATCTCGGATTCAACTGTTCAAATGGAAGAAATCGAAGAGTTCCACAAAATAACCAGAAATGAATTGAAGAAATTAGCTGATGCTCCTGACACTGAGGTTCATCACTTTAACGAATTATTAGCGGACAGCGGCTTTCTAAATAGTTATCATGCTGAAATTCCTGCAGATATTGCTTTAGAAAAGTTTCTCTCCTACTACCTAGAAAATAAAAAGCTATTCCCTGATTGGATTAAAGATTTCTGCATAAACTCTGTTCTAAAAGTAGCTCAAGCCTATGGTGGAATTGTTACAGAGGAAAAACAAATCATTATTAAGCTTAAAGAGGCTTTTGAGTAGGCTTAGATATGGGATAACAGATGCGGGATGTGGACCTAAAGATGTCTTATATACGCCCTGTTTTGTTCTCGCTTAATAACAAATCTAAGCCTCTACAGACAATTGATTCTTTAAATCTTCCAAAATCATTAACGCTGCTTTAATGGTTTTTACATTTTTAAACATCAAGCTTAATTTCCCATTTTTCTCGCGCATTTTACAGCTAGAATTCGTTTGTATATGTTGTATCATCATTCCAAAATATGGTCCGGAATAAAATTTACTTTCCTGATTGCTGATGAAATAAGCATAGAGATATCCTCCCTTTAACCTGATTTGCTCAAACCCTAATTCCTTACCAAGCCATTTCAATTTCATAGACTGTAATAAACTATCCACAGCACGAGGAATTGTTCCGAAGCGATCCTCTAGAGCTAATCCAAACTTATCTAGTTTCTCTTCATTATCAACCTGCGAGAGCTCTTTATACAAGGATAGTCTTTCACCTACATTTTCAACATAATCATCAGGTATCAGGGCATTTAAATCAGTATCTAATTGACATTCTGAAATATAATCTGCTGGTACTTCGTTTTTATTTAATTCTTGGAACTTAGAGTCTTTCAGCTCTTTCAATGCTTCATCCAAAATTTTCTGGTACATTTCGAACCCTATATCAGAGATAAACCCAGATTGCTCTCCTCCAAGAATATTTCCTGCTCCACGAATATCCAAATCTCTCATGGCTATATTAAAGCCCGAACCCAATGTTGAAAATTCCTCAATAGCTCTTAATCGTTTTCTAGCATCATCGGTTAAAGCCATATCTGGGGGTGCTAAGAGATAACAAAAAGCTTTTTTATTGCTTCTGCCCACTCGTCCACGCATTTGATGCAATTCACTCAACCCATAGTGGTTGGCTTCATTTATAATGATAGTATTCACATTTGGAATATCTAATCCAGATTCTATAATCTTTGTGGCTAATAAGACATCATAATCACCTTCAATGAAATCGAGCATGGTTTTTTCAATCTTCGATCCATCCATTTGACCGTGTACAATGGCAATCTTAACATCAGGAACAAACTTTTGAATCATCCCAGCCACTTCCTGAATATTCTGAACTCTGTTATGAACAAAAAAGACTTGTCCTCTCCTACTTACTTCATAGTGTATTGCATCTCTAATGACCTCCTCAGAAAAAGATCGAACTTCGGTTAAAACAGGTTGACGATTTGGAGGAGGCGTATTTATCACGCTCATGTCTCTGGCTCCCATGAGCGAAAATTGAAGCGTACGAGGAATTGGAGTTGCAGTGAGTGTTAAAGTATCAACATTTACTTTAAATTGCTTGAGCTTTTCTTTAATAGATACTCCGAACTTTTGTTCTTCATCAACAACTAAAAGCCCCAAGTCTCTGAATTCAATATCCTTTCCAACCAACTTATGGGTTCCAATTAATATATCAACTTTACCATCTTTGGTATCTTTTAAAACTTGGGTAACTTGTTTGCGTGGGCGAAATCGGCTGATATATTCCACTCTGCATGGAAAATCTTTTAATCTTGCAGCAAAAGTTTTGTAATGCTGATAAGCCAAGATGGTGGTTGGAACAAGAACTGCCACTTGCTTACTATCGGCTACTGCCTTAAAAGCAGCTCTGATGGCTATTTCTGTTTTCCCAAAACCCACATCCCCACAAACCAAACGGTCCATAGGATTTTCAGCCTCCATATCTTCTTTAACTGCAACCGTTGTTTTTACCTGATCGGGAGTATCTTCATAAATAAAAGAAGCCTCTAATTCCGTTTGTAGATAAGTATCTGGTGTAAACCCAAATCCGGGTTTAGCTTTTCGCTCAGCATAGAGCTTAATGAGTTCCTCGGCAATGTCTTTTACCTTTTTCTTGGTTTTGGCTTTTACCGCTTTCCAAGCTGGAGATCCAATTTTATGGAGAGATGGGGCAGCACCATCTTTACCACTATATTTTGCAATCCTATGTAAAGAATGAATATTTACATAGAGTAAGTCTTCATTTTTATAGATAATCCGGATGACTTCTTGGGTTTTTCCATCGTTTACAATCTTTTGCAAACCATCGAAACGCCCAACTCCATGGTCTATATGAGTAACGTAATCTCCTTTACGCAAATCATATAATTCCTTTAAACTGACTGCTTCTTTTCCTCCAAAGTCTTCCCGCAAGCGGAATCGTTGGTATCGGTCAAATATCTGATGATCAGTATAAACTACAAACCCATTATCTTCATCTACAAATCCTTGATGCAGTCCAACCAACAATCCTTGATAGATTTTATCTTCAGCATCTGGCCTTAAATCTTCAAAAATTTGCTCTAAACGAGTTAATTGCTTCTCTGATTCACTTACAATGATGGTCTTTAAACCATTATTCTCATTTTCTTGAATATTATCCAAGAGCAAATCAAACTGCTTATTGAAATTTGGCTGAGGTTGAGTATTGAATTGAATATCTATCTTTTGATTGGATTTAGCTTGAGTATAGATCAGTTTATAATCGAGAATATCATCAGCAAAGCTTTCTCCACTGATAAACATTTCTTCAGGATGTAAATGCTTGATTTCTCCACTCAGCTCTTCATAATGCTTTATGGCGTTTTCATATCCTTTCTTCAGCTTTTCTTTTATAAAGTCTTGATTTTGAATCCAAACACTACATTCATTGGGAATGAGTTTGAAGAAAGAATTTCGTTTTTCTACAATTTCTTGGCGTTGAAGATTTGGAAGGATTTTAGCAGTTTTGAGCTTTTTCACACTCAGCTGACTGGCCGGCTCAAAGGTACGAATAGACTCCACTTCGTCCCCAAAAAACTCAATTCTATAGGGGTGGTCATAGGCATAGGAAAATATATCCATTAGGCCTCCCCTCAATGCAAACTGTCCCGGTTCTACAACAAAATCGACTCTAGAAAAGCCCATATTCACTAGCTTCTCGAGTAAGTCATCCTGTTCCAATTCATCATCCTGGCGAATCATAATCGTATTATCCGACACGTATTTTTTGGAAACAATTTTCTCTGACAAAGCCTCTGGGAAGCTTAATAAAATCAGGTCTTTAGTTCCTGAATTGATGCGGGCTATTACTTCTGTTCTGGATAGCAGATTGGCGCTATCAGGATGATCGGTTTCGTAAGGTCGTTTATAGGCCGAAGGATAAAACATCACTTTCTTGCGGGGATAATCTACACCAACATCCTCCAAGAGGTTTTCCAAATCATTATATAAATATGCTGCTGTTTCTTTATCAGGCATCACCAAAAGGTGAAATCCTTTCCGCTGCTGAAATACTGATGCTACATATAAAGCCAAGGCCGAACCAGACAAACCTTTTAAGCCAATCTGTTCTTGCTTATCGAATAATTGCAGAAACTGCTTCGTCTTTTCAGACTGATAACGGGAGAGTAAATCGTTTATCTTCAAACCTAATCTGTTTTTGGCAAAAATAGAAAAAAATATGTGTGATTTTTTATGCGTTTAATTTGAGCCGATAAGCACCTTTATTCTTACAATCTAATATTGTTGAAGACTTTGAAATTGCTCCAAATCTTTTTCTTAAGGATATTTAATTAATTCTGATGTATGGCGAATAACAAGTTTTGAACAGAGTTTAATTTACAATCTCGATAGATTTATTATTTCTCAACTTAAGCGCTTTTTTTTCCTAATATCTAAGTAATTATCTTTTGTTATAACCGAGTCCCCTGTTTGTGATTCGAGCTCCTTTCTAGCAACACCAGCAACATTTCCACCCTGATTGGCCACTTCCTTATTTTTATCGAAACTTGTAGGCTTCTTTTTCTCTGAGATTTCTTTAGTGGAAGCTTCAGCTAGCATATTTAACACCAATTCCAGATTACTCATATTATCTCTCAGGTTTTCTTTTTTTAGGCCCTTAAGTGATTTGTATTGTTTGGTAGTTATCCCTGCCCATGCTTTGGTAATTTCATCAGTTAAAATAGCATATTCTAATCCTTTCTTAATTCCTCTGACCTCCCATTCATCTGTAAGTTCTTTTCTTACCTCAATACTTTTTAATCTTTGATTGATCCATTCTTTGGAATAACCTTTTTTCAGATAGGTCTCCATTGCTCTTTCAAAAGCCAGTTCCGGGTCTTCCGTCTCCTCTATTCTTTCGTAACCCACCTTTGCCAACCAAAGTTTAAAGGGTTCTGCATTAGGAGATGAGATGCTTTGAACCAACCTTAAAAGCTGCTCTGTATCAGCTACATCGGTTTTGTAGTATTTACCATCAGTTGATTTCATTTTCAGTTGTCCGATTTTTTCGGACAACTCACTTCCTTCTGATTTAAGTTTGCTTTTTAAATCACTCCAATACTTTCTTGGTCTAGAATTCTGAGCTAAAACAGATATAACATCCACAATGGAGAAAAACCACTTTTCTTGCTCTTCATCCCAGTGAACTCTTATTTTGTTATCGTTGAATAACCTAATGGCTGTTTCTTTCGTCATACAGAATTTTTTATAAAATTACTAAAAACAATAGAATCAAAAACTTGTTTTGATAATTATCTTTTCTACATCGGTTTTGTTTTATTCATACCAATTTACTTTATCCTTATACTGATTTTTTGGTTGAAAACCATCTCTATACTCACGCGTCATTTCACTAAATTTTTGGCGAAAGCTTTGCATGGCTTTTAGCTTTTGGTATTTGTGAAATTGCAGAATGTATGATGTTGGGTGTTTGATGTTTTCTAATATCATTTGTCGTTTTTTTTATTGTTACGCTACTCTGTAGCTTTGATTACTTATTATTAGAGTTTTATAAAGCTTATCGGGGCTCTGCCCCTATTTTTTTATCAAAATCATTGCTGCAGAGCAGCATAATATCTATAAGAATTCAATTCACCTAGGGATCTTTGAGGTGCAGTGCACTGTAACTATTTCCAGCCTGCGCCTGTGCTTCAGACTTAAAGAAATCTTTACTCACTAAAGAGCTAGCACGTTTTACCGCCTGGCTACCAAATCGAAGACGCACTTTATCCATGGCCTGATAGAGATTGATCATTTCAGGGGTATCTTCGAATAAATTGAGCTGTTGCACTCCATATACTAAATCACTAAATCGTACTCCAATTAAGCGTATCAGCATGCGCCGGTTATAGAGCTTCTCAAATAAGTCTGTGGTTGTTTTCATTAGCACATGATCGAAACCAGTATAAGGAATGTGCTTTTGTTGGGTGTGAGTATCAAAATTGGAATAACGAATTTTTACCGTGATACAGCCTGTCATCTTTTGTTCTTTTCTCAATTTAAACGCTAATTTTTCAACCATAGAAATCAGCAAAAGTCGAAGTCGAACCACATCGATGGTATCTTTCTGGAAAGTTCGTTCACTGCTAATACTCTTGCGTTCGCTATAGGCCTGCACTGGTGTAAAATCTATGCCATTGGCTTTTTTCCAAATCACAGCACCAAACTTTCCCAATACTTGCTCCATCATTTCGGGAGGAATACGACTCAATGTTTCAATATTAGAAACTCCCATAGAACGTAATAAATGGTAAGTCTTTTTGCCAATCATGGGAATTTTACGAATAGAAAGCGGAAACATAAAAGGCTGTACCATATCAGCTGAAATATTCAGTTCACCATTGGGTTTGGATTCTCCTGTAGCTATTTTCGCGACAGTCTTGTTTACCGACAAACCAAATGAAATAGGTAAGCCAGTTTCCTTAATAATACTCTGCCGCAATTCTTTAGTCCACTGATAGGAACCAAAGAAACGATCCATTCCACTGATATCTAAATAATGTTCATCGATGCTGGCTTTTTCGTAAAGTGGTGCTTTATCGGCAATCACATCGGTTACCAAGCGCGAATACTTACTATACTCATCCATATCGCCTCTAATAACCACTGCATCTTTACAAAGTCGCATGGCCATTTTCATGGGCATGGCCGAATGCACTCCAAATGCTCGTGCTTCATAACTACAAGTGCTCACTACTCCTCTATCCGAGCCTCCTCCAATAATGATAGGCAATCCATTTAAAGCACTGTTTGTGAGTCGCTCTACCGAAACAAAAAAAGTATCCAAATCAAAATGGACTATAGTTCTATTGTCTTGAGCTGTGAACATAAATTATCTGAAATATTTGTGATTTAAATTATTTTATTTACTTTTGATTATTATTTAATCATTTTTATGACGGTAATATAATCATTATTTTGAAAATTGAAAGAAGGTTTGGGAAAATTTGTTGGGTGCGGGATGATGGATAATGGATGATGGATGTGGGATGATATAACGCTGATGTGAATTTGGTACGGTAATAATTAGAACTATATATGCACGGAAAACATTTCCGCGCTAGCTTTTATTATAAAAAAAGTGTGCGCTTACCTTGGGAAAGCGAGGCGCTGAATGACGGATGTGTTGCCCTTAAATAATACCTAAGTTAAAAAAACAAATAGAGATATGACAATATTTAGCAGCAATATTAAACTATTAAGAAAGAGAAGGCGTTTTACTCAAGAGGATATTGCGCAATCATTAAATATGAAGCGCTCTACTTTGAGTGGTTATGAAAATGAAGTGGCACAGCCTAATATGTCTGCTTTGGTGAGCTTTTCGGAATACTATAATGTATCGGTGGATACTTTAATAAAAATTGATTTGGGGAATCTTCCAGAAAATCAACTCAACCAACTGGAAAGAGGTTACGATGTATATATTAAAGGAAGCAAATTGAGGGTTTTAGTAACTTCAGTAAGTGAGGACAACGAGGAAAATATAGAATTGGTTCCTGAGAAAGCTAAAGCAGGCTATACCAGTGGCTTTGCCGACCCAGAGTATATAAAAATACTACCCACATTTAGGCTTCCTTTCCTATCTAAGGAAAAGAAATACCGCAGCTTTCAAATCAGTGGTGATTCTATGCTTCCCATCCCCGATGGTTCTTATGTAACAGCGGAGTTCGTTCAAAACTGGACTCACATGAAGAGCAAGCAAGCTTATATCATTCTTACCATTGACGATGGCGTGGTATTTAAAGTGGCCGAGAATAAAATAGTAAGCGACGGCACTCTCAAACTCCATTCACTCAATCCACTCTACGAACCTTACGAAATCCACGTTCAGGAGGTTAAAGAAGTTTGGAAATTCGTGAATTATATTAGCGGAGAACTCCCCGATACCAACGAAATGAAAACGGAGGCCCTAGCTCAAAGTCTTAAATCTTTGCAAAAAGACGTACACCAGATACAAACTAAGCTTCAGTTATAACCTCAGAACGATTATGAAATAATTGCCACAGAAAGCTAATAATGCATTAGATTTATATTAATAATCATGAAGTTATAGCGGGCTATATTAAATGATTATTAAGTGAAAGATGATGTATTATTAGCTTTTCCACTAGTGGATTTCGATAATTAGCCCCTATATCTCCAGAAATTTCTTTAAGTTATCCCGATAGCTCTTCATAAATTTCTGTCATATATGAGCCAATTCTATGAAACTGTGGCATTATTTAATGTCGAACTGAGGTTTTTAATATATTTGGCTTCTGATTGAGAAAACCATGAAAAAACAAAACTGGAAGATTAAGCTAGGTATCGGATTAATGGTTGCTTGCATTCCATTCTTTCTAATTATCCCTGTTTTCCCATTTATTGAAATAGAAAACACAACAAAAGTGTGGCTTAGTACAGCATCGCTAGTTATTGGAGAAATTTTATTTTGGGGCGGCGGTCTTTTAGTGGGTAAAGAACTATTTACCAAATACAAATCTTATTTTAATCCCAAAAACTGGTTTAAAGGGTCAGGTCATAAAGATTCAGAACTTGAAAGAGAAGAAGAAAAAGAAATATAAAGGAACCACTCCCCCATGTGGCATCGATTGTAATGGTTGCCCTCGTTTTGGTAAAGAGAAAAACGGATGCGAAGGAGCTGACAAAGGTTGCAAGCATTGTAAAACCATATACCAATGCAACGAGAAGAAAGGAATTGATTATTGCTATCAATGCTCAAAATTCCCATGCAGTAGATTTAAGAAGTTTTCAAAAACGTGGGAAAAATATGGACAAAATTTAATTGAGAACCAAAAAGAGCTTAAAATGAAAGCAAAAGGGAAAAGTGAAGAAAGCTAAATCAACCTCTCAACCTCTCAACCTCTCAACCTCTCAACCTCTCAACCTCTTAACACTAAAAAACATGGCCTACGATGAAAATTTAGCAGAACGCATCAGACAAGTTTTAAAGCAAAAGCGAGTATTGTTTACAGAAAAGAAAATGATGGGCGGACTCAGTTTCATGGTTGATGACAAAATGTGTGTAGGTTTAACTTCCGACAAATCAAATAAGCGACCAAGAATGATGGCTAGAGTTGGTGAGTTCGTATATGAATCAGCTTTGAAAAAAGAATATGCCTCGGAAATGACTTTTACTGGTCGACCATTGAAAGGCTTTATTTTCATTGATTCTTTAGGCTTGGATATGCAAAAGGACTTGGAAGAATGGATTCAAATTTGCTTAGATTATAATCCTCTGGCTAAGAAGAGCAAGAAAAAGAAAAACTAGCTCTCCTTGCGAAAAATATTTTCAACTAATTTCTTGTAACTCTTACCTATTGGGAGTTTGTGATGCTCAACCCCCAACATATTTCCATCCATAGAATGAATAGCCACAACAGATACAATAAAAGATTTATGAATTCTAATAAATTGATTATCAGGCAACACTTCTTCCAACTCTTTCATGGTCATTAGGGCTGTAATCCTTTCAGTTTTGGTATAGAAACTCACATAGGATTTTTGTCCTTCCATATATATCAACTCCTCAAAATTAATCTTGTAAAACTTCCTATCGGCTCTTACAATAATATAACCTTCCTTTTCATTTTCAACCTTTGTGCTTGAGGCGCCTGGTGTATGACTCATTAAATCAAGAACCTTATCTGTAGCTTTTACAAATCTTGCAAAAGGAAAAGGCTTCAATAAATAATCTACAACATTCAATTCGTAGCCTTCAAGAGCAAATTCCTTATAAGCAGTTGTGATTATCACATAGGGACATTTTTCTAATGCCCTAATAAATTCCAAGCCAGTAATTTCAGGCATTTGTATATCTAGAAATAATAAATCGAGCTCTCCATACTTTATGGCATCCATAACCAACAGTGGAGATTCAAAATCTCCTTTTAAATTTAAGTAGGGAATTTTAGCAACATAATCTTTCAAATATTCACGTGCTAAATATTCATCATCTATAATGGCACAGTTAATTTTCATGTGAAATCTATTTTTAGCACTACCTTGTAAGTATTATTTTGTTTATCTATTTGTAAATCATGTTTATCTGGATATACCAGGTTCAAACGTTTTTTTACATTTGCTAAGCCAGTTCCAGCCCCAGGACTCACATTAAAAGGAGACGGCATTGAATTTTCAATCTCAAAATATATTGATTTATTCTCTGTGGACTTCAATAATATTTTAACAAAACTATCTTTCACCTCTCCAACCCTGCTGTATTTAAAGCTATTTTCTACAAAAGGTAAAAATATCAAAGGAGAGATTAATTGGTCAGATTTTACTTCACTATGCTCGAAACTCACGTCTAACTCGCCTGCTGTTCTAATTTTTTGAAATGAAATAAACGTTTCCAAATAATCTATTTCCGAACGTAATGGTAAGGCCTCCTCTTTACAATCCTCAATAATATATCTCAACATATTTGATAATAGTAAAACGCTTTCTGGAGCTTTATCTGATTTCAAATAGCTTAAAGAGTAAATATTATTAAGAGCATTGAATAGAAAATGAGGATTTATTTGTGATTTTAAAAGCATGAGTTCTGCCTGAAGCTTTTCTCCAATAATATGTTCTGAAGCGAGTTCACGTTCTTTTATTTTCTCTTGAAATAAAAATACAGTGTGTATAGAGACTATTAACAGACTCGCAAAGAAATTTCTAAGAAAGAAAATTATTAATGGTTTTCTGATGACATCAAAATTCACTTCAATATATTTTATTTCAAATGGTAAATATAATACTGACATCAGAAATATGAATCCTACATTTAATAGGACAAAGTTTGTCAGTTTTTTGCCATTATAATATTTTGGAAAAATAAAAAGAGAGTTGAAGTAAAATACAATAATATAAACACTAATATTAAATGCACTAATAGTTACTGCATCATTAAATCCAAGCTTGCTCAGTCGGAATACTGTTGCTAGCAATAAAATTGTCAACCAAAGAAATGAATGAAATAAAATTCGTCTTTTCATGAATTAGTATTTTACAAGGCAAAATTACAAGCAAACCAATAATCTACAAATATTTTGGACTAAGGTACATAATTAGACCACCAACAATTGATTTTCTTCAACAAACTTAAGATTTCTTAAAATGAGGCTGTGGAATGCATTTGTCCTTAAAACAGGTCTCTTTGTACATTTTATTTTTTCTACTTGCCACTTCCCCCTTCTTTTGTGCCATCAAAACACACATATGAAGATACACACAAATCAACGAATTGAAATCTTTGGAATAGCACTCCTTATGATTCTACCTTTCTTAAGTTTTTCTCAGGATAAATTTACAATTAGCGGAAAGATTACCGATGCAGAAAACGGTGAAGACCTAATTGGGGCTACTATTTTCGACATAGAGCAGCAATTAGGAACAAGTACCAATACCTATGGTTTTTTCTCTCTAACATTACCCGAGGGGAATTACAAATTACAAATTTCTTATCTAGGTTTTCAGACCATAACAAAAAAAATCCAGCTAGATGAAAACCTCAAGTTAAACATCAGCCTTGAGCCCTCCAGTAATAGTTTAGATGAAGTTGAAATCATTTCAGAGAAGAAAGATGCTAATTTAAGTTCTGCTCAAATGAGTGTTGAGAAAATGGACATGAAACAAATAAGCAAACTTCCTGTTCTTTTTGGTGAGAAAGACATATTAAAAACCATTCAACTTCTTCCAGGAATAAGTGCTACCTCTGAGGGAGGAAATGGATTTAGTGTTAGAGGAGGCTCTATAGATCAAAACCTCATTTTATTGGATGAAGCTCCTGTTTATAGTGCATCTCACCTAATGGGATTCTTTTCAGTTTTTAATTCTGATGCCTTAAAGAACATGTCTGTTTATAAGGGAGGTATTCCAGCCAATTATGGTGGACGAGCATCTTCAGTATTAGATATCAGTATGAAAGATGGTAATAATCAGAATTTTCAAGTCTCAGGTGGATTAGGTCTCATCTCTTCTCGCCTAACCTTAGAAGGACCGATTATAAAAGATAAAATGTCTTTTATAGTTTCTGGACGAAGGAGTTATGCCGATTTGGTAGCTGGAGCGGTAGGTATTTTAGATGATGATGCCAATCTTTATTTCTACGATTTGAATGCTAAATTAAATTATCAAATAAATGACAATAATAGAATATTCCTATCTGGATATTTTGGCAATGATGAATTTGGCTATGGTGCAATGGGCATGAACTGGGGCAATAAAACAGGAACACTAAGATGGAACCATATTTTTAATTCAAAACTATTTAGTAATACTACGCTAATTTATAGTGAATACGATTACGGATTTAAACTTAATGATGGAGAATCTGAATTATCTTCAGGAATCGTAGACTATGGTTTCAAACAAGATTTCACCTACTTTTTGAATCCTAAAAACACATTAAGTTTTGGTTTTAACTCTACACATCACACCTTTAATCCTGGTAAGTTGGAGCATGAGAATAATGACAATACCGAAATTTTATTGGATGAGAAATTTGCTTTGGAATCGTCAATATACCTCTCCAACAAACAAGAAATAACAGATAGGGTTTCTGCTGAATATGGCCTAAGAATATCTAATTTCAGTCAACTCGGAGAAGGTTATAACAATACTTATAATGAAGATAATCAAATTGTTGATTCTGTTTATTTTGGAAAAAACGAAGTTATGCAATCTTATAATAGCATCGAGCCACGGTTATCATTAAGTTACAGATTAGCTGAAGACAAATCAATTAAAGCCTCGTATAATAAAATGGGGCAATATTTGCACCTGATGTCAAATAGCACCTCCGGACAGCCCACTGATACTTGGGTACCTAGTTCACACAATATTCAACCATTAGATGTAAATCAGTATGCGCTTGGCTATTTCCAAAATTTCCAAGATAATAATTATGAGTTTTCTGTGGAGGCTTATTATAAGGATATGTATAATATTACCGATTTTAAAGATGGTGCTGATATTGTACTAAATGAAAATTTAGAATCCTATATTCTTCAAGGAAAAGGAAGAAGTTTTGGAGCAGAGTTTTATTTAAAAAAGAAAACAGGAAAGTTTACGGGTTGGTTGAGTTATACGCTATCTCGCACCGAAAACCAAATTGAAGGCATTAATAATAACGAATGGTATCCCAGTAAAATTGACAAAACCCACGATATTTCTTTAGTAGGTAGTTATCAAATAAACAAAAGATGGAGTGTGTCTGCAACTTGGGTGTATTATACCGGAAATGCTGTGACTTTCCCTAGCGGTAAATATGAATATGATGGTTTTACCTACCCTTACTATACAGAGCGAAATGGTTATAGAATGCCTGATTATCATCGCTTAGACTTAAATGTGCATTTAGAAGGAAAGCAAAAAAAGAGATTTAAATCGAGTTGGGATTTTTCAATTTACAATGCCTACAACAGATACAATGCTTACTCCATCGATTTTCAAGAAAGCGAAACGGTTCCCGGAACCACCGAAGCAGTTCAGCTGAGTTTATTTGGAATAGTGCCTTCTGTAACTTGGAACTTTAAATTTTAATCTAAAAGAAAACAATCATGATATTTAAACAAATAAAAAACTTGCTCTTCATTTTTTCATTAGCCATTATTGGTGTCTCGTGCGAAAAAGTGATCGATATGGATTTAAATTCTTCTAACCCAATTCCTACAGTTGATGCCAAATTGCTAAAAGATTCTACAGCACTTGTAAGACTTAGCTATACTTCAGATTATTTTAATAATGATGCTCCTCAGTATATTGAAAATGCCATTATAAAAGTTATAAATCAAAATGATGAAACGGAAACTCTGGAATATATTTCTAAAGGTTATTATCGAGGCACACAATTGATCGGAAGTATTCACTCTGATTATCGAATGGAAATTGAGATTGAAGGACAAAATTATCAAGCTGAATCTAATTTATTATCTCCTACTGAAATATTTGAGATGACTTTTGAAAAAACAGATTCTCCTAATCCTACCTCCAATGAGTTAAAATATGCTCCCAAAATTAAATTTAAAAGCATTAGTGAAAATACAAATTATTTTATGTTTAAGTTTTGGGTAAATGGGAAGTTAGATTCAAAGCAATACAGAACAATGGTGATTGAAAATCCAAAAGATACCATCATCTATGAGCCTTTTAGGCAAAACTTTGACAAGGATGATGTAGTAAAAGTGAGAATCTACAGCATTAACAAAGAAACGAGAACTTACTATCAACAACTTAACGACAATAATGGTGGTATGATGGGCAGTTCAACACCCTATAATGCTCAATCTAATTTTGGCTCTCAAATATTGGGCTATTTTCTTGCTAGTTCCTACGACGAACATACTGAAATTGCTCAATAGTATCCATAGTTTCTGATTAAAATGTTAGCTCGAAATAAATGTGGTTTTGTTTGATTTCAAAATAGATTAAACTACTTTTGTATGTTAAACAAAACCACTTCATATGAAATCAAGAATACTTACCATTCTGTTTTTAACGCTATTCATGTCTGTATTTGCCCAAGAAAAAAGACATCAGTTTAATGCTGGGTTTCAGTTAGGTCAGTACCAAAAAGATTATGGGATAGGGCTACAAGTCACCACACCATATTTTGCAAAGCAAAAAATTGCGTTCAGACTACGAGGAAATTTGATGTTCAATGAGCATATTTATAAAAAAGAAACTACCTGGACTCCTTATTCCAACTTATCCTTCGGAGTTGTTGGTGTTGCTGGAGAAATCAATGAGAAAATTAGATTATATGGTGAAGGAGGAATGTTAATTATCTTCCCTAGTTCTGACTTTTCCTCAGAGCAAATGGAATTTGGAGGATATGGGTTATTTGGATTTGAGTTTTTCATGAGTAATGGGAGCAATTATTTTATTGAAATTGGAGGTGTAGGAACCGGAGCTACTGCTGATAAAGTATTGTACAAGCCCATTTACTCTAACGGTCTCATCATAAATACAGGATTTAGATTCTTTTTCTAATTAAAAAAACAGAATTCATTATTATCCCTTCCCAAGAAACCTGTTTTGGAAAACAATAGCAAATCCTAACCGAGCTAGTTCTTGTAATTTTTACAAGATTGAAAACTTATCATTTTTGCAAATGCGTTATGCCGAAATTGAACTTTAAGTGCAAGCACTAATTAATTATATTTGCCGATTCATTTTTAAAAGTAAAATATGATTTCAATTGACGGCTTGGCAGTAGAATTTGGTGGCACTACCCTATTTAAAGATATTTCGTTTGTGGTAAACGATAAAGATAGAATTGCTTTAATGGGTAAGAATGGTGCCGGAAAATCTACCCTCCTCAAAATTATTGCTGGAGTTCAAACTCCAAGCCGTGGTAAAATATCAGCACCCAGAGATGCTGTAATTGCCTATCTTCCACAGCATTTGATGACAGAGGATGACAGAACTGTTTTTGAGGAAGCAGCTCAAGCCTTTTCTCAAGTACAAAGTATGCAAAAGGAGTTGGACGACTTGAATCAACAGCTCACCTCCAGAACTGATTACGAATCGGAGGAATACTACGAAATCATAGAAAAAGTATCCGATATTAGTGAGAAGCTTTATAGCCAGGCTGAGATCAATTACGATGCAGAAATAGAAAAAACTTTGATGGGTTTGGGTTTTGTGCGTTCCGACTTTCAGCGGCCTACTAGTGAATTTAGCGGAGGATGGCGAATGAGGATTGAATTGGCTAAAATTCTATTACAAGACCCTGATTTAATCCTTCTGGATGAGCCTACCAATCACCTAGATATTGAGTCGGTACAATGGTTAGAAGATTTCTTAATCAATAGTGCGAAAGCAGTGATGATTATTTCTCACGATAGAATGTTCATCGATAGAATCACTACCAGAACGATTGAAGTTACCATGGGTAGAATTTACGATTACAAAGTAAATTATTCTGCCTACCTACAATTGCGCCAAGAACGCAGAGAACAACAACAGAAACAGTTTGATGAGCAGCAGAAATTCATTGCTGACACACAACAGTTTATTGATAGGTTTAGAGGAACCTATTCAAAAACATTGCAAGTACAATCGAAAGTAAAAATGCTTGAGAAGCTAAAGATTATAGAAGTTGACGAGGTGGACAACTCTCATTTAAAACTTCGCTTCCCTCCTTCTCCACGCTCTGGAAATTACCCTGTAATGGCAGAGGAAGTTGGAAAGACTTATGGTGAACATACTGTTTTTGCCGATGCTTCATTTAGTATTACGAGAGGTGAGAAGGTGGCCTTTGTAGGAAAAAATGGAGAAGGAAAATCGACTTTAGTTAAAGCCATTATGAATGAGCTTGATCACGATGGTCAACTCACCATTGGCCATAATATTCATATTGGATACTTTGCGCAAAACGAAGCTTCTTTGTTAGATGAAAGCAATAGCGTTTTCGGAACTATTGATGATGTGGCCAAAGGTGACATTAGAAACAAAATTAAAGACATTCTAGGTGCTTTTATGTTTAGTGGCGATGATTGGGATAAGAAAGTAAAAATCCTATCCGGAGGAGAAAAAACTCGTCTGGCTATGATTAAACTACTCCTCGAGCCTGTTAACCTTCTTATTCTCGATGAGCCTACCAATCACTTGGATTTAAAAACCAAAGACATCCTCAAGCAAGCCTTAATGGAATATGATGGAACGCTAATCCTCGTTTCTCACGATAGAGATTTCTTAGACGGGATGGTGAGCAAGATTTACGAGTTTGGAAACAAAAGAATCAGAGAGCATTTCGAGGGCATTCAGGAATTCTTGGAGCGTAAAAAGATGGAGCATTTGAGGGAGTTGGAAGCTGGGAAGTAACAAAAGCTTGATGACCGATGCGTGATGACTGATGTGGGATGACAGAGTACCGATGACCGATGTGAGATGATGGAAGCTAGTTAACAGGTCATGAATATTTAATGTCAGATGAAAGTTTTGAACTACTTAAGCGAGCACATCACTACACTTGATACTCCTCCTATTTATTAACCATATTTCTCTAACAGTTAATAACTTAAAATCTACCATCTTCTTAAGACTATAGTTTTTTTCTTAAATTTGGGCTTATACCAAAATAACAAACCCCAATTTAATATGATGGAAAAAACGCTCTACTATGCAGCATTACTAAGTTCTTTAGTTTTGTTCACCACTATTTCTTTTAGTCAAAACACTATTGGAAAAAAAGCTTCCTTAGATGAAAATGGAAAAATCCTTCTCGAGAATACCCTTTTACCTGCGGATAACTCTTTTAAAAACACAACTGAAATGCTCGATGGCTTTCCTTTTGGAAGCCCAGCAAATGCTAGTTTTAAAAATTTCAGGGGTGCTGCCATTGCAGATATTGATGAGGATGGTGCAGATGAAATAGTTTTCGGTGCCAATAAAAAACTCTATGCTATAAAAGGAAATGGGGATGTTCTGTGGATGAAAAACGTGAGTGGTACCATTATCTATCCTCCAAGCATTGCAGATATGAATGGTGATGGACATTTCGAAATCATTTTAAATACTGGTGGCTCTCCCAATGCCGGACGGGTATATTTGTTGGACAAGGACGGAAACGACCTAGAAGGCTGGCCATTGAACTTCGAAGAACATTGGATGTTTAACGCACCTGCAATTGCCGATTTAGATGGTGATAATATCATGGAAGTTATTACCTGCGAAAGAGGAACCTCGACTTACGGAATGCTTCATGTAGTGAATATAGATGGAGAACCTTTTAATGAAAACTGGCCTTTAGAACTTCCTGGGAATTTAGCTTTCACGCCTTCCATAGCTGATATTGACAATAATGGAACAAAAGATATAGTGATTTCTATTTCTTCTGGTTCTTTATATGCCATTAACTTAGATGCAAGCTTTTTATTTGGTTTTCCTTTGGTTGATGCAAGCAAAGGATTTTCTTACCAATCGCCTATTGTATATGATTTTGATGGTGATGAGCAAATGGAAATAGTGGGGTCACGACATGGTGATTCTCCAGATTATTATATGGTGAAATCCAATGGTTCTTACCCTTTTGGTTGGCCAAAAACTACCCCAAGTGGCTGGAGATATTCTCCACCAACTGTTGTTGATGCTAATGATGATGGTGAATATGAAATATACATTGGACATCCAAATACCGATAATGGAGGTTCACCTATGGATGTGATTTTTGGATACGATGCGGCTGGTCAAGCATTAGACAATCTGCCTATCAACAAAAATGGTGGTTGCGAAGGCGTAATTTCTGTATCCGATGTGAATAATGATGATATTATGGATTTGGTATTTACCAGTAATATTACCGATGCCGATGGATATGGTTTTATTCATGCCTATTCCTTAGATGGAACTGGGGAAGTTGAGGGTTTTCCTCTTCGTCCAAAAGGATTTACATTTATTAATTCAGCAGTTTTAGGAGATATTAATGGTGATGACTTATTAGATATTAGTTGTCTTTCCTATACTCAGTTTACCGGAAACGATTCTATTTTCATCACTTCCTATAACTTAAATGTTCCCTATGATGAGTCGAAAATATTAGCTAATGGATATAAAGGAAATCAATTGAGAGATGGAAATGTAAACATAGAAACCAATGTTGGAATCTCAGAAAACTTTGAGGATTCTTACGATTTTAATTTGAGTCCCAACCCTTCAAACGGTCTTTTAAATTTACAATTCAATAATGAATTTAGAAAAATAGAAATAACAGTAATTAATTATTTAGGGGAATCTGTGTTTTCAACCATCACTTTAGATAAAGACTATATCTCACTAGATATTAGGCAAATAAAAAATGGTAGTTATTTAGTAAAAGTTGAGACTGACAATATGACAATGAGTAAAAAATGGGTTAAACTATAGTTTTTATCTTAAAACAAAATCTAATTATAAGTGGTTACCTGAAATAAAATTAGTTGCTGAAATTATTGAAATTCAGGTTTACCCCTTCCCTAAAGAGAGCCTGAATTTCAATGAATCTCCCGTCAGGGTTGGGGCAAAAATTCATTGAAATTCATTTATCCCTATCTTTTTAAAACCACTTATTCTTTTGGCTATTTTTTTTAATACCTCAATGACAAACAACTCAATCCACCATCCAGTTTTTGAAACTCAGACATGTCTAATTCTATTATTTCATAGCCTGTTTTTTCTATCACTTGTTTTGCTTTTGGAAATCCTTTTGGAATAATCACCGTATCGTTTACCCAAATACAATTGGCGGCATAAGACTCCTCTTTTTCAATTTCTAAAATGTTGAACTTCTTAAACTCGTCCTTCTCCAAAAACTCTCCGCAAGCAACTAGATAATTATTCTCTAAATAAGCAAGACCTGTTTTCAAATGCAATACTTCTTCTAAAGACACTATGGAACCTGTCAAACCATATTTTTCCAAATTAGAAATTATTTGCTGAGCACCCTCCTCATTGGTCCTTGCAGATAAACCAATATAATAATGATTCTCCACCATCATGATATCACCTGCTTCCACAGTACCTGGAGCTTGAATAAATTCTATATTCTCATATTCATCCTTTAAAACTTCTTTCATCTCCTCTATTTCTTGTCTTCTGCTTTCTGCACCAGGGCGAGTAATTATTGCGCAATGTGGTGTACAAAGTGCTACATCCTCTACAAAAGTACTGTCAGGAAAGTTCTCATCTGCTTCTAGAGTTATTACCTCTACTCCGCATGATAGAAGAGCTTCAACATAGGCTTCGTGTTGTTTTAATGCTAATTCATAATTTGGCAAACCTAAATTGGCAGAACTCAATCCTTTAACCATACTTTTACTGGGTATTCTAACTATTGCTTTTTGAAACATATCATCATTTTTTATAAAAAGTGAAATTATAAAATTCTTGGATAGCATAGATGACTTTTATATTTTTACAGAAAAATTCATGAATAAATTCGCTATCCTGAGCTTAATTGTAATCTTCATTTTACTTATAGTCTTAAAGGTCAACTTCTTTTGGTTTGCTATTCTAGCTATTGCTGCAGCTTACTTCGTGCGACAACACCTAAGAAATACCAAACAACAGGAAACCGATGAAGAATCTCTTAAGGAAGTTGAGGAATTGGAGAAATCCTCTCCTAAAATGACAGTTAATGAAGAAAAAGCTGAGTTTGAAAAACTGGATAAGGAGATAGGTTATGATACATCTTCCAATAAATGAGAACAGAGAAATTTATTGCAACTAAAGTTTTCAGATTCAAGCCCTTTCTTCCTAATCCACCATTGAACAATTGTCACTTCGATCTCGCCTAAGGCGAAGAAGGAATCTTTATAATAATTAGGACGCTATTATCTTAATTCATATTTTATTAAAACTCTAGTAATCTATCACTTAAGAGCAAACACGGTAACTCGAATAAAATAATTAGCTTCTTGAATAAATAAATATTTATATACTTTTAAATCCACTCCTGATTTTTAGCACGATTAATTTTATTATTTGGGGTACGGAATAATTCTTTTACGAATAGTATTTCTTTTGGAACCTTATTTTTATCAAGAATATCTTCAAGCTGTGCTTGTATATTGAGCTTGTCCAGCTCTTTTTCTTCTCCTTCGACTAATAAAACCATTTTCTGACCTAGCGCTTTATCTTCTCTATAGCCCAACATGCTAACTAAACCTAGTTTTTCTTTTATAAGCTCCTCAATTTCCTCTGCTTGTATTTTCAAACCTCCTGAATTAATCACTGCATCTACCCTGCCCAATAATTTAAATGTGCTTGCATTAATCATTTCGACTCTATCATTTGTCACCGTTATTTTTTGAGGAAGTCGCTGTGAAAATATTCTCAAACATTCGCGATCATCTCTATCTATAGAAATTCCTGGGAGGCAATGGTAAAATGGAGATATACGAGTTCCATTGAGTGGTTTAATGGCTATATGCGTAACTGTTTCTGTCATACCATAGGTGGCATAAAAACGAGTGTCAAAACCTTGTAATTTTGTAATATCCTCGTTACCAATAGCCGCTCCTCCAATAATAACTTCTGAGAACAATTCGAGTTGTTTGGTATTTAACACTTTCTGTATTTGAAGTGGAATAACAGCACAGAAATCATACTTTCTATCTAACTGCTTTAGAATACCCAGTTTAGGTTCTAAATAATAAAAATCGAGACCTAAAACCAAAGCCCTAACTATCATCATTTTCCCTGCAATAAACTGTGCTGGGAGGATGAGTAAAGCGGATTGTCCTTTTTCGAGATTCAAATACTCCCCTGTAGATAGAGCACTCTCTATCATCTGTTTACGAGAAATTGAAATATCTTTAGCTTTACCAGTAGAGCCAGATGTGGAGACCATAAACCACTCGTTTTTCTCATCCAACCATTCTTTCGTAAACTTTAAAATTTCTAATTCCCAATCTTGAAGACTCCTCCTTACTTTTTCATTTAAAAAGGTATGAAATTCCGTTTTGGAGTAAGCTTTTCCAAACCATAATATGGGGTATGTTTCTTTGCTTAACATATTAATTCAATAATTCATTATAACCACATTCACAATCTTGTGATTCAGGTTTCTGCATTTCCATCTTCATATTCTTAAGGGTTCCCATGGGTCCTTTCGATCCAAAAAGATTCACCAACCAATGAGGTACTGTTCCTCCTACATCTACCAACAAATCTAATTCTACCAGAGTAAGGTTCTCTTCTAGCTTTGTCAGTATCCATTTAGAATCCATCATTTGTATTCTCACCAATTCTTCAGATTCTGGAATAATATCTGGTTTGGCAATAGAGTGCAATATAAGTCGATTTTCATTTTCATCAATAATTAGTTCCACTTCAGCTACCACGTCTCTATCCAAAATAGGCCATGGTGTTTCAGACACACCGTAATAAATCCATCGGTAAGGATTTATGCTATCCAATACAAAAGCCTCGTGGTTGGCATAAATCCAATCTTTCTGATGATTAAAATCTTTTATTAAGCAAAGTATATCCATATAATTAGTGGAGACTTGCGTTTTGGCAATAATCCGGTTAAGAGACTCATGGGAGTTTTTAATTTTATAGACTGAAATTCCATTGGATTTCTTAACGAGCTTGGCATTTGCATTTTGTGAAACTATTCGCGGTACAAATACAGATTGAAAGAGAATAAAAAAAACAAGGATGCGAGCGTATTTCTTATTTCCCATCTACACTACAATTTCCTGATAATACATCTGCTACACTTGGATTATAGGTATTTCCAGTAATATCGATTAATCCATTAACACCGCCTAATTCAAATATAGAAGTTAATCCACATAAATCGGTTAAATTGTCGTTTCCTTTAATTGACAAATCACCATCAATAAAAACCAAAGACTCTAAACCATCCAATGAACTTAATCTATCGTTGTCTCCTAAGTAGAGTTTTTCTTTTAGAGTAGTTAATGATGCTAAACCATAAATTTGTTGCAATCTTAGATTTCCAGTGATGGATAATCCTTCGCCAATAGTTTTTAATTGACTAAACTCATCAATATCTGTTAATCTATTATTATCGGTTATTTTCAATTTCCCAGCAACAAAACTAAGATTATTAAAAGCTTTTAAATCATTAAGCATGGGGTTTGATTCTATGGTCAGATCGTTTTTAATATTCACTAATTGACCAAACGAATTGATTTCAACCAAGGAATCGTTTCCTTTAATGATTAGCCTGCCATTCAAACTATCTACTGCGCTTAAACCATCAATATATTTTAGTCTCGGGTTATAGGTGATTTCTAAGTCATCGTAGATATAATTCAAGTTCTCCAGTCCTTCAAAAGATTCTAAATGGGGGTAATTACTAATCCGAAGCCCTCCTCTAATGCTTTTTAATGAGGAAAGCCCAGTAAAATCTTTAAACTGATTGTCGCCGGAAACCAAAATGGTTCCCCTAATTTCTGTAAGTCCAGATAGCCCACTAAATGAATTTATTTTCTCATTTGAATAAAGTATCAGGCTCTTGCCTAGAACCTTAAGACTTTTAAAACCTGATAAATCCTCAATACTATTTTGAAATTGAATAATAAGACTTTGTTTAATTTCTGTTAGGTTTCCTAAACCTTCAATCACAGTTAAACTTGGATTGTCGGTGATGGTTAAATCTTTTCTAATAAATTCAAGTTGCTCAAAACCATGAAAGCTATTGAATGAATTATTTGCACTTAAGGTTACATCGCCTTTTATTGTTTTCAAACTATCTAAACCACTAAAATTTTGTAGATTAGGGCAATATTCTATAATAACATCTCCTGAAATTTCTGTTATTTTTGATAAATATGAAAGATCTGAAATTCCACTGTAGGAAAATATTAAATCTTCTCCGAGAACAATATAGTTCTCATCAAATATCATTTTCAAGGTTAAACTATCAGGGTTCACAAGACTAGCAGTATAGGTTTTAGGACCTGGGTCTATTGGTGTGATGGTCTCCTCTGTTTTTTTCTTGCATTGGCTAAATAATAAAGTCAATACCAAAAACAGTATCAGTGGCTTAGTCCATGAAAAATAAATAGCCTTTAGATTCATAACAATTTGTTTAATTACACAAAAAAACTCTAAATTCATTGATTTATAGATTCTTCGTTGTACGTAAGAAACAGAAATAGGTTTTAATAATAGAGAGAATTAAAACTTGTAATAAATCTTATTTACCATTTTCCATCCACTTTCAAACTTGTAAAGTGAAATATAATCCACATAGGTAAGCTTTTCGCCAACGTAAAACTCAATTTTAGCTACTGCAGCAGTTCCGGTTACATCCACATCAAGGAACTTAATGGAAATGAGGTTTTCTTTTCGTGGTAACTCCCCTGCTTCAAGTCTTTTAACTGTTTTGGCTTTCCAATCGCTTATGGATAAATTCCACATTTTATCGCCTTTATCAATTCCAATAAGATTAAAATCAGGATGAATTCCAGAATCTATTTTCTCAATATTTCCTTCGTTCTGTAAACCCTCGACATAAGCAGTTTGAATCACATTTTTAATTAATTCTTGATCGTTTTCTAAATCTTGTGCTAGAACACCAAAGCTTAAAAATAAGCTGATGATCACGAATAACTTTTTCATAGGTTTAGGTTTTATTTGTGGTAAAAATACAAAACTAATCTTCAAACCTGAGTTTGGCTATTAAATCATCCCACAGAAAGCCAACAATACATTTGGTTTTACCTGATAATCAAGAAGATATAGCGGACTATATCAATTGGATTTTAGTGAAAAGATGATGTATTATTGGCTTTTCCATGAGTGGATTTCGATAATTACCACCACTATTTCCCCAAATTTCATTTTTTATCCCGATAGCTCTCCATAAAATTTGTGTCATATATGAGCTAATTATCTGAAACTGTGGTGTAATTTAATGCCGAACTCAGATTTCCAAAAACCAATGGACATAGCCACAATTATTGCATACATAATTGGTTGCACTTTTATTGGCCCAATCAAGGTTTAAAAAACTCATTCCTTTTGTATTCATTAAAGTCTCACGGGTCCAAAACAATGTTTCTTTACAAATCACACATTTTAGTTTTAGTCCTTTTTTGATAAAATACTCTTTAACTACTTTTTCTTTGCTCATGGTTTTTTATTTTTCAGGTTGATACTCTAATATATCGCCTGGTTGGCAATCCAATACTTCACAAATGGTATTTAAGGTTGAAAATCGAATGGCCTTAGCTTTTGCCGTTTTTAGTATGGACAAGTTGGCCATTGTTATTCCTACTCTTTGAGAGAGTTCTGTAAGGCTCATCTTGCGTTTGGCAAGCATCACATCTAGGTTTACTATTATAGCCATGTCCTTAAATTGTTAATTCATTTTCTTTTTCAAGCTCTACCCCTTTTTGAAAAATGTGAGATAGAACCCAGAGTAATAATGCGACAACTAAAACCCCATTAAAGGTCTGATAATCTCCAGAAGCAATGGCTCCTTCAAAACTTAATTGTTTAAGGAAATAAAAACTTTGGAAAGCGGCATAAAAAACAGCAAATATCCATGAAGCTAATAATGCATAAGCTATTCTTTTCAGAAGCAGAATATTACTTCTATCAAAATAGGCCCCACGATATACATTGGTTATAAACTCTTTGAATGTCATGAAAATATACAAACCCATACTCAAAGCCATCAGCATAAAAACACCAAAAATTCTATTTACTTCTTTTGGTGCATCTACAATATGAATCTTTCCATACATCTCGACAAGCTCAACATCAATTATTTGACCATTATAAACTAATTGACCAACTTCTTTTAAATCCATAGCCATAGGCATACCAACATGTAGTTTAATTTTATCGAGCAATCCAATAATTAATGCAACTGCAAAGAACATAGCAAAAATTGATGCGATTGAATATAACCAAAATAAAATATTGGTCATCCAATAAATAACTTTAACACTTGTGGGTTTCGTATTCATAATAATCAGTTTTTAATTTCACTACAAAGTAAAAGCAATTATTATTAATAATCAAGTATTATTTATTGTTTTTCGATATATTATATTTGTTTTTCGATATTACAACATGATTCCATGGACAGGTGTTAAATATTTAGATTTTATTCATTTAAGATTTAGGAATCATACAAACAGATGTTTTCAATCAAAATTATATCAAGAACGTATAACTTTTCACGATTTACTAATACAATCTCTCCTTCGACCAACTCAGGCACCCAAAACTCTCCAATTTATCAGTAGTATCAATTAAACTACTCTTCAAATTGCCCTAAAATCTCATTGACATCATTTTCAGTCTGACGTAATTTTCCTTGACAAAACTTCAACAGCTCAGCTGCTCGTTTTACTTTTTTTGACAACTCATCAATACCAATTCCTTCTCCTTCGATCTCTGATACGATGAGCTGTAATTCGTTTAATGCCAATTCGTATGTTAATTTCTTAGCCATAATTTCTACTTAATAATTTTACTTTTGATACTGCCTTTTGCCAATTGAGTTTCTATTTCATTTCCCTCCTCTAAAACCTCGGCATTTGTTACTGCCTTGCCATTGTATCGGGTAATACTAAAACCTCTTTTTAAAAGAAGTTCTGGATCTGACACTCTAATTAAATTCTTGATATAATCAAGTTTATTATTCTCTTTTTCAATACTTAATAATGAATACTTTACGAGATGTTTCGATGGATAGAGGTCCACATTTTCTCTATTAATAAAATCCTTTGCAACCAATGCCACATTCCTCTTTTGATGACCAATAAACTGTTCTTGTTCCTTAATAAAAGACTTAGACAAATACATAACATCGTTTTTTATTTGTTGTATTTGACTCTTATTCTGGTGAATCAATTCCATGGCAGATTGATTGGTCAAAAAACTCAACTCACGTATTTCTGATTTCTCGGAATGGAGTAAATCTAAACTAGATTTGGCCATTCTTGAAGATGCTTTTTCTAGCTGATATTGATTTTCGGCTATGGAATCTTGTGAAGATTCTAAAACATAGCTGAATAGATCCTTTACACCTTTTTCAAATTCATAATTGTGCTGAACAATGTGTTCGGCAACTGCGGTTGGTGTTTTAAGCCGAGTGTGAGCTATCATATCTGTAACCGATTGGTCTCGTTCATGTCCTATTCCGGTAAATATGGGAAAGAAAGATTGAGCTAAACGAACATTAAGGGCATAGTCGTCAAAACATGCTAAATCCAAATTACTACCTCCTCCTCTAATAACAATTAGTGCATCAAATTCTATCCCTTTATTTTCAAGTTTCTCCAATGCTAAAACTATGGATTCAGGAGCTTTATCACCTTGCATTACCGCAGGAAACAATTGTACATCAAACTGATAACTATTAGTATTCTGTTCCAACTGATTCATAAAGTCCTGATAACCTGCTGCAGATTCAGATGAAATTACAGCTAGTTTTTGAAGAACTACAGGGAGAACATATTGCTTGTTAAAATCAAGTAAATCTTCTTCTTGAAGACGTTTGATGGTTTCTTGCTTTTGACGTTCTAATTCTCCTAAAGAAAAAGAAGGATCGATATCCAAAACCTGAAAACTCAATCCATACACTGGATGGAAATCAACACTTAACTGCAAAAGCACCTTCATTCCTGTTTTTACAGTTTCTTTGGTCACCTCCTCAAAAGCCTTCATGATCTGATGTTTTCTTGAACTCCAAAGATTTGCTCTAGCTTTTGCAATAATTTGATGATTGGATTTCTCCACCAATTCCATATACATATGCCCACGAGCAGAACCTGATACATTAGCCAACTCGGCAATCACCCAATAAGAATGATCAAAAGAGGATCGAATCACCATTTGCAATTCATCCATCAAATCGGATAGGCTATAATTCTGTTGATTTGGCATGAAAATATTTTCTACAAAAATAGTAAAAGACAGATGAAATTTATAAAATTAGATAATTTTGGGAATAATACTTTCCGTCGTTTCTTCTAAACAATTATTCATATTACCATATTATATGTAAAATATTAATGCATATATTTGATCTGTATTATAAAACACATCTTATTAGTAATCTTTAATAATAAAAAAGCATCAAAACCGAAATTTATGAAAAATAGAATATGGGTTTTATTATCCCTTAGCCTCTTCATTATGAGTTCTTGTGAAAACAATAATACTACGAAAGATGAAGATACATCAACAAGTTCCTTCAAATTGAACGATCCTATTGGCTTCAAAAAAAGCGGCACTCCCTTGAGTATTCCCTTTATCATTCCATCGGATAACAAACTAACAGCTCGAATTTTAATGGCTTCTGGGAAAAGCCAAAAACCTACAATTATATTTATCCATGGAAACCCTGGATTTGAGAAAAACGAAGATATTGGTCAAGGATTAAGGAGAAATGGTTACAATTGTGTTTTCTTTTCTTACTCTGGAACATGGGGAAACAATGGATTATTTAGTTATTCTCAAAGTATTCAAGACACTAAAGACATATACAATTACCTTATTTTAAATGCCAAACAATTTCGAATCGATACAAAACAAATATTCCTTCTAGGTCATAGTATGGGTGGAGATATTGCTCTTTTATCTTATGAAGAATTAGATGGAATTAAAGGAGTTCTCACAATAGACCCTTGGAGTGGTTATGATGTTTTGAATAATAAACTAGACAAACAACTCAACAAGTATATTGTTAATTTAGAACAACGACCTTGTATTGATATTGCTTCAGGATCGGAATTTGTAAATGAAATAATGAACATTGAAAAAATGAATTTAGAAAAGTCTATTAAAAGTAGCAGTCAATCAAGTGCTTATATATTTAGCAATAAAAAAGAGAAGAATGAGTTTCATAAATATCATTCTAACATAAAAGAAGATCATATATGGGTTTTAAATGCTAATGATCATTCTTTTTCTGACAAAAGGATACTGCTTACCGAAACCATTTATAATTGGCTAGAAACTAAGAATTAAACAAAAACTGCACAAAAAAAAGGTAAGCATATTAATAGGCTCACCTTTACATATTTTCTTATAGAACAGCTTACCTTCTACCCTTTTTGGCTTTAGCAAATACCATTCTGTATTTAGGATTTATATTACCAGTCATAATATCATTCAGCTTTCTCTTTAACAGCATTTTACGCATAGAACTCAAATGTTCAGTAAATATTTTCCCATCAATATGATCATATTCGTGCTGCATTACTCTGGCCATAATACCATCTATCCACTCCTCGTGTTGCTCCCAATTTTCATCCATATATTGAATCTTGATTCTAGGTTTTCGCATCACAGCTTCATGAATATCAGGAACTGACAAACAACCTTCATCAAAGCTCCATTCTTCGCCCTCTTGTTCAACAATATGGATATTTATCATCACTCTCTTCCCTTCAAAAGCATCTGGATAATCTTCTTTAAATGGCGTAGCATCTAAAACAAATAACCTAATGTTTTTACCAATTTGAGGAGCTGCTAAACCTACACCATTGGTAGCATACATGGTTTCAAACATGTTTTCGATAAGCTTATCTAATTCAGGATAATCTTTATCAATGTCTATAGACATTTTCTTTAAAATGGGATGCCCGTAGGCTACTATAGGTAATAT